>CALLYK010000426.1 GCA_937858365.1 uncultured Isosphaeraceae bacterium | reverse complement strand
TCGGCGCCGATCGCGAGGGCTTCAGCGCCGACGACGCCACCGCCTTCGCCTGGGCCGCCGAGGAGGCCCTTCTCGATCGCCTGGCGGTCGCGGCCGAGCGGGCCTGCGGCGCCACCATTGGCCGTCCTCGCGGTGCGATCGTCGCGGGCTCCGGGGCCTTCCTCGCGCGAAGGCTGGCCGATCGCTTGATCGTTCCCGGCGGCAAGGTGCTCGACCTCCACGAGCGCTGGGGGCCCTCGGCGTCGTCGGCCGGCTGCGCGCACGCCTTGGTCGTCTTGGCGAGCGAGGGCCCCGAAGGATGAGTGGTGTTCGGACGGTCGTCAAGGTGGGCGGCAGCCTGCTCGATTGGCCGGCCTTGCCCCAACGCTTGGGTGAATCCCTCAAGGAACTGGGTGGTCCTGAAGGGGGCCTCCTGGTGATTTGCGGCGGTGGCGGCGCGGCCGACGTGGTTCGTCATCTCGACGCCATTCACAAGCTCGGCGAGGCCGGGTCACATGAACTGGCGATCCGCGCGCTCGACCTGACGGCCCACGTGCTCGCCGCGATTGTCCCTGGGCTGGTGGTCGTGAGTCACGTCGGCGAGCCATGTCCGGGACGAGTCCCTGTGCTCGCCCCGCGCGCGATGCTCGAGGAAGACGAGTCTCGCGACCTGCCGCGCACTTGGGATGTGACCAGCGACACGATCGCGGCCCATCTGGCCGCGCGTCTAGGGGCGAGCTCGCTCGTACTCTTGAAGAGCGCGCCGCTGCCCGCCGGCGCCGGTCTCGACGAGGCGGTCCGCCTCGGGCTCGTGGACCCGGCCTTTCCGCGCCATGCTCGGGCGTTGCCGTCCGTCGGCTATCGAGACCTGCGCGACCCGACGGATTCGGTTCGGCCCCTCCACCGCGAGAAGGAAAAGGAGTCGGTGGCCGTTCCCTAACTCGGTCAAGGATCGGCCCCCGACCCTCATTCCGCTCTCACAGTCAAGAAAGCGGCGCGGACCAGTCTTCAATTATCAGCCCGGGGACTCGCTGGAAATCGCGTGTGTTCCGAGTGACCAAGATTCCCCCATGCTCCAGGGTGATCGCGGCGATCGCGAGGTCCATCTTGCCGATGTTCCGCTTCAGCGACCTGAGTTGGGCGGATCGGTCGATGGCGGTCTCGGTGAACGGGAGGATGGACCAACCGCCGAGGTACGTCACTGTCTCCGCCAATCGCTGATACACCCGAGCGAGTTTCGCCCGGTCGGTCGTCTTGCGCAAGAGCGTGTACCAGCCGGTGAGCTGTTCCTCGACCGAGATCACGGTGATGGCCAGGTGAGCGGCGTCGGTCGCCAGGACACGTTGGGCGACTTCGCGTTGGCCTCGCTGGGCCAGAGTCAGCATGTCGGTATCGAGGACGTACCGACCCGTCACCGTTCCGGGTCCGCTTCGACCTCGCGCCGATAATCGCGCATGGCCCCTTGCCACTCGTCGAGCAATGGGTCGGTCTCGTCCCAGATCGGCTGGGGGACGGGCGCGTTCTTCCGGCCCTCGACGTCCAGACTGATCAATTCCGCCCCCAAGGAGAGTCGATCCGCGATGAGGTCCCGGAGTCGGGCGATGGCCTCGTCGCGCGTCGGGGCGTCCGCGCTGAGGGCCAGGGGTTCGCCCCCTTTCGCTCGATAGCCGTTTCCAGGCACGGTCTCGACCAGGACAAGGACGCGCATGACCGGCCTCTCGCCACCGCCTCTAAGGTGATGCAACGCATGTTACCCCCACAAGCTTCGTGAGTACAATCGCAAGCCGAGACCGACCGCCCGAGGCGGGAGCGCGGGTCTGGACCGTTCGCGCGGGTCGCTGGGGCCGGTAGTGCGCGATAGGATCTTTGCGGGAGGCCACTCATGCCGCTCCGCGACCACTTCCGCCCGCCGGTCGATTCTCTCTTGCTTTGGGGGGAGCTGCTCGGCATGTGGCCGGCGGTCATCGTCCAGCACCTGCACGGGGTCCTCCCGGAAGGGTACGTGGCCGCGCCTCGGGTGCGGCTTGGCTCGCTGTTCGAGGTGGACGTCGCGGCCTCTCGGCGCGATGAGGGGTCGGCCGCGCCCGACGAGCGGGAAGACCAGGGAAATGGGGGCGGGGTGGCGACCGCCGCCTGGGCGCGGGCGTTGCCGATCGTGTCGGTCGAGGCCGCGTGGCCCGACGCCGACGAGTACGAGGTGCGGGTTTACGACGCTCGCCGGGGCAGGACCCTGGTCGCCGCGATCGAGTTGATCAGCCCGCGGAACAAAGACCGCCCCGAAAGCCGCAACGCGTTCGTGGCGAAGTGCGCCGAGCTTCTGAGCGCCGGTGTCGCGGTGACCCTCGTCGACCTGGTGACGACGCGACCGGGCGACCTCTTCGCGGAGCTCCTCGCGTTCGTCGGCCAGGCCGGGCCGGGATCGCCGCCCTTGTACGCGGCCTCCTGCCGACGGGTACGTCGCGACGGGAAGGCCCTCCTGGAATGGACCTGCCGACCGATGGTCATCGACCAGCCGCTGCCGCGGGTCCCGCTCTGGCTATCGCCCGCGCTCGCCGTGCCGCTCGACCTGGGGCCGAGCTACGAGCAGGCGTGCCGCGACCTCTGGGTCCCCTGAGACGAGCAATGAGGCGGAGGGGGCCTTCACAACGAGCGTCGGGAAAATGGATCAATCAAGGGAACACGCGATCCACCGCGATCCGCCAGCCGGGAAGGGCTGGTTCGGCGTCGACTTCCTGACCTCGGTGATAGGTGATAGGTGATAGGCCGATCGGGCGAATCGGGACGATAGACGTGAACACATTCGGCAAGTGGGTCAACGTCCCAGACAACGAGGGTGCCCGCCTCGAAGTAATCTGCTCGCTTCGCGGCCAGCTCGGCCTCGGCGGCCGGGCCGTAGTCCCCTTCACTCCGAACTTCCACCGCGAAGGTCGGCGGACCCTCGACGAACCTCATCGGGTCGACAGGCGCGGGGCCTTCGAAATAAGCCGCGTCGGGCGAGAACGACTCACGTCCCGACTCCAGCGTAGGGACGTAAAAGCCCGTGTTGTCACCGACGGCGAATCCTCGTCCGGTGCGCTCGGCCTGATCGTCAACGCTCCGTGCGATCCGCAGGGCCACGCGTCCGGGTTGGGACCCACTGGGCATTCGAAGCACGATCCTCCCGCCGATCAACTCCGCCTTGCCGGGTGTGCGCGCGAGGTCAGCCCGAGTCGCACGTGCGGGGACAGTTGACGATCCGGCGCCCATCATGCGTTCCCCCCTTGTGACTCATCTTATCCTACCGGGACCGTGCGGCCCCAACCAGACGAAGTGGTCCCGTCCTGGGCCGTCTCTTCCTCGCTCTCTCAAGCCCCGCCGTCAACGACGGGTCTACGACCGCTGCGCGGAGAAGACCCGTGAACGGGCCTGAAAACAGGACCTGCAAGGCGTGATGGAGGAGCGCTGGGGACTTCAAGCCGGGTTGACCCGGTTTTGCCGCGCAGCTGTTGGCGGACTTCGAACGATTCGTCCTCGAGCGTGCGCAACCCAATCGTGAACCGCTCTAACGGTTTTGCAGGATCACGGAGTGGAGGGCAGCCTTTGTGGGGCACGCAATGGCGTGCCAAGGAGCGTTACGGGTCTGGTCATGTCGTGAACAAGGCGATCGTGAACCGCTTTAGGGTCCCGAACGAGTGTTCTTGACGATCGTTGTCAGTATGGCGACAAGTTCGTTGCACTCCTGGGTGATTTCTCCAAGCCTCGTCACAGGCAAGACATCGCAATCCGCGATCAATCGCAGCCAGTAGTGTGTCTCGCGGGCCTCTTTGCAAGCAATCGAGTATTTCGACAAGAAATCCGCGCGGCTCTGTCCAGCTTGTGCTTCTTCAACATTTGCCCCGATCGAGGTACCAGACCGCAGCAACTGTCGTGATAACGTCCGCCCAACGCCTGGCCGTTGATCGAGGACCTGACATAGTTTCACAACCCGCACCGCAAACCGAAAAGTCCTCTCCAGGATGTCTCGTTTCTTCTCATCGGCCACTTCTCACTTCTCCCTTTTCACTTCTTCCTTCCCCGCCTCCGGCGGGGACCTCAGACGGACTCAGGGCCAGGCGGAAGCCGTTGTTGAACGAGCGGTCCGGCGGAGCGTTCGAGCTGCGGAGCGCCGTCCGGCAAATCGCCGCGACGAGGCTCCAACTGCCGCCACGGACCACCCGGTACGAGTCACTCGGAGGTCCCAACGGGTTCGCCACGGCCTCCGTAGGATAATCTGCGAACCAGTCGTGGGTCCACTCGAATACGTTCCCATGAAGGTCGAACAAACCACGGAGGCTGGGCCGAAGTTCCCGGGGCGGATGAACTTTCTTGCCGCTGTTGTCTGTGAACCAACCGAAGCGACCGAGGAGAGCGACCTCGCCTCCGTAGCCATAGGCCGTCCGCGCGCCTCCTCGGCAGGCCACTTCCCACTCCGCTTCGCTCGGCAGCCGGAACCCCCGGCGGCCCAGCTCCAGCGGCCAGGCGTGCGGCGCCCAGTTCGCCCTGGGGTTCGGTTCACGCGGATACTGTACCTTGTCCAGTGTCGTCGGGTCCGGGTAGGGCTGGTCCGTCTCCGGCAGGCCCATCTGTTGCCCCAGCCAGCGGCAAAAACCGGCCGCGTCGTACCAGTCCGTGCCGAAAACGGCGTCCTCTCGTTTCGCATCGTATCGCCGCATGAAACCGACATAACGCGGATGGAACGCGATCAGTTCCTCGAGGGTGACCTCCCGATCCAGGAGTGCGAAGGGACGCGTGAGGCGGACCGGGTGTCGCACCTCGTTTTTCGCCCGGTCCGGCTCATCGTTCACCGACCCCACCGCGTACTCTCCGGCCGGGAACACGATGAAGGTGTAGTGGAACGTCTTGGCCGGCGGCGGTTCGGCGGGCTCGGCCGGTTTCGCGGGCTCGGCCCCCTCGTCGGCCTTCGGCGTCGGCAGGGCCGTCGGCGTCACGGTGACGGCCAGCGTGAACCACTCGCGGTCGGGCGAATACGGCACCGGGGTCTCGTCCACCTGCCGGGCGACATCGGCCTGGCCCCATTGCCGCAGCAGCCAGCCCGAAGCCCCATGGACGCCCGAACTGGGGTCGTCGCGGTACCAGTCGGCCAGTTGTTTCAGCAGGGCCGGCCGTTGCGCTTCAGGGACCAGGTCGAGGGGGAATTCCCCCAGCGCCAGCAGCAGGGCGTAGCGGGCATCACGGGGATAGCGGTCGCGCGGGGCGTCGCCGACCAGCTTCAGGCAGTCCAGCAACGGCCCCACGCCGACACCGCGCTCGCGGCAACGGAAAATGAACTGCGTGAGCGCTTCCGGGTCATCGGTCCAGTCGAAGACCGGCGGCACCTGCTCGCGCTCGCCCAGCCGCAGGAGCGTCACCGCGGCGTTGGCCCGACGCTGGCCGAAGGGCACGCGCTCCACGGACCCGAGCGATTCCGGCGGCGGCGTGGCGACGACGCGGGCAAGGTCCGCGATCGTGGCGGGGG
>CALLYK010000425.1 GCA_937858365.1 uncultured Isosphaeraceae bacterium | reverse complement strand
CTGGCCAACCGCGCCCGGCTGCTGCGCGAGCTGATCGAGGAGACCAAGGAAGCGGTCGGCGAGCATTGCGCCGTGGCGGTGCGGCTGGCGGTCGACGAGCTGATGGGCCCGGCCGGCATCGTCGCGGCCGAGGAGGGACGGGACGTCGTCGCCATGCTGGCCGAGCTGCCCGACCTGTGGGACGTCAATGTCAGCGCCTGGGGCAACGACTCCACCACCTCGCGCTTCGCCGGGGAGGGCGCGCAGGAGCCGTTCGTCGCCGGAGGGAGGCAGGAACATCCGCGTCTAGCAACCGTTGATCGAGGCGGTCGAAGGAAAGATTGACGGCATATTCGGCAAATCGTCGGGAGAGAGAGGGCATGCAATCCTGTTTCAAAATGAAAGGGTTGTTCTTTGATGGAATGGGCGATGAAGTGAAAATGCCGGAGGGACGTTCCGCTGTGCCAGACATTGTGCCGACTTCGAAACAATTCTACCGCAGCTCGGGTGCCAGGGGGGAGCGATCGGGATTCCCGCGTTCATTCTTGAAAACCAACAGCGATCGCCGTGGCCGTGGCGATCGAACCAGCGACCCGCGTACCTTACGAGTTCCAGGGTTGGGCCGAGCCATCCGGCACCCTATGGAACGAGCCGATCGGCCCGAACACGGCGCACTCGCCCCCGCGCGGGGCCTCCGGCGGCTATCAGTTCCAGAGAAATACACGCGGCGGCCGGCAATCGACCTACCGAGGCCAGTACAGGCACCAGCAAGGCCAGCAGCAACAATGACAAACCAATCGGGACCACTCCCGTAGTCAGACGCGGACAACGACTGTATCTTGATTTCGTATGTGATCGAGTCGGCGAACGACCCGAAGTTCCCTCGAGAGGTGTCAGCGACGTGACCTATTGCGTGGGCATCGCGACTCGCGAAGGCTTCGTGGTCGCGTCCGACTCCCGTTCCAATGCCGGCTATGACCAAATCAACGTTTGCCGAAAGATGCACCTGTTCGTCCGACCGGGCGAACGCCTCTTCGCGGTCCTCAGCAGCGGCAGCCTCTCCTGCTGCCAATCCGTCTTGACCCTCCTCCGCAGAGACTTCGACCGGGGCGTCGGCCTGGCCGACGTCGAGACGATGTACGACGCGGCCCGCCTCATCGGCGAGCAAGTCCGGCATGTGGCCGAACTCGACCGCTCGGCCTTGGAGGCGGCAAACTACCAATTCAACGTCCACCTCCTCCTGGCGGGGCAAGTGCGCGGTCATCCTCATGATTTGTACATGATCTATCCGCAAGGTAACCCGTTGCGCTACACGGAAGACTCGCCCTACCTCCAAATCGGCGAGACCAAGTACGGCCGCCCCATCCTCGACCGAGGTGTGCGGTACGACCGGACCTCACTCGAAGACGCCGCGCGCTACGCCTTGATCTCGATCGATTCGACCATGAGGTCGAACGTCACCGTCGGACCCCCGATCGATCTGCTCTTGTACAGCCGCGACGACCTGGACCTGAAGCGCTATCGCCGATTCGGCGAGCGCGACCCCGACTTGCTGGCGATCCACGCCCAGTGGGAACAAACGCTCCGGCGCGCGGTCGCCGAACTGCCGCCGGTCTCGTTCGACCCGCCCTGTTAAGACGACCGCGCCTCAAGCACCAGACTTGATGGCCTGAAGAACTTCGCTCGAAACCGTGTCTTCGCAACCGACTGCGGGGATGCCCAGGGGAAAGCGCTCGGGGCGGCGCAGTCCCGCGTCCGCCGGGAAAAACCAATCCTTCCCTGGCTTGGAAAGGTCCGTGGGCGTCTCCTCGCGAAGAAGGTGGACAATCACCCCCACAAAGCTTGTGGTCGATGCGTCGATCGCCAGTTTCCCCGATCGATATGAGGCGGCGAAATCGCGCCATTCGGACTCGTGACCGGGGTCTTCCTCCGGGTCCCAAAACAGATCCGATGCGAGCCACGACGGCATCGCCCGACCCGCATGGTCCCGGCGAAACCAGGCACCGAGGCGTGCGTCTGGGCCCCACTCCGCGTGCAGGACCAGTCCGTTCATTGTGTTCAAGTAAGTGAGGACCTCAACCGTGTAGTCCCCTTTGGGGACCGTCACGAACGCCGATTCGTCCTCTTCAAGGTCAGCGATGGTGTCGGGGTCAAAGCCTCCGCAAACGAGCAATCGCCCGCACTTCACCCGCAAGGGCCACCGCACTCGAGAGATCCACTCACTTTGCTCGGCCTGGGTCAGCGGCTCGTCCACGACGACTCGCGCCACGAACTCGGCGTCCCCCACCAGGGCTTGCAGGATTGCCGCATGTTTTCTGACGAACTTGGCGTCGTTCTCGCGGGCGTCCTCGATCACTTTGTCGAGGACCCAGGAAGGCAAGATGCTATAAGCACCCGAATCGTTGTTGATGTAACGATCGTGTCGCATGGCCATCTCCCGGTTGCTCGCGGAAGTCCGTTCGCGACACGTTATCTTATTTATCGAGTCGACGCTATGGTCCCAGCTGACCCGAGGCCTCGTTCCCGGACCGAGCAAAGGCCAGCCGCCCGGCCCGGAACACGATCAACTCACCGTGTCGAAACGGCTGCCAGCCCTCGCCGCCCAGGGGTCGGGTGGCGACCACTTGGCCCACATCGACTTCGTCCCCCTCGTCATCCACAAGGTCGATCGCCAGCGACGCGTCTTCCAGGCGCCGCGAACAATGGGGGCGCAGGACCAAGGCACGATGGGTAAGTCCCTTGTACCCGTTCGCATCATGATAAGCGAACAGGTGACTTCCATCGCTTAACAACATGTTCATCTTTCCGAATCGATTCAGTCGAAGCAGTTCCTCGTGGAGCCAGCGCCAGTGGCCCTCGTCTTCGAGGGGTCCAATCCGGTCGGCGAGACGATCGAGGAGAAGACAGAAGGCCCGTTCCGAGTCGGTCGCGCCCACGGGTCGGAAGCGCCGGACGGGTAAGTCCCAGAGCGGGCCTTCGAGCGTACCGTTGTGGGCGAAGACGAGGTCGCGACCGTGCAATTCCCGGACGAAGGGGTGCGTGTCGGCATACGTGGGCGGGCCGCCCACGGTCTTGTGACGCACGTGACCGATGTAGGTCGTCGAGCGGAGGTGCGAGTAGGTCTCGAGGAACCCGGCGAAGGAACTGGCGGCCCATTTGCGCGGCTCCTTGACGATCGCTGCGGACTGGTCGGGATACCAGGCCAAGCCCCAACCATCGGCGTTGTCTTCGCCCCTCGCGGCGAAGGCGCGCACGGAGAAGTCGGCCGAAACGGGCCTCGCGAACGACAGTCCCATCAACTCGCACATCGGTCGCCGGCGCCCCTTCGCGTCGATTCACGGGTCAACATGCATCGTACTCAATTCCCGAGGATCGTCCAAGGTCGACCGTTGCGTTCGATCATCGGTCATCGAACGCCTCGCCTCCCACGAGGGGCGCCGCGCAGGCGAACCGCTCGCAGACGTACAGAGCGACCTTGCCATCGATGGCCCCCCTTCCCGCCAGCAACGGGACGAGTCGCGTGAGGTCTTCAGAGGGTGTCCGCCAAGCCGGCGCGACGACCTGCTCAGGATGGAAATCGCGATAGACCCGTCGAAGGACCGCCGCGGTCTCAGCCGCGTTCGAGCCGGTGAAGACGGCCAATTCTCGCGGCGGACTCAAAAGGACTTCCAGGGCGATGAAGGCTTGACCGGCCGCGGCGGGGGCCTTCTCAAGCACCAGGCGGGCCGCGGCGAGGGAGTCCCATGCGAGGCGCCGGAGGTCTTCTCGACCCGTCAGCGCGGCCAGTCGGGCCAGGGCGGTGGCCGCCAGGCTGTTGCCGGATGGAGTCGCGTTGTCATAGACGTCTTTTTGACGAGCGATCAATGGTTCATGACGATTCCCGGTGAAGAAGAAACCGCCTTCGGGGTCGGCGAACTCGGCGGCCATCACGTCAGCCAACTCCAAAGCGGCGCGGACATGACGTTCCTCACCGTTCGCCTCGAAGAGGCGAGTCAGGCCGTCGATGAGGGCCGCGTAGTCGTCCAGGCAGCCCTGGAAGCGCGCCCGGCCGTCCCTGTAGGCGTGGAAGAGCAGACCGTCGGGGCCTCGCATCTTGGCCAGCACGAAATCGGCGGCGCGCTCGGCCGCTCGGTGGTACTCGGTCACGTCCAAGACGTGGGCCGCCGACGCCAGCGCGGCGATCATCAGGCCGTTCCACGACGCGAGGACCTTGGTGTCCTTGCCGGGCGGGACACGTCGATCGCGGACCTTGAGCAAGGCGGCCCGCCCCTCGGCCAACTCCCGGCGCAGGTCGTCCACGTCTCGTCCCAGCGCCATGGCGGCCTGGTCGAGCGCCTTGGGCATGTTCAAGATGTTCTGATGTTCCCAATTTCCACCTTGGGAGACATCGTAAACGTATGCGAACGTTTTCGCCTTCTCCTCCCCCAGGACGGCGACGACCTCGGCGAGCCCCCAAACATAGTATTTCCCTTCCACGCCTTCGCTATCGGCGTCTTCCGTCGCGTGAAAGGGGCCTTCCGTGTCGGTCATTCGGCCGAGGACATAGTCGATGGTCTCGCGCGCGATGGTCGCGTATGTCTCGTCTTTGGTGACTTGATATGCCTCTACATAAACGCTTATCATCAAAGCATTGTCGTAGAGCATTTTTTCAAAGTGAGGGACGAGCCAGCGTTCGTCGGTGGAATAGCGGGAAAAGCCGCCACCAAGGTGGTCGTAAATGCCGCCACGGGCCATCATTTCCAGCGTGTGGCGGACCATTTGCAGGGCGTGTTGGTCGCCGGTTCGCGCGTAGGCGCGGAGTAGGACCTTCAGGTCCATCGCGTGGAGGAACTTGGGGGCCGAACCGAACCCGCCGTAACGCGGGTCGTAAACGCGGGCCAAATGGCGCGCGGCGTCATCCAGGAGTCCTTCATCCAGCGGACCCGGGGACGCGGGCACCGAACCCATTGACCGAAGCTGTTCCGTGAGTTCCCCAGCGGCGCGCTCAACTTCGCCCCGACGTTCCAGCCAGGCCCGCGCCACACTGAGCAAGACCCGGGCGAAGCCGGGTCGGCCGTAGTGATCG
>CALLYK010000424.1 GCA_937858365.1 uncultured Isosphaeraceae bacterium | reverse complement strand
CGTCCTGAAGGCTGGGAAGACAGGACGCCGGAAAGGACCTGCACGGCGGCCGAATCGGGGTGAGTGACCGCGGGGACGTGGTACATGATGCCGATGGAAGGCGTGTCGCCCACGCGACGGAGCGTCACCAAACGCTCGCCGTCTTGAGCGGGCTCTTCGGTGTAAGTGGCGTCGAGCGCGCGCGCGGGCCTGGGGATCGCGCCGAAGTGCTTGGAAACCAGGGACAGGGCCTTGGCCTCGTCAAACTTGCCGGCGACGACAAGGACGACGTTGTCGGGCTGATAGTGCTTTTTGTAAAAGGCCTGAAGGCGGTTGATGGGAACGCGCTCGATGTCGGTCCGATTGCCGATGGTGGATTTGCCGTAGTTGTGCCACTCGAACGCGGAGGCCATCATGCGCTGGTTGAGGATGCGTTGGGGTGAATTCTCGCCGGACTCAAACTCATTGCGCACGACGGAGAACTCGGTCTTGAGGTCCTCCTCGCGGATGAAGCTGTTGACAAGGCGATCCGCTTCCAGCTTGATGGCGAATTCGAGGTTGTCGTCGTTCGCGGGGAGGGTCTCGTAGTAGTTGGTCCGATCGGGATTCGTGGACCCATTGAACTGGGCCCCGCGTGTCTTCATGGCGCCGACGATGTCGGGCTGGTTGGGCGTGCCCTTGAAGACCAGGTGTTCGAGCAAGTGGGCCATGCCCGTTTCGCCGTAGCCCTCGTGGCGCGAGCCGACGAGGACGGTCATGTTGACCGTGACCTTGGGGACCGACTGCTCGGGGAAGAGAAGAAACCGCAGGCCGTTGTCAAGGCGGTATTCGGTAATCCCCTCGACACTGGCCACCTTCTTCGGTGGGGCCTGTGCGAGGGCCGGCCCAGCCGACGCGATGATTGCGCAGGCCGCGAGGGCCATCTGGCAGCGTATCGACATGCGATGCTCCTTCAAAGAGGTTTGCCTGGGAGAGGGCCTCTCTCCCGGTGGCGGGTGGTTCGGGCAAGAATAGCCGGGAGGTGACCGCCTGGTCGAGCACCATGCGACGAGAGAAGCGGCCCTGGTCCTGGCAGGCCCTTCCCCTTCCGCGATTCGGACGCGATCATGAGGATCGCTTCGCCTGGGCGCGGTCCAAGCGCGTGATCGAACGATCGATCAACATCACGAGTGATCTGCCGTTTCCTCGCCGCGCGTCATGTCCGATGAGTCATTGATATGACCATACAACACACGCACGTGACTCGGGTCCTCGCCCTCGCCGCCGCGTTCGCGACGCTTCTCACCGGCGCGGTCCTCGGCCGGCAAGACCGCATCGACTTCGCCAAGGCCCAACAAATCCGACAACGTCAGCTCAAGGGCGAGTCCTTGAGCGACGAGGAGAGGGCCTATCTGGAGAAGGCCAAGGCGGCCTTCCAAAAGAACCAAGGCGCTCAAGCGAAGGTCGCGGCCCTCGCGCCCAAGTCTTCGTGGGGTTTGACGCCGTTGACCGACATGACCAAAGAGGACCGTTACCAAGGGCAAGACGGAGGTCTCTACGGCGAGGGTCGCAACCAACCGCCGGAGGCCCACGAGCAAGCCGCCCTTCGGGCCGCTCGTGAGATCGTACCCAGAGGGCCCGATGGCTCGCCGTCTCCTCACGGCAAGGTCGTTGTCGTGTCGATCGGGATGTCGAACACGACTCAGGAATTCCAGGCGTTTCAGCGACTCGCGCGCGAGGACGATACACGGCACCCGTCCGTCGTGCTCATTGACGGGGCCCAGGGGGGCATGGAAGCATCGGCGTGGGCCGACCCGGAGAGCGTCAAGCGGATGGGTCGTGTCGATCCTTGGGTCACGCTTGCGAGTCGCCTGCGGGCGGCCAACAACTCGCCCGAACAGGTCCAGGTCGTCTGGCTCAAGCAAGCGCGGGCCAACCCAGGAGCGCTCGGGACGTTTCCCCATCATGCGGAGCGCCTTCGCGACGATGTGGCGGTTTGCCTGCGACGATTGAAGTCCATCTATCCCAACCTCCGAATCGCCTATCTTTCGAGCCGGATCTACGCGGGAAACGCCACGACGCCCCTGAATCCAGAGCCCTTCGCTTATGAAGGGGGCTTCGCGATGCGTTGGTTGATTCAAGACCAAGTGGCAGGACGGGGCGACCTGAATCCCAATGCCGACACGGGCGCCGTGAAGGCGCCGCTTCTGCTATGGGGCCCCTATCTTTGGGCCGACGGCACGACAGGGCGCAAGCACGACGACCTGGTATGGAGCGGCGAGGATTTCGCCAACGACGGCACCCACCCAAGTGCGAATGGTCAGCGCAAGGTCGCGAAGCTGCTACTCGATTTCGTCCATCAAGACCCCACGGCGAAACTCTGGTATCTTCGCCAGAAAGACTGAATTTAAGAATGACCAGGGGCCTCAGCGCATGTCCGAGCAAGTGGAACTGAGCGATCAAGAGTGGCGAGAGCGTCTCACACCCGAGCAGTACCAAGTCCTTCGCGAGAAGGGTACGGAAAGGGCCTTCACCGGCGAGTACTGGAACACGAAGACCCCGGGGACCTACGTCTGCGCCGGCTGCGGCGAACCGCTTTTCACCTCCGCATCGAAGTTCGATTCGGGATGCGGATGGCCCAGCTTCGATCGACCCATGGAAGAATCGCTTATCGACGAGCACGATGATCGCAGTTATGGGATGCGGCGCACGGAGGTCACATGCCATCGCTGCGGCGGGCACCTGGGCCACGTCTTCCCCGACGGTCCCACCGAAACGGGACTTCGGTACTGCATCAACTCCGTTTCCATCAGCCTAAGGCCGACCGATGAGAGGTCCTCCTGAGTCGCTTCAGACGTTCGTCGTCTCGCCGACCCGCCGCGCGTTCATGAAGCTCGCGGCGTGTTCGCGTCCCATCTCCATGAGGTGTCGCACGAAGCGGGGCCCACGATCGAACATCGAGACATAATCGAGATTGCGGTCGAGGGTAATGCGGTGGACCGTGATCGGACGATAGGGCCCCGCTGGACTCAGCGCCCCTTCATCCAGGAGTTGGTTGATCTTCTCGATCATCTCGATTTCCCGGTCGATGGAGAGACATCCCGAGATTTGGTTGCGGCGATCGGCGATCGCGTCCACGCTACGAGGGAAGTGCTCGACCTTCGGGGCGCGCACTTGGACGACCCAGATCTCATCGGGACGATCGTCGGTCAACTCGCGGATCGGCGGGTTGCGTTCGTAGAGACCATCCCAGTAGAGACGGCCGTTCGCGCGAACGACCGGAAAGACCTCGGGAATGGCCGTTGATGCCAAGAGGGCCTCAACGGTGATCTCTTCGCCCTGGAAAACACGGTAGGTCCCGCCGAGCACGTCGATCGCGCCGACGCGCAGCGAGGGCGAGCCCTCGCGTTGGGCCAGTTCGCGGGCCTTGGCGAAATCGACGTGCTTTTCCAGGAGTTTTCGAAGGTGGCCCTGCCACCAAGGCGGAAAGGCGTAGGGACTGACATCGGGCAAGGGCAAGACCGACCGCACGCGCAAGACGACCTGCAGCCAGTCGTTCATGAGCGATTGGAAGGGCCCATACGCCGTGACGTCGGTCCAGAAGGCGTGCAGTTGCTCGATGCCACGTTTGGGCTGATCGCGCAAGAGTCCGTCCCAGAGCAAGAGCGAGCACAACGCCCCGCCCGAACTGCCGCTCAGGGCCACGATCTTGTCTTGGTCGTCGTCCCAGTGTGAAAGCAGGCCTTCCAGTACACCGGCAGAGAACGCAGTGTGACTACCGCCCCCTTGGCAGGCGATGGCGATCCGGCGATGCGTCGTCATGGCTGTCTCCCTTTTCACTCAGCGCACCAGGAATCGTCCGGCGATGCAACCCCTCGTGGTCCTTCTTCTCGGATTCCGATTGACACTTTCGGCCCAAACGTGTGCGATGCGTCGGCCGCCCGAAGAAGGGTACGGCCCGAAACTCGACGCGATGGAGTGCGTCCATGCCCTTGACCACGTCCGTTCAGGGAGGCACGCGCGCCGACCTGGCGAAGGCCATTCGCTCGTTGATCCAGGCCACCGGCAAGCGGATCGACAGGTCTCAAGCGCGATGCTCGGTCGGCGGCCTGGAAATGGCGATGCCGTCGGGCGTTCCCTTCAATCCGCCCCTCGCCATTGAATCGCGCCTTCGACGCAGGGGCCACACGAGCGAACAGGCCCGAACGATGGCTCGCCCTTCGGTGGGCGGTCTCGAGCTTGCGGGCCCGTCCAATGGTGCGCTTTTGGAGCGAATCCTGGGGCGAAACACGCTCATGCCGGTTGGCTTTCTCGAAGCCGGCGCGCGGGCGTCTCGCTCCGTTGCTCGCGTCCACATACGCGATGAAGCGGGGACCGTCCTCGGATACGGCTCGGGGTTCCTTATCGCCCCGCGTCTTCTCATCACCAACAACCACGTCTTGCCTGATGCCGAGGCCGCGAGCGCTTGCCTTGTCGAGTTCGACTACCAACGCGACGCGAACGGCGTGATCGCGGCCTCCTCGTTCTTCGAGGTCGACGTCAAAACGCTCTTCCTGACCAGCCCCGTCGATGAACTCGACTTCACGCTGGTCGCGCTCTCGACGCGTGGAACTCGTGGTCGCGATATCGATCAGTATGGTCATCTTCCTCTCACGGCCACCGAGGGCGAGGTCCTCGCGGGAGAGTGCGTTTCGATCATTCAGCACCCGTTGGGCGAGCCCAAACAGGTTGCCCTGCGCGAGAACGAGGTGCTGCGGCTACCTGGTGTCGAAGACCGCTTCCTCCACTATCGGACGGGCACGCAACCAGGCTCGTCGGGTTCGCCCGTCTTCAACGACTCATGGGAAGTGATCGCGCTGCATCACTCGGGCAAGCCCGCCGTCGATGAACGCGGCCGGACCTTGACCACCGACGGCCGCATCTGGTCGCCCGAAATGAGCATCGATCGCGTTCGCTGGGTCGCCAACGAGGGCGTGCGAGTCGCGGCCCTCGCCACTCATCTGCGAGCGTTGTCCCTTAAGGCCGCGGCTCGTGCGTTGTTGGCCCCCGCTCTTGGTTTGGAGGCCCCGCCCACAAGGAAGGCCGCTCTGGAAGCGATTCGTATTGACCCACTGTACGAAGATCGCGAAGGCTATTCCCCGGGCTTTCTTGGTCAGGAAACGCCACTACCCGCGCTGAGTTCGGCACTCCAGAAGGAGGCGCTTGTCCGACTGAAGGGCACGAATGGCCGGCCCGCCCACGAGTTGCCCTATCACCATTTCAGTGTCGTGATGCACGCGAAGAGGCGTCTGGCCATCTTGACCGCCGTGAACCTCGACGGGAACTCGGTGAAGCGGCCCGCGCGCGATCCCGATCGGTGGTCATTCGACCCGCGGATCGACCGCAGGAACCAGGTTGGTGACGACTTCTACGAACGGCCCTTCGATCGTGGTCACCTCGTGCGTCGACTGGACCCGGCATGGGGTCCAAACGCGTTGATCGCCAAACGAGCGAATGATGATACATATCACTTCACCAACGCCTGTCCACAACACGAGCGTTTCAACGAAGGCAAGGACCTCTGGGCGGGACTCGAAGACTACTTGATGAGGTTCGCCACCGGTGGGAGGCGCCGCATGACGATCTTCTCGGGACCCGTCTTGGAACCGGACGACCCCGTTCATCGTGGTGTCGCGATACCCAAGCGCTTCTGGAAAGTGGTCGTTTTCGCGGGGGGCGACGGTGAACTGAAGGCCGCCGCGTTCCTGGCGAGTCAGGCCGACTTGCTCCGACCGATCGTGACCGAGGTCACACTGAGTGAGGTCGCGCGGACCTTCCAATCGACCGTCCGCCGCGTTGAAGCACTTACGGGGATCGACTTCGGCCCTCTCCGCGCGATCGACGCACTACCGCAAGCGGCGAGGCTCGAAACGACCATGAGCGTCGATCGTCCCTTACGAGACTATGAGGACATTCGACTGGTCTGAAGGGCTCATTCATCAGGCAGGTAGCGCGACGCCAGCACTTGGAACCATGCGACTTGTTCGCGACTCCAGACCGCGTCGCGACCGAGTGCGTTGGCCAAGACGTCGGCCACGAGCGGGGCCGCTTCCAGACTGGCGCGAGCGTCGAGAAAGAGGCAGCGCGTCCGACGAGCCAACACATCCTCCACGTTCCGGGCCATCTCGAAGCGGACCGCTCGCACCAGGTCTGATCGACGATACGGCAGCGCTGGGTGAATCGACTCTTCTTCGCTAGCGAGCGCCGGTGCCGACTCCTCGTCGTCGAGCAAACGCAAGTGGGCCGTGCGGCAAGGGACCTTCTTGAGTCCCGCGACCTCCTCGGCGCGATCGACCGCGTCGGCCGCCATCACGCGATACGTGGTCCACTTGCCGCCCGTGATCGTGACCAGTCCCGAGGCCGAGACGCTCACGACGTGTTCGCGCGAGAGGCGCGCGGTTGAGCGGTCGCTTCCCGCGTCGACGAGTGGTCGGAGGCCGGCGAACTGACTGCGCACGTCGGCCGTCGAGGGGTCACGAGCGAGGTATTCGGCCGCGTGTTCCAGCAGGAAGGCGACCTCCGCGCGGAGCGGCCGGGGCTCGTCTTCAATCGCGCTGACTGGTGTGTCGGTCGTGCCCACGAGGACCCGATCAAGCCAAGGGATGAGGAAGAGGACTCGTCCATCGCGCGTCTTGGGCACGAGGATGGCCGTCTCTCCAGGCAGGAACGAGCGATCGAGGACGATGTGCGCTCCCTGACTCGGCCGGACCATCGGGGCCGCGTTCGGGTCGTCCAATTGGCGGACCGCGTCGACGCGAACACCCGTCGCGTTGATGAAGGCGCGGGCCTTCACGACCCGTTCCTCGCCTCCTTCCATGTCGCGGAGGATGGCCCCTTCAACTCGTCCCGACCCTTTCCAAAGGCCCTCAACCGCGGCGTGGTTCAGGGCCGTGCCGCCCAGATGATGGAGCGTCTTGAGTAGAGCGATGGCGAGACGCGCGTCGTCAAACTGACCGTCTTGATAGACGACCCCTCCACACAGGCCACGCGCTTCGAGCGTCGGCGTAAGCCGAAGGGCCTCGTCAAGGCCCACCCAGCGGGAAGGCCCAAGCGATTCGCGACCCGCGAGCGCGTCGTAGAGCTTCAGTCCGAGCCTGTATTTCCAGCCTTCCAACCTTCCCCGACAGGGCACGAGAAAGGACCGCGCATGGACCAAGCGCGGCGCGTTGCGGTGCAACAGGACCCGCTCGCGCAGGGCCTCGCGCACGAGGCCCACTTCGCCGCGCGCGAGATAGCGGACCCCGCCGTGAATGAGCTTCGTGCTGCGGCTGGAGGTGCCTTGCGCGAAGTCTCTCGCCTCGAGCAGCAAGGTGCGATGACCGCGCGCGGCCGCGTCCACGGCGGCCCCTAGGCCGGTGGCGCCGCCGCCGATGACCACGAGGTCCCAGCGCGACGTCGAGCGAATCGCATCCAGCGCCCGGTCGCGCAAAGGGAGGCCCCCTTCAACTCGCGATCCGTCAGGCCGGAAGGCAGATCGGCTCGAAGCCCCAATCCTCGATCGAATCGTGGGCCGGCCCGAAATTCAAGGGGATGAACAAGGCCAAGTCCACATCGTCCCAGGCCCGCGAGAGCCTTGCCTGGTGGGTCGCGGGATAGGGCACCCAGCCTTCCACAAGGTCCCGTCTCCATCTTGGAGAGCGGGCCACACCTCGCGCTTGCGTCCTCATCTTGTCCTTCCCTGGGTCAACCAACACGGGCAAGCCTTGCACTTCTTCAGGGATCGGCATGGAGTCGCATCCAAGCACAGGCGAGAGTCATCTCAATTGGGGAGCACGGTCCCGAGCCGACGAGTTTACCCTTCATGGCCCCGCTTTACCACACGCCTTTTTCACCATTTTCCCCCGATTTCCGCCTGGAAATCGCGGACTTTTGCGAAGAGGCGCAGTTTGCGGGGTTTTGGTGTGCTTGATGTGGCGAGCTTCCCTTACCACTTGAAAGACCTTTCCACGAGGCCGGTCCCTCATCGCGCGGGCCGATCCGGTGCAGGACCGCCACCATTGGGGTTGAGGCGCTTCCACCAGTCCGGACCCTCTTTCTCAACCTCATCGTTCAGGTCCCTCAGGCGATCACGCATCGCGCGAAACCGCTCCGGTTCTTGGTCCTTCAAGTCCGTGGTCTCGGCCGGATCATTTTTAAGATTGTACATTTCCAGATATGAGAAATCATTTGTCGCGAGGACCTTCCAATCGCCGTCTCGCAAGGCCATCTTGAGGCGTTCGTTGGGCGGGGCCATGTTCAGCCGCCAGTAGAGCGGGCGGGGCCTCTCGGCCGAGTCACGTTCCCCTGTCAGGACCTCCAAGACGTTCGCGCCGTCGATCACGCGATCGGTGGGGGCCTTGACTCCGCAAACGCCGAGGATGGTGGGGAAGAGGTCCGAGCCGATGATCGGCGTGTCGCGCGTGGTCCCGGCGGGAATGCGGCCCGGCCAGCGGGCGATGCCCGGCACGCGGATGCCTCCTTCGTACATCGAGCGCTTGCGCCCGCGCAGGCCGCCGGCGACCCCGCGCGTGCGCCCTTTCGTGCCGTCTCCTTCCGGGCCGTTGTCCGACGTGAAGAAGACGAACGTCGATTCCGTCAGCTCTTGGTCGTCGAGGGTCTTCATGAGCCGGCCGAAGGCGTGGTCGAGTTGGCTGACGTTGCCGTGATGCTGGCGAAAGTCGACGGCAAGGTCGGCGTAGGGCCCTTGGAATTGCGGGTCGGTTTCGATTGGCAGGTGAGGTTCATGCGTCCAAACGGCCAGGAAGAAGGGACGTGCCTTGTCACGCTTGGAGGTCAGCCAGTCGATCGCCTCCCCCACCACGAGCGGGGCCGAGAAGCCCTGCAAGGGGCCGACGTCCCGGCCGTTGCGGACGAAGTTCATTGGGTCCTTGTGACTCGGGGCGGCGTTGTTTTGGGTGGCCATCCAGTGGTCGTAGCCGTGGTCGTTCGGCTGCGGCTGCGCGGGGTCGTTGAACTTGCCGTTGAGGTGCCACTTGCCCACGTGCGCGGTCGCGTAACCGGCCCCCTTCAGGAGTTTGGGCAGCGTGATTTCGCTGGTGCGTAGATGGACCTCGCTCCCCTCGGCGATCCACGTGAAGACGCCGTTGCGGTGGGGCGTCCGGCCGGTGAGGATGGCCGAGCGCGAAGGCGAACACACAGCGCTCGCCGCGTAGCATTGCGTGAGTCGCACGCCTTGCTTGGCGAAGGCATCGAGGTTGGGGGTTTGAATGCGCGGGTGGCCGAAGCAAGCAAGGTCGCCGTAGCCGAGATCGTCGGCGAGGAAGATGATGACGTTGGGCCGCGACTCCTCGGCATGGACGACCGCCGCGAAGGCGAGTAGGGCGAGGATTGGACGGAGACATCGCATCAAGGTAGCTCCTTCCCGGTAGGCAAGAGGGCCGCGTCGGCGTCTGTTCGTTTCAACTCGGAGGTGAGGGCCGCGCGCATCGCGCTGAGGCGGTCTCTGTGCTCGTCTCGTCCGACGAGGTTGCGCATTTCCGCGGCGTCGGTGTTGAGGTCGTAAAGCTCTTCGCCCACGCCTGGTTGCAAGTAGCGGACGTACTTCCAGCCGTCTTGGACGACGGCCGTGTACCAGGGCACCTTTTGATAGATGGCCTCCTCCGGGCCCTCGCGCAAGACCTTGGCGACATCGTTGCCGAAGTCGTGTCCCGTGTGTTCATAAAGTGTCGGGTGGTGCCAATCGGTCGCCGGGTCTTTGAGGAGGGGTGTAAGGTCGCGTCCGTGAATTGAAGAGGGGAGCGAGATGCCCGCGAAGGCGAAGAAGGTCGCGATGAGGTCGGGCGCGTTGGGACGCTGAGGGCAAACCGAGCCGGCTGAGACCCTGCCCGGCATCGAGACGATGAGGGGGGACCGATAGTTGGCGTCGTAAGGGGCGATCTTCATCCTCATGCCGTGTTCGCCCATCGCGAAGCCCTGGTCGGCCGTGTAAACGACGAGCGTGTTCTCCAGTTGTCCGGTCTCTTTCAAGGCCGCAATCAGTTGGCCCACACCTTCATCAATGGCCGGGACGCATTCGTTGACCTGTCGGACCCAGTCGGCGAACTCCTTTCCCTTCTCGCCCGCTTCGTCACCCACTTTCTCCCCATTGCTCCCTGCCCGCACCTTACCGTCGGCCGCGCGGCGCCAGGCGAGCGTGCCCTTCAAGTAGTCGGGTCTTCCCGGCCAGGGACCGAGAAGGTCGATCGGCTCAGGGACCGGGGCGTCTTTGTAGGTCCCCTTGTGCCGCGCGCTGGGTTTGGAGGGACCGTGGATGCTGCCGTGACAGAGCCAGAGGAACCAGGGCTTGTTCGGGTCGCGGCTCGCCCCCTTCACGTATTCGACCGCCCAGCGATTGTAGTTGTCGGCGGGATAGCCATCCTGCCATCGCTCGACGCCGTTGAACCCGAGGAGCTGGCGCTCGTAGTAGGCCCCCGCGTTGTCCGGGTTTTTGGGCCGATTCCAAACGACTTGGTAGTCCCAGTCGCGCCCATGACCTGGGTCGTTGCCGGTGTGCCACTTGCCGATCTGGGCCGTCTGGTAGCCTTCCTTACGCAGGAGTGCCGGCCAGAAGGGGCATTGCGCGGGGTCGTATGTGCCGCCCGGATAGGGGCCTTCCATCCTCATCGACTGAATGCCGTGGGGCTGTCGCCCGGTCAGGAACGAGGCGCGCGAAGGCATGCACCAGGCACCCAGGTAGGCCCCTTGAAACCTCATGCCCGACCTGGCCAGGGCGTCGATGTTGGGGGTCTTCACCCAGGGCCAAGACTCCGGGTAGCAGCCGACGGTCTTGTACGATTGGTCGTCGGCATAGATGACCAGAATGTTGGGACGCCTCGGGACGGCCTCGCCCCTCGCGGGGACGGCCGAGGCGCAGAGCATGAGGAAGCCGAGGAGGATGGCGGAACGACCGGCGAATGCAACCAATCGGGCCGCCGGCCAGGAGCGACCGGGGCCACTCGGTTCGGAAATTCGCTGGGACCGTGTTCGCGTCATGGGGTCCATGCTCGGAGAGGGAATGCCTCGCGTGGAGACCGGCCGCCGACTCGCCCCGGTATCGTGATCGCGAGGCGCCGCAATTGTCAAAGACGGCGGGATCGGAATGATGCGAACGGGTGAGAGGGTCCCGTCCCGAGGGGTCCGCAGGGCTTGAACTGGTCCGGCGGAGAAGGGCCTTCCGGAGCACAGGTTGACGGAAAGCGTCTCGCTGGAAGTCCATGATGGAGAGGATATTGCGACTGAAAAACGGCTTTGTTGCTCTTCTTTTGGGGGCCCGATCAAAGGCCGCGCAGGCGGGCCGACGCGCGTGGGTCCACCGTCCCTCTCGCCGTGTGACCACCGGAAGAGGCAAGGTGCCCTGTCCGGCCTGGTCCGGTCCGGTTGAGATGGCCGTCGTGAAGGTGGTGTTGACGATTGAAGGATCGCCCTAAGAGGCTTCTCAAAAGCATGTTGCGACGCGAAAACGGCTTTGTTCTCCTTGTTTTCCCTCCGGGCCTCTGACCCCGCGTCTTCAGGTCCCCGCCCGCTCGCCGGAAGGCGGGCCATGACCATCAGGTTCTGAGGACTGCCAAAGCCCAGGTCAACGACAATTGTCTTAGGTTTGTTCACGGGATGAGTTGGTCGGGAAAGGTAAGAAAATCGTTTTGAGGGTAAGAATATCACGTAAATGGGAAAAGTCCAGGAATTCCGAGGGAACCCAGTCCCGAAAATGGGGTGGCGCCGTGTATTCCTGAATGCGGGATTTTGGCGCCGCGCCTGAATCCGCGTGACTTCCGGCGCAAGTCCCAAGAAAATCGTCGTGGCGACGTTAAACTCGACGTCCACCCTGCTTGCTCCGGCGACCGGCCTTGGGAACGCCCTTGTTGACCTTGCCGTCCAAGCTGGAGTGTCCGCGCTTCTTCTTTTGGATTCTCTCCATCGAGTCGGAGACCCGGTCATGAGACGGAACCCCAGTCCTCGCCACGTCCTGGTTTGGCTGGTTTGGGCGCTGCTGCCGGCCTTGGCCGGTCCGCCGGGCGCCGCCGCGTTTCAGAAGGTGCCCGAGCCCAAGAAAGCGATTGAGCCCGCCGCGCCCGTGCTCTCGGCGGACATCGTTTCGGCCCTTCAGGCGGGCAAGTTCGCCGAGGCGGTCGCCGCGATTGACAAAGTCGCGGCCGACCCCAAGACCGACGCCGACACCAAGACGTATCTCGCCGTGGTCAAGGGCGTGGCCTTGCGCCTGGCGAACAAGACCGACGATGCGCGTGTCGCCTTGACCGATGCGTTGAGGCTCGACCCCAAGGGCAAGTGGGCCGCGAAGGTCCGCTCCGAGCTGGCCCGTACCGAACTGACCGCCATGCGACCCGCCGAGGCCGAGACCTTGGCCCGAGCGGAGGTCCAGGCCCTTCTGGCCGATGATCGCAAGGACGCCCTCGCCGGGGTCTACCGCGACTTCGCCGGCAAGCTCCTGGAGCCGGGCGACCCAA
>CALLYK010000423.1 GCA_937858365.1 uncultured Isosphaeraceae bacterium | reverse complement strand
TCAGCGACGGACTCAGCCAGACGGTCGTACTGGCCGAGGTCAAGGCCTACCAGCCGTACCTGCGGGACTGTGGGGGCCTGTCCCTGATCAACAACCCGTCCGATGTCCCGGGCCCCGATGCCAACTACCTGGCGGTCGCCCCCGAGTTCTTCGCCACGATCATCGGTCAACTCGGCAAGGCGGGCTTGATTTATCCGGGCTACCAGGCGACTCCCTGGAGCCGTGTCGTGATTGAAAAGCCATTCGGACACGACCTGACCAGCGCTCTCTCCCTCAATCGCGATGTCTCGGCCGTCCTCGACGAAGGGCAGACTTATCGGATCGACCACTACCTCGGTAAGGAAACTGTCCAGAACATCTTGGCCTTCCGCTTCGGCAACACGATCTTCGAACCGACCTGGGACCGCCGTTACGTGGAGTGGGTCCAAATCACAGTGGCCGAGGAAGTGGGCATGCCGGGAGGCCGCGGCGCCTATTACGACACGGCCGGCACCATCCGAGACATGGTGCAAAACCACATGATGCAATTGCTCTGCCTGGTGGCGATGGAGCCGCCGGTGAACCTCTCCGCCGACGCCGTGCGCAACGAGAAGGTGAAGGTCCTCCAGGCCCTGCCACGTTGGACGGCCGCTCAAGTACGCGAGAACGTGGTGCGAGCGCAGTACACGGCCGGCTCCCTCTCCGGTCAAGAAGTGCCGGGCTATTTGCAGGAAAAAGGGGTCCATCCAGCCTCGACGACCGACACCTTCCTGGCCATGCGGATCACGCTCGACACATGGCGCTGGTCGGGCGTGCCCTTCTACTTGCGAACGGGGAAACGTCTGCCCAAGCGGGCGACCGAAATCGCCATCAAGTTCCGCGACCCGCCCGCGCGGCTCTTTCAGCCGGACGTCGAAGGGGCCGACGGCGTGAACCTGCTCGTGCTACGGATTCAGCCCAAGGAAGGGATCAGCCTGGGCTTCCAGGCCAAGGTCCCCAGCTCGCGCCGACGGATCCAACAAGTTCGCATGGACTTTCGTTACGGCACGGCCTTCGCGATCGCCTCGCCCGAGGCGTACGAGCGTCTCCTCCTCGACGTCATGCTGGGGGACCCGACGCTCTACACACGCACCGATGAGGTCGAGAACGCCTGGCAGTTCGTCAACGGCATCCTCGACGCCTGGAAGACCGCGCCGCCCCCGGCAAGCTATCCGGCGGGCACCTGGGGACCACCCGAGGCCGACGCCCTGCTGGCACGCGACGGCGCGCGCTGGCGCCGCCTCTGATCTTAGCGGTGGAGGACACGTCGATGAACGCGACGACCCACGACGCCTTCCTAGGCGGACAAGGGGTCCCGGTGGACCCGTCCCGGATCGAAGCGGAATTGCAAGGACTCTGGGGACCAGCCGCCGAAGAGGCCGGCGGACCCGACATCGATCATCCCAACGTCACCAAGCTCGTCCTGGCCAACCTGGTGGTCTCGGCCTTCGGGCCCGGTTCCGACGCCCACGCGCCCGTTCTGGAAGAGGTCCTCGCGCGCTTCCCCTGCCGCGCGATCGTCTTGAGACGTGACGACGAGCCGGGCCGGCGCGTCCGGGCCGAGGTCTCGGCCGTCTGCCATCTCCCCGCGCCGGGCCGTCCGCAAGTCTGCTCCGAACGGATCGTGCTCCACGCCGGGGCCGACGCGCTCGACATGCTCCCGGGTGCGATCCGACCACTTCTGGAATCCGACCTGCCCTTCATCCTCTGGTGGACCGACGACCCGCGCGAGACACCAAAACTCTTCACCGACCTGCTTGACGAGGTGACACGAGCCGTGATCGACCGCCACGACCCAACGGCCGACCCGTCCTTCCTGACGGGGCTGCCTGGATGGGCGGTCGTGCGCGACGCGGCCTGGTTCGGCATCAGCAACTGGCGCGAGTTGATCGCGCAACTCTTCGACCCGATGACAGCGCGCGGCGAACTCGACCGGATCGCCTCGGTGGAAATGGTCGTACGCGCCCCTTCCACGGAGCGAATCCCGCGGGCCGTCGCCTGGCTGTCCGCCTGGCTGGCCGGCCAACTCGGTTGGACCCTCAAAGAGCGTCGCGAAGAAGCTGGGGGCGGGCTCTCGGCCCTGTTTCTAGGTCCGACCGGTGACGTGAAGATCACGGCCCGAGTGGTCTTGAACCCCGAAGCCAAGCGGGCCCAATTCAACGAGGTCGTCCTCACCACGCGGCACGACGACGGTGAAGGGACCTTCCACCTCAGGCGCGTGCCCGAACGGCCTGAAGAAGTGCGTATCGAGGTCTGCTCGTCGACTCATTGCAGCCTGCCCCGACTCGTGCGCGTCCCCGAACTCGGGGCCGTGCGGCGCGTGGCCTCGGCCCTCGAAGCGAGACGCGAGGATGAGCCTTACGTGAAGGCCCTGCCGATCGCGCGCCGGCTCTTGGGACTGGATGGGCCCTGATCGGCCCGTTCATAGGGAACCCGGCGGCGGCCGCGATTGTCCATGAGACTGCCGGGGAACATGTCGCTCTTGTGAATTCGCCGGCGCGGCGTTGGCGCGAGGGTGGCGGAATATGTTCTAATGAGACAACTGCTGGAAGGGCCTGGCGGCCCGAAGGCGTGAGGGGGTTCGATTCCCCCGGTCCCCCGGATCTTCTCGGAGGGCCCTTGGGCCATGAGCTGCTCTGTCCTGGAACGGCCGACCCTGGTTCTGAACCGTCACTGGCAGCCGGTCAACATCACGACCGTGCATCGCGCCTTGATCTTGATGTTCAACGAGGCCGCGTTCGCGGTCGACCCCGATGATTTCCAGCTCTATCGCTGGGAGGATTGGGCCAAGCTGGAACCCCGGGAAGGTGAGCCAATCCTCCGATCGGTGCGAAAGCTCTTGCGCGTGCCGGAGGTGCTCACCCTGACGCGCTACGACCGCCAACGCGAAGCGACAGTCACGTTCTGCCGTCGGAACATCTTCAAGCGTGACCACCAGACCTGCCAATACTGCGGTTCGCGTCCGGGGACGTCGGAGCTCACGATCGACCACGTCTTGCCGCGGTCGCTGGGCGGAACGTCGACGTGGGAGAACTGCGTGCTGGCTTGCGTCTCGTGCAACGCCAAGAAGGCGAACCGAACGCCCGAACAAGCGCACATGAGACTGCGCCGGTCCCCGAGCCGACCGACCTGGAAGCCGCTCTACTCGATGGCCGGCGTGCGGATCGAAAGCTGGTCGAAGTTCCTGAGCGAAGCCTACTGGAACGTGACGCTCGAAGCGTAGAGCGGCTGACCCTTGTCGCCGCGTACGGAAACGAGCAGCGGCCGCGCTGTCTCCTCGCGGTCGCCCGGATTGACCAGATCCCCCTCCACCACCAGGATGCGCCTGCCTTTGAGCTGCGGCTGCTCTCCGATGAACTCGCGCACGGATGCAGATCGCTGCCATGGGGCTCGATGCGGGTTGCTGACATGGTGGCCATTCCGCAGTCGCCCGAAAGCCGCCGGCCTGACCGTTTCCCAGACGCGGCTTATGACGCACGCACAAGGGTGCTCGACCGGATGCAGGCCGACGGGACCTTGACCGGCGAAAAGGTCACGGCCGCCGAAACCGAAGCCGTGCCGCAGGTCCGTTTGAATTTCCCGGAACGCGCCGCCCTTCTGGCCGATCGTCTGCGCCGGGCCGACCCGCTGCAACGGCGGTTTGAAACGACGATCGACGGCAGCCTGCAGGCATCGCTTGAACGGCTTGCAGCGGCCTCGGCCCGTCGCGCGGGCGAAAAACTGTCGATCGCAATCGTGGTCGCCGATCACCGCACCGGCGAGATTCTGGCAAGTGTCGGAACCGCCGACTGGGGTGATGATGGGCGGCAGGGCTTCGTGGACATGACCCAGGCCCTTCGGTCGCCCGGATCGGCGCTCAAGCCCTTCGTCTATGGTCTTGCCTTCGATCAGGGGCTGGCCAATCCCGAAACGCTGATCGACGACCGGCCAGTGGCTTTCGGGACCTACGCACCGCAGAATTTCGACAAGACCTTTCGCGGCACCCTGCCGGTGCGCGAGGCCTTGCAGCAATCGCTGAACATTCCTGTGATCAGCCTGACCGATGCGCTTGGTCCCGCGAACCTTCTGGCCGCGCTGGGCCGGGCGGGGGTGCGCCCGACGGTTCCCGGAGGGCAGCCGGGGCTGGCGGTGGCCCTGGGCGGGCTGGGCATTTCGCTTCAGGATCTGGTGCAGGCCTATGCTGCCCTGGCGCGACTGGGCGCGCCGATCCGCCTGACTGTTACGCCCGGCGGATCGGCGGCATTGCCCCAGCCGCTCTTTCGACCCGAGGCTGCGTGGCAGGTTGCCGACATCCTGGCTCATCTGCCGCCGCCGCCAGGGGCCGCGCCTGG
This sequence comes from uncultured Isosphaeraceae bacterium, assembly GCA_937858365.1. Lineage (GTDB taxonomy): Bacteria > Planctomycetota > Planctomycetia > Isosphaerales > Isosphaeraceae > CALLYK01. The sequence goes on along the minus strand of CALLYK010000423.1, from coordinate 102 downwards.
ACGCCTCGCCTACAAGACCGGCACGAGCTATGGCCACCGGGACGCGCTGGCCGTCGGTTTTGACGGTGAACATGTGGCGGGTGTCTGGATGGGGCGGGCAGA
>CALLYK010000422.1 GCA_937858365.1 uncultured Isosphaeraceae bacterium | reverse complement strand
TAGGCCTGTCGGGCGAACTGAAGGGCGCCGGCGTCGCCGTCAACGCTTTGTGGCCACGCACGACGATCGCCACCGCGGCCGTCGGCAATCTCCTCGGCGGCGATACCATGATCCGCATAAGCCGGACGCCCGAGATCATGGGCGATGCGGCGCATGCCATCCTCACCCGGCCGTCGCGCGAGTTTACCGGCAATTTCTGCATCGACGACAGGATCCTCTACGACAGTGGCGTCAGGGATTTCGAGCCTTATCGCGTCGACAAGTCGTCGCCGCTGATGTCGGATTTCTTCGTGCCCGAGGATGACGTGCCGCCGCCCGGAGTCACGGTGCAGCCGTTGCCCTCGGTCGGCGCCGCGCAGACGTCGCGCTAGAACGCCGCGTCGGCCGGGGAACTGCGTGACTTCACGGAAATGGATCGCGGTGACCGTCATCTCCCTGGCAGGAGTGCTGCTCATCGGCCTTTTTATCCACTTCAGGCCCGACCGCGCCGTTCGCCTCGCCACCGGTGGCGTCGCTCATATCATCTGCTCCAAGACGTTCGTGTCCGGCCTCGATCCGCAGACCGTGTTTGCCGAGACGATGGAGCGGCCGGGCTTCCGCCGCTTGCGTCACATGATGGATTTTCGGATCGACCGGAACGCCGCCACGGTGGAAGCCTCGACGCTCGGACTGTTCCGCGGCGAGGCGGTGTTTCACGACGGGTTCGGCTGCGTCGAACGACATGGGCCGCGGGAACCGTATCTCCTGCGAAGCGACGTCGAATCGTTGAAGACGCCGAAGACCCCGCCGTCCAAGATCTTCGTGTAGGAGAGCTTGGTGCCGTCGTGGCTCCAGGCCGGCTCATTCTCCGCTTCCGGGGCCGAGGTCAAACGCACCGGGTTGGACCCGTCCGCCCCCATCACCCAAACGTCGAGGTTCCCCGAGCGCTGAGAGACGAAGGCGATCTTGGTACCGTCGGGCGAGAAGACCGGCTCGGTGTCGATCCCTGGCGAGTTGGTGAGGCGCCGGATGTTCGTGCCGTCGACGTTCATGACGCAAACTTCGAAGTTGTTCGTCTCCCCGGGGATTTGAAAGCGGCTGGTGGTGAAGACGATTCGCTTGCCGTCGGGCGAGAACGAGGGGTGGTCGTCGGGCAGGTTCAGTCCGTGCCCCGAGAACTCGTAGTTGTTGGTCTGCGACGTGGTGATCTGCACCATGTCGGCGCCATTGGGACGAGACACGAAGATTCCGCCGCGGGCCCCGACATAGTTCCCCAAGACCATCCCGGCCGCCCACGTGAGGAGGAAATCGTTCGCGAGGAGGCAACGGTCCTCCAACGGTTCAAGGACCATCCGGCGACGGTGGCCCGAAATGTTCTTACGGAAGCGCATGGAAGCACGACCTCCAGGAGGAAAGACCGCCAGGGTGCGTTGGGACCGGGGCGAGGATGAAGTGAAACGGGCCAAGACAGGCCCGAACATCGTATCGGGGCATTCCTGGGCGTCTCAAGCGTCCCACGAATGCCGACTTCCCGAGATTGGATTAAGGCCCGAACGACGAGACGTCACAGTCACGAGGACGTCATCGAGTGTTGATCGCGTCGATACGGACCCGGCCCTACACCAATTCGCGGATGACTCGTCCTTCGTAAACGACTTGGACGGGTCTGCCGTCGGGGGTCCGATGGGTTGTGTCCAGGGGAATGCCCAGCCGTTCGTAGATCGTCGCGGCCAGGTCTTCGGTGTAGTACGGGGCCTCCACCGGCATTTCCGCCAGCGCGTTCGTTTCGCCGACCACGGCGCCCCCCTTAAGGCCCGCGCCGGCCAGAAGGGCCACGCTCGCCGTCGACCAGTGATCGCGCCCCGCCGATGGGTTCACCTTGGGCGTCCGGCCGAAGTCGCTGATGCAGACCACCAGCGTCGACTCCAACATCGCGCGATCGGCCAGGTCTTGAAGCAAGCTCGCCAAGGCCGCGTCCAGCGAGGGCAAAAGACGTTGCTTGAGCGACTTGAAGTTATCTTGATGCGTGTCCCAGCCGCCGTTGGTCACGGTCACGAAGCGCACGCCCGACTCGACCAAACGCCTCGCCAACAAGCATCCCTGGCCCAGCGCGGTCCGACCGTAGCGATCGCGCAGGCGCGGGCCCTCGGCCTGCAGGTTGAACGCGTGCTTCGCCCCGGGCGACGTGATCAGGTCGTACGCCTTCCGGTAGAACGAGTCGGTCGCCTCCAACGCCCCTGAGGTCGATTCCATGCGCGCTTGCCAGGTGTCGACGGCCCCGAGGGCCTTCATCCGACGCTGGAACCCGGCCGTGTCGACGCCTCCGGGTAGGGTCACGTCGCGCACCGTGAAGCCCGGGTTCGACGGGTCGCCGGGGAGCACGAACGGGTTGTACTGGTCTCCCAGGAAGCCCGCCACGCCGCCGCCGAATCGGGCGTCGACCGCCGTACCCACCTGGATGTACGGTGGCATCGCGTCGCGACCGCCTTGTTCCTTGGCCACGACCGAGCCGTAACAGGGATAGGTCAACGCGGGCGAGAAGGGATGGCCCGTCATCATGTAGGCGTCGGCCACGCCGTGCGAGCCGTTCTTAGGGTCGAGCGAACGCAGGATCGAGTACTTCTCCTGCTGCAAGGCGAGCATCGGCAGCGGGTCGCAAAGCTGGATTCCCGGGACCTTCGTGGCGATCGCGCCAAACTCGCCGCGGACCTCGGCGGGCGCCTCGGGCTTGGGGTCGAAGCTGTCAATGTGGCTCAAGCCGCCCTGAAGCCAAACAAGAATGCACGAGACATCGCGGCGGGCGCCGGCGCGCCCGTCCTGGGCACGCAAGAGCCCAGGCAAGCCCAAACCCAAGCCCGCGAGGGCCCCCACCTTGAGGAAGTCGCGACGATGTAGGCCATCACAATCCCGATGCGATCCCAGAGAAAGGTCGAACATCGCGCATGACTCCACGATTCGCCTTGGCCGAGAGATTGGAGGGAAGTTTAACATCGCCTGGACACTGGGGCAAGGCTCATGGCCGATGTTTGAGGAAACGGCCCTCTCCCCCCAGCTTCCCCCGAAGGATTTGGGACTTCGCCCCTGGCGGGTCTTGGTGCTTGCCGGTAAGCTCTGGTTTTCCAAAATGATCGGGGCCCGCTTTCGCGGGTGTTTTCTTTCGTCAGGTCGCGAGGGGGCATCGATTTATGCGCGTTGGACTGATGGGTCGCTGGACCCTTCTCACTGCTCTGGGGGCCTTGGTCGCGGCCGGCCAAAGTGTTCGGGCCCAATCGACGAGCCCGTCGCAAGTGCGGGCCGCGCTCGACCTCGCTTCGTTTGACGAGGTCTGGAAGACCATCCACGAAAAGCACTTCGACCCCACCTTCAACGGGGTTGATTGGAAGGCCGTGCGCGACGAGCTTCGACCCGAGGTCGAAAAGGCCGGCTCGCGTAAAGAGGCCCGCGCCGTCATCGTCAAGATGATTGAGCGTCTCCGGCAATCGCATTTCGGCATCATCCCCAGCGACCTCTACGGCGAACTCGAGGCCGAGGGAAAGCGGAAGCTCGGTGGGGGCCAGACCGGGATCGACGTGCGCGTGACCGACGGTCAGGTCCTGATCACCGCGGTGGAGGCCGATTCCCCCGCCGCGAACGCCGGTATCAAGACGGGTTGGATCATCACCAAGGTGGACGGCGAGGAACTCGGGCCGGCCCTGGCGAAGGTGGAAGCCGCCTACAAAGACTCCACCCAGCGTGAGTTTCGCGAGACGCGCGTGGCCCTCTCCCGCATGGGCGGGCCTGTCGGCGGCAAGGTCAAGCTGGAACTCAAAGACGGCGACGACCAGGTCCTGGAGCGCGAGCTTGTCTTGGCCGAGCCTAAGGGGACACCCGCGACCCTTGGAAACCTGCCCACGTTTTACGTCCGGTTCGATTCCAGGATGCTCCGGCCCGACGTGCTTTACGTGCGTCTGAGCGTTTTCTTCGACCCCGTGCGCGTCGTCGCCGGATTGGGGAAGGCGTTGAAGGAACACCCGGAGGCGAAGGGCCTTGTGCTCGACATACGCGGCAACCCCGGCGGTCTGGGCGCGATGGCGATGGGTCTGGGCGGCTGGCTTGTCGAGGATGGCCGTCAGAAGCTGGGTACGATGTCCACGCGCGACTCGCAACTCCACTTCGCCCTGAACCCGCGGGCCGACGCGTTCACAGGGCCGGTCGCCCTACTCATCGACGGCTCGTCCTTGTCCACGTCGGAAGTGCTGGCCGGCGGCCTGAAGGACCTTGGGCGCGCTCGCCTTTTCGGTTCGCGCACGGGCGGCGCCGCGCTGCCGTCGGTCGTCGTCAAACTGCCTAACGGCGACGGCTTCCAATACGCGATCGCCAACTATGTTTCGGTGGGCGGCAAGGTCCTGGAAGGTCAGGGTGTGGCCCCCGACGAGAGCGTCGCGCCGACCCGGGCCGCCCTGCTTCGCGGCGAAGACCCCGTGCTCGACGCCGCCGTGAAGTGGCTCGGCGACACTTCCCGCAAGGCCGACTAACCCACGAGCCAGCGGTCCGTTTCATCAGCCAACAACGTTCCTTTCCATTCCTTCAGGACAGTCTTCATGAATCCTCGCTTCATTCTCGCGTTGGTATTGAGCGCGACGCCCACTTTGGGCCAAGCACGGTTGGTCCAGGCCCAGAAGGCCGACGACCCACCCAAGGCCGAGACGATCCTCGATCGGTTCGTCGAGGTGACCGGCGGCAAGGCGGCCTACGCCCGAGTCAAGGACCGGACGGTTGAAGGAAAGATCGAAATCAAGGGGACAGGCATCTCCGGTAAGATGACGATCGCCCAGGCGAACCAACTCATGCTCACGAAGGTCGAGTTCGAGCAGTTGGGCACCACCATCCAAGGCGTGAACAAGGACGTCGCCTGGGAAGTCAGCCCCATCACCGGGCCACGCATCCTGGAAGGCGACGAGAAGGCGTCGTCGATCCGCGAGAGCAACCTCGACAACGAACCCGAGTGGCGCAAGTACTACACCAAGGCGGAAACGAAAGGTGTGGAAGACGTCGATGGGAAGGCCGCGTACAAGGTCGAACTCACGCCCAAAGACGGCGCCGCGGTCACGAACTTCTACGACAAACAGAGCGGCCTCCTCGTGCGGAGCGACCGCGTGATCAAGTCGCCGATGGGCGAAATCGCCGTGCAGACCTACCTTTCCGACTACAAGAAGGTCGGTGAGGTCCTCCTGCCCCACAAGTCGAAGCAGACCGTCCTCACCCAAGAAGTCGACTTGACCTTCGAGAAGTTCAAGGTCAACAGCGGCATCCCCGCCGACACTTTCAAGCTGCCCGAGGAGGTCCAGAAGCTCGTCGACAAGAAGAAATGAGGGGTTTGATCGACGGTCTCGGGCGCACCCGGCGCGGCCCATTTCGTCCGCGCCGGGACGACCGCTCAATGCGGTGTCGAACCATGCCCGAGACCTTCGTCGAGGGGCACGTTGACCAACTCCAGGTCGATCAGGTGCTCGGAATTGGCGAGTCGGCGCCAGCGGACGATCACACGGCCGATCGGTTCGCGGTTGGCGTGGGAGTCGTTCGACACGAAGTCGACTCGATCGGCCCGGGGCGGCGGCGGCAGCGTCGCCGAGCCGAACCGTTCGCGGCGCACCTGGGACCAAAGGGCGCTGATGGTTCCTCGCGCGTACGTCAGGCGCTGGAATTGCACGCGAAAGAGGGCCTCGTCCCGTTCCGCGATCAAGACCCTCTGGACGAGTGGAGCATCGTCGTCGACGTCGCTTTCCGGTCCATGGTGCGGTGGTCCCGCTTGGGGGACATGGGATGGGAACATGGGAACCGACCTCTCATATGAAAGGCGAATTGTGCCCTAGGCTCGATCAATCGACCAGGGCCTCTTTGGGTCCGTGGGTCCTGCGTTCGTCTTCTCGGGAAGTCACACGTCTTCTCCTCACGAGTGACGGCCTTTCAATGAGACCTACGGGTGGCACTCCGCCCCTGTGACAATTCCGCCGGGGCCCCCGAGTTTCCTTGACGGTCCCGCCCCGTTATGCTGAAAAGCCCAAGTCCCGACGAGGCGGCGAACAGGTTGCGACATCGGGGCCAAGAGGACCTCCCAGAAGGACACCCAAGGTGGAGCGCGAGGACCCCGACGATCGCCTGAGCCGAATCTCGACCCAGTGGAACCTGGTCTTCCAGGCCCACCAAGGTCCCCCCGAAGAAGCGGCCGCCGCCCAAGCCGAACTCATGAACCGCTACAGCGGCGCCGTCCACCGTTATTTGCTCGGTTCGCTCAGGGACGTCCACGCCGCTGAGGAACTCGACCAAGAGTTCGCCCTGCGCTTCCTCCGCGGCGACTTCCACCGCGCCGACCCGTCGCGCGGCCGCTTCCGCGACTTCGTCCGCCGGGCCTTGCGCAACCTGATGATCGATTACCAAAGGCGCCGGAAACGCCTGCCCCACCAGGCCGGCGACGACATGCCCGAGCCCCAGGACCCGATCGGCAACGACTTCGACGAGTCGTTCCGCACAAGTTGGCGCAAGGAACTGATGAGTCGGGCGTGGGCGTGTCTTCAAGAGTTGGAAGACAACCAAGGCAAACCCTACTTCGTCGTCCTGGACGAGCGCTCGCGGTATCCCAAGATGCCCTCGCACGAGTTGGCCCTGTCCATCTCGAAACGACTGGGAAAGACGGTGGATGCGGGCTGGGTCCGCCAGACCTTGCTGCGCGCCCGGGCGCGTTATGTCGAGTTCCTATTGGCGGAAGTCGCCGCTTCACTCCCCGAACCCACCCTCGACGCCGTGGAGGAGGAGTTGGCCGACCTAGACCTCCTTTCCTATTGCGCCCCCGCGATCGAGCGCCGCCGGGCGCGTCGCGAGTCGTGAGAAACCACGAGGTCCGAGCAAGCTGAAGCCCTTCTTGGGAGCACCGGCGCCATCCGCGCCGCCCCCCCCTTTTCCCGCTTTCTTGGCGGACCGCGCAAGATGCCTTGTCGAGTTGGGTTGAATCGGTTAGGAGGGGGCATACAATGGGGACCGGGTCGCGTGGAGAGGAGGACGGGTGGTGCGCTTCGGGTTGGTGATCTTATGTCTAAGCGCCTGGAACATCGCCCCGCACGGCGGTGATCGCGAGGTCCTCATCCTCAAGGATGGTTATCAGGTCGTCGGCGACGTGATCGCCGAGAAGCCCACGTCGCTCACGGTGGACCTCGGGTTCGACATCGTCAAAGTGCCTCGCGACCAGGTGATCGAGCGCCGGAAGGCGACCGCGGCGACGAGCGTGGCGGGCCCGAGCGGCGAGGCCCCGCCGACCGATCGCTTTTATCAGGTTGGTCCCCTGCCCGGCACCCGACCCGTAAAGGACCTCGTGCAGGATTATGGTTCGGGCGTCGTCTCGATCGAGACCCCTTCAAGTCAAGGGTCCGGCTTCGTCATCAACCCCGACGGCCACGTCGTGACCAACAACCACGTGATCGAGGGGGAGACGCGGGTCTCGGCCGTGATCTACCAGCCTGGGCCCTCGGGATTGGTCCGGCGGCGGGTCGAGAACGTCGAAATCGTCGCGCTGAACCCGTTCGTGGACCTGGCCCTTCTGCGCCTTCCCGCCCCGGCCGACTTGAAACTCAAGCCCCTGGTCCTGGGTAGCTTGAATGACCTCAACGTGGGGGACCCGGTCTTCGCGGTCGGCAACCCGCTGGGCCTGGAAAGGAGCGTCTCGCAAGGGATCATCAGCACGCTCAATCGGAGCTTCCAGGGCCTCGTGTACTTGCAGACCGACGCGGCGATCAACCCGGGGAACTCGGGTGGCCCCCTTCTGAACATGAGGGGCGAGGTCGTCGGCGTGACCAACATGAAAGTCTCTCTGGGAGACAACCTGGGCTTCGCGATCCCGGTCCCCCATGTGAAGGACTTTTTGCGCAGTCGCGCCGCGTTCGCTTACGACAAGAACAACCCGAACACGGGCTTTCGCTATCTCGACCCGCCCCGGCGAGCTAAAGCGGCGCCCGCGGGCGGGTTGACGAGCGGCGAGGCGACCGAGAAACCGAAGGAAGGCGAGGCGCGACCCGCCCGCTGAGAAGACGGACCGAAGTTACGACGGAGCGTTGGAAGGAAGACGGGACGATCCCACCAATCGGCCTGATGGACGCGGGGCCCCAACGACCGGGGCCCATCGAGGAGCCTTTCTCAGATGCATACACGATCGCGGGTCTGCCCCCGCCTGTTCGCGCTCGGCGGCGCCCTTCTGATCACGCTTCCCGCCTGGGCCGAAACGCCCGTCGAGAAGGCCCTGCCCGCCTCGACCGTCGCCTTCGTCAAGATCAACGACGCCGCGAGTTTCCGCGAGTCCCTGAAGCAAAGCCGTTTCGGCAAGCTCTTGGCTGACCCGGCCCTGGCCCCCTTGATGGAAGACTCCGGCACCCGCC
>CALLYK010000421.1 GCA_937858365.1 uncultured Isosphaeraceae bacterium | reverse complement strand
GCGAGAAATTCGCCATGTGGCTGTCCAGCGTGGGTTTTGACAACGCCATGCAGGCGGTGGTCTATGACCGCCAGGGCGCCAACTACTGCGGCCGGCTGTGGTGGATGCTCAAATGGGCCGGCCACGACGCCGTGGCCGTGCTGGACGGCGGGCTGCAAGCCTGGCAGGCCGAAGGCGGCGCGGTGGCCGAAGGCGATGAGCCGTCGCACTTCCAGTCCAACTTCCGCCTGGGCGAGCCGCTGCGCACGCTCGCCACCACATCCGGCGTTCTGGCGGGCCTGAACGGTGGACAAACAGTCATCGACGCGCGCGCAGCGCCCCGCTACCGGGGTGAAGTGGAACCGCTGGACCTGGTGGCAGGGCACATCCCGGGCGCATTGAACCGCCCGTTCCAGTCCAACATCGGGCCGGACGGCAAGTTCAAACCCGCAGCCCTGCTGCGCGAGGAATTCGACCAGCTGTTGGCCGGCCGTGACCCCGCGAGCGTGGTGCACCACTGCGGCAGCGGCGTCAGTGCCGTGCCCAACGTCATCGCGATGGAGCTCGCCGGCCTGGGCCATGCAGCGCTGTACGCGGGAAGCTGGAGCGAATGGTGCTCCGACCCTGCCCGCCCGGTCGCCAGGGGCTGAGCGGGTCTCAGCCCGGCCCTGATGGCCGTGGCTGGCGGCGGGCCGAGCGCGACCTCCAGAACAATGAGATAGGTCCGCTGGTACGAAAATTTCTTCAGGGTCGTCCCGGCGTCGATACTGTCGATCGCATGCGGATCCTGCGCCTGATCGAAAATATGACCATAGGCCGCAACGCCGTTGGCTACCTAACGGAGAGCCTGCACGGCGCGGGATCGCCGCAGGCGCAACGCATCCAGATCGCACGCGGCATGCAGATCGAAGACAAGAAGAGCAGGGCGAAGCTGGTCGCCAGCTCGGGGAAGGTGTCGTAGACCTCCGATCCCTTCCATTCGCCGGTGGTCTTTCCCTGCGCGGCCACCAGTTCGCGGGCCCCTTCGCGATACCAGTCGTGCGGGCCGAACATCCGCACGCCCGCCAATCGTCCCGCGCGTTCCAGGCCGTACAAGTAATAATATTTCCATTGCTGACCACGATTGATGTTTTGCGTCACCGAGAAGTTGGCGGCCAGCCAGTCGATCCCGCGTTGGAGGGCCGGGTTGAACGAGCCTTCGCCGCACATTCGGACGTTGTCTCCCACCAGGACCTCATGGCCTTGATAGCGGCGCAGGCCGGTGATGATGAGGCTCGAAACGCCCGCGCAGCTCATGCTGCCGGAGCTCGATTGGCCTTCGTCGGGGTAGTAATTCCAACCGCCGTCGTTGCGTTGACCTCGCTCCCAGTAGGCCCGCGAGAGGGCCCAGACCTCGGGCTTGATGGGGACGCCCGCCTCGCTCGCCGCGTTCAGGCCGAGCAACGCGTATTGCGTGTTCGAGTTGTCGCCCGAGCGCTCTTTCGCGGGCGTGTACGTCCAGGAACCAGGGTACAAATGGACGTCCCCCGGCTTCAGTTGGGCCCGCTCCAACCATGCGGCGTTGGCCGCGATCCGCAATTCGTAGCGCTTGGGGTCGGCCGCCGCGAACGCCATCGTTTGCAGGGACACCGCGTAAATCGAACGCATGTCGTCGGCCGTGAATCCTTGAAGATAGCTGAGCGCCTTGGCGACCTTCGGCTCTTCCGGCGACTCGCCGGCCGTGAGCAACGCGAGGGTCACCAGGGAGGTCGTCCCCGCCTTCGCTTTGGGGTCGCGATCCAACCACGAGCCATCGGCCCTCTGCTCGGACTTCAAGAACCGAACACCCTCCTTGATCGCGCGCTCCACCTGTTCCTTGGTCACGTCGCCCCGATTGTTGGGTCGCGGCTGGGCCCACGCGGTCGTCCCGAGGCTGAACGCCAACGTCAACATGGCCCCAAGAAGGAAGCGAAGTGGGCCTCCGTCGCCGGCCCCTTGGCCCGCTCGTGCCGACGCGAGATGACCAACTCGTATGCGCGACATGCATCGACTCCTCGTGCGGGACGAATGCGTCATCATCCCATGACAGTTGTACCATATTCGCGATTGGGCGGGGTGTCAAGTTCGGGGCGTGAGAGGGCCCTGTACGGGTTTTCGCCGCCGGCGATACGATGGCCACTCAGGCCGTGACTCAAGTGTTTGGACGGAGGCCCAAGACCATGGACCGAACCTCGTCCGTATGCGTCGTTCGGGCGCTGGTGTTCGCGTGGTTGGGGACGGCGTGCGGCCCGCGCGATCAGGCCCCTTCCGTCCCACCACCGCCTGCCTCCAAGGTGGTCAAGACGGTTGAAGAGACGCCAGTGTCGGCCCCAGTCACGGAAGCGCGGGTGCGTGCCTTTTGTGGGGATTGCCATGCCTACCCGCCGCCCGACACGTTCCCGCGCGCCAACTGGCCCTTCGAGGTCCGGCGCGGGTTCGACTTCTTCCGGCAGTCGGACAAGAAGCTGGATGCGCCGCCCGTCGAAGCGGTCGTGGCCTATTACGAATCGAAGGCGCCCGAGGCCTTCCCCGTGCTGCCCGTGACCGAGTCGGAGCGAGGCCCTGTCGCCTTCAGGCGCCGCGAGGTGAACGGGCCGCGGTCGCCGCGACCTTCGGCGATTTCCAACGTCGGCCTGCTCGCACTATCGGACCCGAAGCGACTCGACATTCTGGCGTGCGACATGGCGCGCGGCGACCTCCTTCAACGACGAGCCGGGCAGACCGAAGGACCCATGTCGCTCCTGGCGGAAGGGCTCGTGAACCCGGGACATGTCGAAGTAGCCGATCTGGACGGCGACGGTGTGCGCGACCTGCTCGTCGCGGACCTGGGTGCGCCCATGCCCACCGACGACCGCAACGGGCGGGTCCTTTGGCTGAAGGGGGACGCCGATGGGAAATTCGAGACGATCGTGCTCGCGTCGGGTCTGGGCCGCGTCTGCGACATCCAGGCCGCCGACTTTGACGGCGACGGCGACCTTGACCTGGTTGTCGCCGTCTTCGGTTGGCGCCTCGTCGGCGAGGTCTTGTACATGGAAAATCAGGGAGTGCGCGACGGCAAGCCGACGTTCCGTCGCGAAACGCTCGACGCGCGCCATGGGACGATCCATGTGCCGGTGGCCGACATCAACGGCGACGGCCGCCCCGATTTCGTCGCGCTCATCACTCAGGAACACGAGACGATCGTGGCCTTCCTCAATGCGGGGGGCGGTCGGTTCACACCCCAGACGCTGTACAAGGCGCCCCATCCGGCCTATGGTTCCAGCGGCATTCAACTCGTGGACCTCGACGGCGACGGCGACCTGGACATTCTCCTGAGCAACGGGGACGTCTACGACTCGCCCTTACTGAAGCCCTACCACGGAGTGGCCTGGCTGGAAAACCGCGGCGAGGGCCTTCTGGAACGACACGCGATCGGCCCGCTTTATGGGGCCCATCGGGCCCTCGCGGGGGACCTCGACGGCGACGGCGACCTGGACATCGTCGCGACCAGCTTTTTGGGGGAACCTTACTACGACGCGATGCGCCGCGGAGTGCGCGCCGACGCGGTCGTCCTCTTCGAACAGGTCGCGCCCGGCGAGTTCACACGACATGTCTTGGAGCGCGAGACTTGCGATTATCCGAGCTTCGCGCTGGCCGACATCGACGGTGACGGCGACCTGGACATCGTTGCCGGCCGTTTCCGCGACTTCAGCTTCGCGGGCGCCACGTTCGTGGACGACCCGGCGAAGGGGACCGCCCCGATCGTCATTTGGGAGAACCTGGGTCGCTGAGCCGAAACAAGGCTTGCTGCGCGGGTGCGTGGAGTGGGTCGGCCGTGACCGCCAGACGGTACCAGGCGCGGGCCTCGTCACGCAGACCGGCGGCCTCGCACGTCTCGGCGAGCTTGCAAAAGGCGGCTGGGGTCTCGGGACGCTCCTCGGTCGCCTTGTGCAGGAGGGACCGCAAGGCCTGGTGGGCGTCGGCCCGGCGGATGATCGACTCGTCTTCTTGGCCTATGAGTCGGAGCGAGAGGCCCAGGCCCATCAACGTATCGCGGTTGTTGGGTTCGGCCTCGTCGGCGAGACGGAACTGCCGGACCGCCTCGGGGCCGTCGCACCCGCTAGCTCGGAAGGTTTTTCAATGCGGCGGCGGGCTGCTATGCCGTTCCG
>CALLYK010000420.1 GCA_937858365.1 uncultured Isosphaeraceae bacterium | reverse complement strand
TCGTCGCGGTCGCCACGATTCTCCTCTGGCCCCCCCGACGTTCTCGTGACGTGGAAGAGCGCGACGCCCACCTGATTGTTCGCCTCGATCCGACACCCGAGGTCCGGGGGGCCGTGGAGGAACTGATCGCCCTGGTCTCGACGCACTACGACGTCCGCTCGGTCTCAACCGCGAAGCAAGGTCCGTTGCTGGAAGTGGACTATCGCTTGCGACTCAAGCGGGCCCGTTCGCTCTTCCAAACCGTCGCTCAACTTAGCCAATGCGCGGGGGTCGAACGCGTGGACCTTCGGCGCTCCGATTAAGGTCGTCCCGGTCCCCCTACCAGGGTCGTCTCATCGTCCGGAGATGTCTTCGTCGCGGTCCCCTGCCCCGGTCGTGGTTGGCAGGTCCTTCCACAATTTGGACTCGAAACGTTGTTCACCCGCGTCGGACTTACGAACGAAGATCGCGGCGGCGTTCGGGAATGTCTCGACGAGGGCCAGGCCCTTTTCGGGACCTAGGACGAAGACGGCCGTGGCGAGGCTGTCGGCAAGGGCGCCGTCGTCGGCCACGACGGTCACGGCTGCGCGGTCCACGACCCCCAAGCCCGTCTTTGGGTCGACGATGTGGGAATAGCGCTTGCCATTGATTTCCACGAACCGCTCGGCGTCGCCTGAGGTTGAGACTACCCGCCGCTTCAAACGAAGGAACATCGAAGGCCGGGCGCCGCCCGGGTCTTCCACCGGCGCGACACCGATCGTCCAGCCTGGCGCGTCGGGTGGCGGGTCGGCGATCGCGATGTCGCCGGCACCCGCGACGAGCGCGTGTCGAATGCCGTGTGTTTCCAGGACCTTGAGGGCCTCCTGACAAGCGTGGCCCTTGGCGATCCCGCCAAGATCGAGCTTCATGCCGGCCTTCCTAAGCTCCGCCGTCCGTTTCTCGGCGTCGAGCACGACCGCGTTCGAACTGACCTTCTCCAATGCGGCGGCGAGGTGCGCCGGGTCAGGCATCTTGTGGTCGCGCCTGGCCCGGCGCCACAAGCGGCCCACGGGCCCGATCGTGATGTCGAAGGCACCGGCCGAGCGTTTGTGCATCGCCAGAGACCGCCCCAAAATGTCGAATAGATCGGACGAGACCTCCACGGGCGGCCCTCCCGCGCGGTCGCAGAGTCGCATCAACTCGCTCTCGGGGTCGTAGTCGCTGAAGGAACGGTCCAAGGCCGCGACGCGATCAAAAGCGGCCCGTGAGGCGCTTCTGGCTTCCTCTTCCGCAGCGCTGTATAAAAGGACTTTGAATTCGCTGCCCATGTGGGTCTCGCGATACTCGAACCGGCGAGGCGCCGGGTCGTCCGCGAGGGCCGAGTGGCCCAGGGCCACCATGAGTGTCAGGATCGCGAGCGTCTGTCCCCATCGCATCGGCATCAGATTGCCCTCGCCGGTCTCCTTCAGGGTCCAATTCGGGAGTATACCAAACGTGCGCATCTCGTTCCGCAGCGCGGTCCTTTTCGTGCCGGCCCTCTTGGCGGGATTGGCGGTCGTCGCGGGCCCCGTTTGCGGCCAATCATCCGACGCCAAGACGGCCGCCGAGATGAAGCCATACACCGAGACCATCCCCGGTACCGAAATCAAGTTTGACCTCCTCCCGATTCCCGGCGGCAGCTACAAGATGGGCAGCCCCGAAAGCGAGGAAGGCCGTCAAGAAGACGAGGGGCCCCAGGTCGAAGTCACGATCAAGCCGTTCTGGATGGGGAAGTACGAGGTGACGTGGGACGAATACGATCAATTCGCGTTCAGCCTGGACATCAAGCGCCGGCAGCGTGAGGGGATCGACATCGCCAAGATCACGGCCACCGACAAAATCGCCGATGCCGTGACACGTCCCACTCCCCCTTACGCCGACATGACCTTCGGCTACGGCCACGACAAGCAGCCGGCGATTTGCATGACCCACCACGCCGCGATGGAATACACCCGTTGGATCTCGGCCAAGACCGGGCGCAGCTATCGCCTGCCAACCGAGGCCGAATGGGAATGGGCCTGCCGGGCCGGCACGAAGACGGCCTACTCGTTCGGCGACGACGCCTCGAAGATCGACGACTACGCTTGGAACGTGAACAACGCCGAAAAGCCGATGCCAGTCGGCAAGAAGAAGCCCAATCCGTGGGGCCTGCACGACATGCACGGCAACGTCGCCGAATGGGTCTTCGACCACTACGACGCGAAGGCGTACGCGAAGGCCGCCAAGTCGGGCGACGTCGTGAACATGCCCGACGACAAGGAATACCCCTACATCGTTCGGGGCGGCTCCTACGACGACGACCCGGAGATGCTCCGAAGCGCCACGAGACGATCGTCGGACCGCGAATGGAGCGTCCAGGATCCGCAGCGTCCCCAGAGCATCTGGTGGCACACCGACGCCCATTGGGCCGGCATCCGCGTCATCCGTCCGTTGGACGGGGAGGACGCCCTGGCCAAGTTCAAGTCGCCCGTGGTCAAGCGCGGCGCGACCCGCTGAGTCCCACCCTTGCTTCGTTTCCGTCCCGTTTCCCTCCTACCCTCTCAACCATGCGGGGTCATCACACCATGACTGGTCCGATTTCCTCTTCCCGACGTGATTTCCTCAAGGTCACGGGCGCCGCGGCGCTCACCGTTCCGGGTCTCGTGCCGCACGTGCACGCGGCCGGCGCCGATACCATGAAAGTCGGCCTGATCGGCTGCGGCGGTCGCGGCCGAGGCGCCGCGGAGAATATCTGCGAGGCGGCCGGCACGAAGTACAACATCAAACTCCACGCCCTGGCCGACGTCTTCGACGACCGCCTCAAGAGTTGCCGCGACTTCCTCAAGGGGAACGAGGTGGCCCGCGGCAAGTTTGACGTGAGCGACGACCGCTGCTTCGTGGGCTTCGACGCCTACAAGAAAGTGGTCGAATGCTGCGACCTGGTGATCCTGGCCACGCCGCCGGGCTTCCGTCCTCAACATATCGAGGCGGTCGTGAACGCCGGAAAGCACCTCTTCACCGAGAAGCCAGTGGCCGTCGACGGCACGGGCATTCGCAAGGTCATGGCCGCCTATGAAGAGGCCAAGAGCAAGAAGCTGGGGGTCGTGGCCGGCACGCAACGTCGCCACCAGGCCAGCTACATCGAGGCCATGAAGCGCCTTCACGAAGGAGAGATCGGCCAGCTCGTCACCGGCCGCGTGTATTGGAACCAGGGGAACATCTGGGCCAACAAGCGCCAAAACGGCTGGAGCGACACCGAGTATCAAATGCGGAACTGGTATCACTTCGTCTGGCTCTGCGGCGACCACATCGTCGAGCAGCACATCCACAACCTGGACGTCGCCTGCTGGGCCCTGGGCGCCGTGCCCGTGCGCTGCCTGGGCATGGGCGGTCGCCAAGTGAACGTGGGCCCCGAGTACGGCCAAAGCTACGACCACTTCGCGGTCGAGTACGAGTTCCCCAACGGCGTGTACATCCAGAGCATGTGCCGTCAGATCAACGGCACCGACGGCAACGTTTCCGAGTCGATGGTGGGCACGAAGGGGGCCTGGACCAGTCAAGGCCAGCGCTTCAGCGGGCCGGGCAAGAACGAAAGCGTGCGCGTCAAGGGCGAGGTCAACCCGTACGTTCAAGAGCACATCGACCTTCTCGAGAGCATCGTCACGGGCAAGCCCCTGAACGAGCTCAAGCAAGTGGCCGAGAGCACTTTGGTCGCGATCATGGGCCGGATGTCGGCCTACACGGGCAAGGCCGTGACGTGGGAGCAGGCCCTCGGCTCCAAGCTCGACACCTTCCCCAAGGTGCTCGACATGAAGGCCGACCTGAGCGAGCCCGAGGTCCCCATGCCAGGGCGCACCCCGCTCGTCTAAGTCCAAGTTCAGGACATGATGGAATTCCGATTTCTCACGAGTGGCACTGGTGTTTTTCACACCAGTGCCTTTTTTTGGTCACGTTTCCGACCGAGGCACATCATGCGACGCGCATTCACATTGGCCCTGGGATGGGGGCTCCTGACAAGCGCCGCCTTCGCGGCCGACACCAAGGTCGTTTTGGTCCCCGGACACGCCAGTCATGGTAAGGGGGACCACGAGTTCCACGCCGGCCTGAAGCTCCTCGACGCCTGCCTGGACAAGATGCCGGGCATTCAGTCTACCTACCTCGAACCGGCCGAGATGGTCCCGGGCGAAGGCTGGCCCAAGGACGAGAAGGTCTTTGAAGGGGCCAAGACGATCGTCTTTTTCATGGACGGGGGCGGCGGTCATCCGGCCATTCAGGGGGACCGATTGAAGACCCTCCGCA
The DNA here is from genome assembly GCA_937858365.1 of uncultured Isosphaeraceae bacterium. Taxonomy (GTDB): domain Bacteria; phylum Planctomycetota; class Planctomycetia; order Isosphaerales; family Isosphaeraceae; genus CALLYK01. The sequence continues at coordinate 22,308 of CALLYK010000420.1, read as the reverse complement.
AACTGGCCGAGCAGGGTGTCGGGCTGGTCTTCATGCACTACGCGGTCGAGGTCCCCAAGGGTGCGGCCGGCGACACCTTCCTTGACTTGATAGGCGGCTACTACGAAACGGGTTACTCGACGAACCCGCACTGGGTGGCCGACGTGAAGGCGCTGCCCGAACACCCGATCACGCGGGGTGTGCGCCCTTTCGCCGTGAAAGACGAATGGTACTACAACATCCGCTTCCGACCGGAGATGAAGGGGGTCGTGCCGATCCTCGCGGCCAAGCCCGACGACGAGGCGCGTCAGGGCAAGAGTTCGTCCCCGCGCGGGCCTTACGACCACATCGTGGCCAACAAGGGGCGTGACGAGGTCTTGGCCTGGGCGGTCGAGCGGCCCGACGGTGGTCGGGGCTTCGGCTTCACCGGCGGCCACTCCCACGCGAACTGGGGCGACCCGAATTTCCGCAAGCTCGTCCTGAACGCCATCCTCTGGACGGCCAAGGCGGAAGTGCCATCGCAAGGGGCCGAAAGCACGGTCTCCGAGGAGGACCTCAAGAAGGACCTCGACCCCAAAGGAAGGTGATCGGGAGGAACAACCGCGAAGGCGGGTCTGAAGATGGTCCAACGACGCCCCAAGTCGGACCAGGCAGGCCCGCAGATCAGCCGCGATGCAACCTTCGCCCTCCTCGAGTGCACGTGCTCGGACCTGATCCAGGTCTACGCGGTGGAGTGGCGGCGACCCGAAACGCTCACGTCGGCCGCCCCTCCTCCGCGCGGTACGCGAGCCTCCAACCGGGGCTTGTGACCGGCTTATGCCCAGGAGGGTGCGGCTCGACGAGCTTGCCGTACAATTCCGGCCGACGCGCCCGCAGATAACGTCGCCCCGAGGCTTCCTCATACGCCTTCGCCGTGAGCAAGCCAACGACGACGTCATCACCGAGCGCGCCACTTTCGACCAAGACCTCGCCATGAGGGTCCAAGATCATCGCCAGGCCCGGCTTGACCGTATCATGGTCGACGCCGACCGCGTTGCTGAAGACGCCGAAGACGCCATTTTCCCAGCAACGGGCGGGCAACCAGCGCATGAGCCAGCCGCGTCCTTTCGGCCCTTGGAACTCCTGACGCAAGCGGACGGGGTCGCGCTCGCGGGCGTCCCAAAGGGCGCGGTCGACCGACCCTCGCCCCGGCATGGTGGAAGGCGTGCATCCGGTGACATGAGGCATGAGGATGACCTCGGCCCCCATCAGGGCCGTCGCGCGGACGTTCTCCGGTAAGTTATTGTCATAACAGATCAAAATGCCGTACTTGACCCCCTCGTGTTCGAAGACGAGGTGGCCGAGACCGGGCGTGATGTCGGGATGAATGAACGGGTGCAACTTGTGATACTTGGCGATGGGTCCGGAAGGAGCAACGACCACGTAACACTTCCAAAGTCGACCGTCGTCGTCCTTCTCGATCAAACCGGCCGCGACGACCGTACCCAAGGCCCGGGCGATGTCGTGCAGCGCCCGCGTGGAGGGCCCTTCCGGCACCTTCTCCGCCAGTTCGACGAGTTGCGTGCGCCGGAGTGTTTGCAAAAAGGTGTAGCCCGTGATCGAGCACTCATGAAAGGAAACCAGCTCCGCCCCCTGCCCCACCGCTCGGCGCGCGAGGTCTTCGATCCGGCCGAGGTTGTTTGCCTTGTCGTTGTCGCAGTGCTCGAATTGTGCCGCGGCGACTCGCACGTCACGCATCGTCGGGACCTCTTAGCTTGCCAGTTCGTTTCGCCGGCGTCACGATGAATGACCCTTGGAAACGCGATGATAGCCTGAGGAGGGCCGCGCCGCGATGACAACGGCGCTGGAGCACTTGCAAGCGGGTTGGTCGAGCCAACAGGCCGGCGCCCATGACGACGCCGAGGCCCACTATCGCCGGGCCCTGGCGATCGAGCCGAACTCGGCCGACGCCTGGTGCCTGCTCGGGGCCCTGGAGATGGTCCGTCGGCGCGTCGAGGAGGCCGTCGCCTGCTTCGCGGCGCAGGTCCGACTCGCCCCCGAATCGGCCGAGGCACGCAACAACCTGGCCGTCGCACTTTCGGAGGTCGGCCGTTTCGAGGAGGCCGTCGCGCACGGTCGCGAAGCGGTCCGAATCAATCCCGAATATGTCGATGCGTACAATAATCTCGGGTTGGTGTTGCGCGATTCGCGGCGACATCGAGAAGCCCTGGCGACATTCCGGGACGGCTTGCAGCGTCGACCCGACCATGTCGAGCTGGGGAACAATCTGGGTGTCTTGCTCATCGAGCTGGGCGAGGTCCCCGAGGCGATCGAGGTCCTTCAGCGCGCGACCGAACTCAAGCCGGATTATGCCGAGGCTTGGTTAAACCTGGGCAACGCCCACCGCGACGCGGCCCAAGTCGACCACGCCCACAGGTCTTACGAGCGCGCCCTTCAGCTTCGTCCCGACTATCCCGAGGTGCGATACCATCAAGCCCTCGCGCATCTGCTCGCCGGCGACCACGCGAACGGATGGCAAGGGCTTAAATGGCGTCAACGTTGCAGGCTGTATCCAAGTTATCATCTCAGCACACCTTGTTGGGATGGTTCTCACCAGCCCGAAGCCACGTTGTTCGTCTTCACGGAACAGGGTCTGGGTGACACCGTCCAGTTCGCTCGCTTCTTGACCGAGGCGGCTGGGCGCGTGGGTAAGCTAGTGGTGCAGACGCCGACCCAACTCATCCCGTTCCTGGCCCGCTTGCCCGGAGTGGCCGAGACCAACGACCGCGAAGGTGTCATCCCAACTCACGATTTCCATCTGCCGATGATGTCGCTACCCGGTGTCCTGGGGTCCCGCGAAGGCCCTTCCACTCCCTATCTGACGCCCGACCCTCAACGGGTCCGCGCTTGGAAGGAGCGACTCGCCCACATCGCGGGGGCCAAAGTGGGCCTGTTCTGGAAAGGGAACCCGCGCCAAAGCAACGACCCAAGGCGTTCGTTCCAACCGGACGACTTGCGCCCCTTGCTCGACGCGCGTGACGTCACCTGGGTCCACCTTCAGGCGCCTGAGGTAAACGAAGGGGACATCGGCCCGCTCCCCATGCTCGACCCGAACACGATCGGCCCGGCGCGAGACCTCGACGAGCTCGCCGCGTTGATCGCGATACTCGACCTGGTCATCACTCCCGACTCGCTTGGGGCCCATCTCGCCGGTGCGCTGGGCGTCCCTGTTTGGGTTGCCTTGCCGTGGGCCAGGGAATGGCCCTGGGGATTGAAGGAAACCGAAACGGCCTGGTATCCCTCCGCGCGCCTATTCCGACAGGAAACGCCCGGGCGATGGGACCGCGTGTTTGAACGGATGACGGAACTCCTGCCGACCGCGTTGTCAGGCTCGCCGACCGTGTTGGTCCCAATCGAGGTCTCGCCGGCCGAACTGCTCGACAAGCTGACGATCCTGGAGATCAAGCGGGAGCGTTTGACCGACCCGAAGAAGGTCGAATATGTGATGAGGGAGTACGGACACCTGGCCGACGTCCGCGAACGACACCTCCCTCGTTCCGAACGCCTCGACGAGTTGACGCAACGCCTCAAAGCGGCCAACGTCGCGATCTGGGACGTGGAGGAAACCGTCCGGCGCTGCGAGCGGACGTCGAACTTCGGGGCCGAGTTCATCGCGGCGGCGCGCACGGTTTATCGAGAGAACGACAAGCGAGCGACCGTGAAACGGGCGATCAACGACCTTCTGGGGGCCTCATTCCAGGAAGTGAAATCGCACGCGACCGTGGAATGATCGGGATCGGGGCGATAGGGGCCCTCGCCTTAACGATCGTAGAGCCGTCGGACGGCCGGCGACATGAGATAGGCGAATACGACCCCTTCCAGGACCAGGATCACCAGGCCCATCGCCAGGCGCTTGACGTCCAGGTCGTACTCGCGGCCGAGGGTGTCGAGGTCGGGCGACGCGGGGACCGACGGGTCGGTCGAGTCCTGGGTGTTGATGGTTGAGATGAGGTCTTGCTCGACGCCCACGCTGGGCACGTCGCCGGCCTGAATGGCGGGGATGACAATGAGGGCGGTCACGTCAACAATCGCGCCAAGGGCCAGTGCCACGAGTAAGAGACGCGGGGACCGCCCACGCAGGACGTTCCCCGCCGCGAAGGCCCCAAACCCGCCCACGATGAGTAAGGCGAGGGCCCCGATCTGCCCCAGACCGCTTGTGGCCGAGATGGCCATGAGCAAGGACAGAAGTCCCAAGCCGGCGCAACCGACCAAGACGGCGATCGCAACGACCATCAGTCCCTGAGGAGGCCCAACGGGACCAACGGCCGGGCCGATCGTTTCGATCTCTTCCGCGAGTTCGATCTGCTCGCCCGTTTCCTGGTCCAGACCGCAATTCTGACAGATCGACATCCCGGGGGCGACAATGCCGCCGCACGCTGAGCAATTGCGCGAAACCATGCGGGCCTCGGCGCGCGACGGCCGGCGGCGGATCGGCTCGTCGTCGTCGCGGAACAAGGCGGCGGCGTCGGCTGACGGGTCGTGGGAAGGGCCGCCCAACAAGGGCAGGTCCAACATCTCACGCAGGCTGCCCGAAGACAGAGGCAAACCATCTTCGCTCGGCCTTTTGGACGAGGGCCATGATGCGGAAGAGGTGCGGGCCTCGGCGACACCCGGGGCCTGACTCGGCGGTTTGGTGCCGGGGGCCTCGGCATGAAACTTGCCCATGCACGAGGGACACTTTAGGCGTCGTCCCAGACCCTCGGGAGGGATCGTCAGGACAAGTTTACAGTGTGGGCACTGGGTCGTCGTCGCCATCAACACCGCCACCAGACCTCGCGACATCCTCTCACAGCCGGTCGCCCTGACCGACCCCTCCCGAGTATTCTAACGCTCGAATCCACCCCCGACACAGGCGTTTCATTCCGAATTCTCTCGGAGCATGTTTGCATCCATCCAATCATAAGGGCGGGGTCAAGATTCAGGGCGATTCCTCGGGTCCGTCTTCGCAAGCGAGACTTGACGGGCCGCCGGGGCCCGTCACAAAAGTCCCAGTCCCTTCGGGACTGAACAGAGCCAACACCATCCTCGATGGAGATCGGCGACAGGTCTCGACCGTCCTCTTGTATTCGGCGCCGGTCGAGGGCATGATTCAATTCGGCCTGAAGGGGGCCTCCGGACCCGCGGGAAGGGTGAAACCCACCTTCATTTCTTCTTGTTGAAAGCGCTCGCACGTTCTTCGTGCCGCCTGCTTGCGGGTCGCGGCGAATTGCATGAAGGACCATCCATGACTCGCAATCTCCCCGCGCGTCCCCATCTGGACCATCTCCGTCGTCAAGCCAAGACGCTCCTTTCGTCCCTGGAACGGGGCGATGAAGAAGCCGTGCGGACCCTGCTGGAACACCTGCCCGCCGCCAAGGCCATGACGGCCTCCCAGGTCCGAAGCGCCGGTTTTCGGCTCGCCGACGCCCAGTCCGCGATCGCCCGACAAACCGGGTTCGCGAGCTGGCCCCAACTCGCCCGCCATGTCGAGCAATTGCGGGCCCTTGAAGGGACCTGGTCGTTCGAGCGACTCGAAGTGGAAGGCGGGACAGTGCCGGCCGCGTCGCTGACGGCCTCACGCATCCTGATCGACGGCGACCGCTTCCGCACGGAGTCGCCCGAGGCGACCTACGAGGGGACCTTCAACATCGACGTCGAGGCCGACCCCCACGAGATCGACATCGCTTTCGTGGAAGGGCCCGAGGCCGGGAACACGAACCGAGGCATCTTCCGCTTGGAGGGAGACCGCCTCCACATCTGCCTCGACATGAACGGCGCGGCCAGGCCCCGGGCCTTCCGCACAACGGCCGGCAGCGGCCACGCTTTCGAGACCCTGACGCGCGACTCGCGCGAGCGGCCCGAGAACGTCCGCGGCGGCTCGCCCGAGGCGGTCGCGTGGTCTCCGTCTCCCGAGGCCATCTCCCATGACGGCTTCGAGTTGGCCGATTCCGCGACGCTCAGGCGCCTTCAAGGCGAATGGTCGGCCGTACAAGTCGTCCGCGACGGTCAAGCCTTGCCCGCCAAGATGCTCGCCGGCGGCTCGCGGTCGATGTCGGGCAACGAGCTCAAGATCGCGTTCGGCGGCCAGGTGATGGTCCACGCCCTCGTCCGAATCGAGGAAGGACCCGAACCGATGGCGGTCGATTATCTCGAGCTCGGAGGCTGCGGGGGCAAGGTCCAGAAGGGCATCCTGAAGTGGATGGACGATGGGCCCTGTTTCTGCATGGCCCCCGCCGGCGAACCCCGCCCGTCCGAGTTTGAGAGCAAGGCGGGAAGCGGCCGAACGCTGAGTCGCTGGCGGCCTCGGACCTGATCGTGGCGAGGGCCGCGAACGCGCGAGAAGGCCCGTGCCCCCTTCTCCGGGCCGGGCCTTCGTGGGAAGATCGTGACCGGCCTCACGTTTCGTCTCCAACCGTCCGAGTGATTCGACCATGAAAGAGCAAGGCCGTCGGACCTTCTTGAGGACAACGCTCTCCGGGACGATGCTCCTTCCCGCCGCGAACCTGAAGGCCGGTCGCGAAGGCCCGCTCGTGGCGTATGTCGGCACGTTCAGTTCCCCCTTGAAAGACGTCCTGCCGACGCAGGTGGACCTGCCCCCAGGGAACGGGCGCGGCATTCACATCTTTCACGTTGATCGGACCTCCGGGGCGATGACCTCGGCGGGCCTCTTTGAACTGGGCACGAGCCCGAGTTGTTTGGCCGTGAACGCGACGGGAGACCGGCTCTATTCGGCAAATGAGACCGACCGCGTTGGCGAGCGGATACAAGGGACCGTGAGCGCCTTCGCCATCGACCGCGTCGACGGCAAACTCACGCGCATCAGTACGGCGCCGAGCGGCGGATCGGGTCCGACTTATGTGAGCATGCATCCTTCAGGGCGATTCGTTCTGGTCGCGAACTACTTCGGGGGTTCGGTCGCGGTCTTGCCTGTGCTCGCCGACGGTGGACTGGGCGAACCGACCGACGTGAAGGCGCCCATCGGGAAGATTGGTCCGACCAAGGCCCAAAACGCCCCTCCGGGCAGCTTCGCGATCAGCGGTCACGACCGGACCCACGCGCACATGATCGAGGCCGACCCTTCAGGACGTTTCGTCATTCATGTCGACCTTGGCCTGGACACCATTTTCGTATGGAAGTTCGACGAGAAGGCCGGCAAACTCACGCCCGCTGACGACCACGCCGTTCTCTTGCCGGCCGGCGACGGCCCGCGCCATTTCCACTTTCATCCCAACGGCCGCTGGTTTTACTCGATTCAGGAGGAAGGCTCGACGCTTGTCCTCTTCGACTACGACCCCGACAACGGCCGTCTCAAGGCGCGTCAGACGATCTCGACCTTGCCGCCGGACTTCGCGGGGAGCAACTTCTGCTCGGAGGTCCTGGTCTCGGCCGACGGCCGATTCGTTTACGCGGGCAATCGCCTACACGATAGCATCGGCATCTTCGCGGTCGGCAGCGACGGCCGACTCCGTCACGTCGGTGACGAGTGGACGCGCGGAAACTACCCACGCAGTTTCAGTTTCGACCCCACTGGCGGGTCCCTTGCATGCTGCAACCAACGTGCCGACCACGTGACGATCTTCCGCGTGGACCGGGCCACGGGGGCCCTTCGGTTCACGGGAGGATATGTGCCCGTGGGCAACCCGTCGATGGTCCTCTATCTGGACCTCGCCAAGGGGGGCTGAAACGGCCAAACGGCAAAGTGCGAGCCTCGAAGGGAACGGCCCCATGTTGACCGTGGGGCAGGTCCCCGTCGTTTGCCGGGAGGTCGTCAAAAACTCGCGCCGCTCAGGACGTGCGATGCCTGGATCGTCACGCGACCTTGCATGCCCCACGCCGGCGAGCCGATCAACTGGATCTGGCGGATGTGGGGCTTCTTGCCCAAGTAGGCCGCGACCGCCGCGCTGATGACCGCGATCAGCTCTTCGTCCAGCACGATTTTTTTCGGGGCGGCTGGTACGGCGGCTTGGGGCTTCGGGCCCACTTCCAGGGCCGTCAAGCGTGCCCGTATGTCCGCCATTTCCGTGCGAAGGGCGGAGATTGAGGCCGCGATCTCGGCAAGGTCCGGCGATGATGCGCTCATGAGGTCCCGCAATGCTCCACGTGGCCTTGATCGACTCGCGTCGGCAGATTCTCGATCGAACTCCCTCAGTCTAGCAAGTTGTTCGGCCCAAAGCGCTCCCCTTCGGCAGGGTCTTGGCGGCGAGTGCGGCACGACGAAGATCGGGCGTCAGGACCTGGCCCCAGACCGGCCGATCCACGAAGATGGCGCACACGAACTCACGAGGAAACTCGCGCCGGCCTCCTGGGAGGGACACACACATGCGACGGGCCTCTCTCACCGTGTTCTGCCTTGTCTTTGGGACCAGCGCCTGGGGGCAGGAGGTCAAGCGCGACGTCCCCTACGCGACCCCCGCGCTCGAACGCCAGGTGCTGGACATCTACGCGCCTTCGCGGGCGAAGGGCCTGCCGGTGGTCTTCTGGGTCCACGGCGGCGGTTGGCAAGCGGGCGACAAGTCAGGCGTGCAACTCAAGCCGCAAGCGTTCGTAGACAAGGGTTTCGTCTTCGTCTCCACGAATTACCGGCTCCTGTCCAACGTGGAGATGGGGGCGATCGTGCGCGACATCGCCAAGTCGATCCACTGGGTCCACGACCATATCGCCGAACACGGCGGCGACCCGAATCGCATCTTTGTGATGGGGCACTCCGCGGGCGCGCAACTGGCCGCTTTGGTCTGCACCGACGATCGATACCTGAAGGCCGAAGGACTCTCCCTGGCGATCATCAAAGGGTGCGTGCCGGTAGATGGCGACACGTTCGACGTGCCCGCGATCATCGAGACGGCTGAGACCCGACGACGTGTCCACGGCCAGCCGCAAGCGAAGTTCGGCCATCGCGAGAAGTTCGGCAACGACCCCGAGAAACACCGCGACTTCTCGGCCGTCACCCACGTCGCCAAGGACAAGGGGATTCCTCCCTTCCTCATCATGCATGTCGCCGAGCACCCCGACACCAGCGCCCAGGCCCAACGCCTGGCCGACGCATTGAAGAACGCGGGGGTCCCCGTGAAGCTCCACGGCGCGCGGGAGTCGACCCACAACAAGATCAACGCCGATATCGGCCTCGCCGACGACCCCGGCACCCAGGCGCTCTTCGAGTTCGTCGCCGAGGCCCTCAAGAAGTGAGCGTTGCCTTTGCACCGCGGTTCGCGTGAGATGACCTCGAGTACGGCCAACTCGTCCATGCGACCCAACAATCAGGAGGCTTCTGATGAATCGGCGAACTTGGCTCGGTTCCGGCCTGGCGGGCGCGGGCCTGTTGGGTTTGGGTGGCGGCCCTTCATCGCCTCTCGCGGAATCGGCGGTCCGGCAGGCGGCCCAAGGTCGGAAGGCCCCCATCATCACCGACGTCAAGACGATCCTCACAGCGCCCGCCGGGATTCGCCTGGTCGTGGTGAAGGTCCTGACGAGCGAGCCGGGGCTTTACGGCCTTGGCTGCGCCACGTTCACGCAGCGTCCGCGCGCGGTGGCCACGGCCCTGGACACGTACCTCAAGCCCTTCCTGATCGGCAAGGAGGCCCTCAAGATCGAGGACATCTGGCAGTCCTCGTTTGTCAGTTCCTACTGGCGGAACGGGCCGGTCCTGAACAACGCGCTCAGCGGTGTGGACATGGCCTTGTGGGACCTCCTGGGCAAAGTGGCCGGCATGCCGGTCTATCAACTCCTGGGTGGTCCCGCCCGAAAGGCCGTGGACGTTTACCGACACGCACGCGGCGGTTCGTTTCAGGAAGTCGAGGACTCGACCCGCAAATTTCTGAGTCAAGGATATCGCCATGTTCGCGTGCAAGTGAGTGTCCCAGGTTTGGCGACCTACGGCGCGGGACAGGCCGGCGGCGCGGACGAAGCGGCCACTTGGGAGCCCGGCCCTTACGTCCGCCTCGTGCCGCGGCTCTTTGAACACCTGCGCAAGCAGCTTGGCGACGACGTGGAACTCCTCCACGACGTCCACGAGCGCGTCCCGCCGATCCTCGCCATGAAGCTGGTGAAGGACCTGGAGCAGTTTCGCCCCTTCTTTGTCGAGGACCCATTCAGTCCCGAGGACCTTGGCTATTTCCGCCACCTACGGCAGCAGACGTCCACGCCGATCGCGATGGGTGAACTCTTCAACAACACCAACGAATGGCTGCCCCTCGTGAAGGACCAGCTCATCGATTTCATTCGTGTCCATCTTTCGCAAATTGGTGGGATCACCATGGCGCGGAAGATGGCGGCCGTTTGCGAGTTCTTCGCCGTGCGGACCGCCTGGCACGGACCCGGCGACGTCTCGCCGGTGGGACATGCCGCGAACGTCCATTTGGACCTGGCGGTCGCGAACTTCGGCATCCAGGAGGCCCGCGAATTCCAGCAGGCCGAACGCGACGTCTTCCCCGGCTGTCCGACCCTGAAGGACGGCTATTACTGGGCGAACGACAAGCCCGGACTGGGGATCGACTTGGACGAGGCCCTGGCCGCCAAGTTCCCCATCCAAGACGAGCCGCCCTTTGACCTGAATTGGGGGCGCGTCCGCCGGCGCGACGGCACGATCGTCAAGCCCTGACACCCGTCGTCCTTAGACGATGGGCGTGGACATGTGGATCAAGCGGTCGAATTCGGGGTGGTTGCGGATCGCGTCGAAGTCGGGTTCGCGGGGGGCCTGATAGCGGTAGTCGGCGTCGAGGTCCAGGGCCATTCCCAACTCCACGAGGGCCCGCCCCGAGTTCCCGGCCAGCGACCAGTAGCAGGCGAGGTTGTAGTGCAAGAGGGCCTCGTCGGGATGGGCCCGTTCGGCCCGTTCGAGGGCGTCGATCGCCTGGGCCAGGCGGTGGGTCCGCTTGTAGCACCAGCCCAGGGCGATGGCCGCGCCGACGTGTCCCGGACGCAGTGCGGCGGCCCTCTCCAGCGGCGCCAGGGCCTCGCGAAAAAGCCCGAGTTTGCGCAGGGCCTCTCCTTGAAGGAAGCTGGCCTCGAACTGAAGTGTACCCCAGGAAGGCCGCGATTCGAGGACCTCCATCGCCTTCTGGGGAAGGTCGAGTTCGAGGTAACCCTCGGCGGCGGCGAGCCTGCGAATCATCTGCTCACGACTGGATCGCCTAGCCATGATCGACTCCGCCCCTGTCGTCCATTTGCCTGATTCCATTCTAACGGACAAATGGCCCCAAGGAAACCGGCGCAATCCAGTTACTATGATGCCCTTTGAAGACCTTCGAAAGGTCGCTCGGAGGTCAGAGGCGGCGATTGGCGCCTAAGTCGCCGCCGCTGGACCGTGAGGCGCGCATACACCCCCGGCAAGCGTCTTCTTCTTCTGACAGTTGACGCTCGGTGGCCACGAGGTCGGGAAGGTCGACGGCGAAGTCGGCCGGCCGCGCTAGGGCGTCGGCGTAGCGTTCCAGGCCGTCGCGATTCCGGACGCCGTTCATCCAGCGTTCCGGGATCGAAGCAGCGCCGTAGTGGGCCCCCGCCAATGCCCCGATAATCGCGCCGGCGCTATCGGCGTCTCCCCCGAGGTTCACCACCTCGACCAGGGCCTCCTCGAAGCTATCGGTCGTGAGTAAATAGTACAGGCAAGTGGGCACGCAAGCGGGTGGGAAACCCATCGTGGCGCGACGGCAAGGCTCCTTTGGTCCGTGACGATTGGCTTCGTCCACGAGGGCTTGCAAGGCGTGTTCGCGGGGGAGTTCCAACAGTCGCTCGACCTTGGCGATGGCCGTGGAGAGCCCTCGGACGAAGCGGGCCCCCACGACGCGGTCGGCCAGTGCGTTGACGAGTCGGTCTTCCAGGGGGGCCAGGTCGGCGGCCAGACGCAGGGGAAAGCTACCGGACCTCGCGTCCTCGTCATTCAACAAGCGTCGGATCGCCAGGGCCACGAGCAGGGCCCCGGCGAGGCTCCGAACATCGCGATGAGTGATCAGGCTGGCCTTCAAGACAGCGTCCACCATCGCCTCGACATCGACGTGGTGGTAAAGGGCCACCGGGGCGATCCTCACGGCCGCCCCAACCCCCGCGGAGTCTTGTCCGGTTTCGAGGGGGGAGGCCCCACGTTCAAGTTCGGCCAGGACCTGGCGGAAACTCCGTCCCACCGCGCGATGGGCCCCAAGATATCCCCCTTTGGGTTGGGCCATCCGGAGATACAGAGCGGCCACCTCGGCTTGGTCCATCGACCCGCGCCGGACCAAGACGTCTGCCAGGACCAGGGCCTGCTGCGTGTCGTCGGTGTAGAGCCCCGGCATTCGCCAGCGATAGGGCTTACGCTTCCAGGCGCGTACGCCATCCACAAAGTCTTCAACTTGACCGTAATGCGACCGGACTTGCTGGGCGGAAAGGCCCTCCAACGGGGCCCCCAGCGCGTCCCCGATGGCCAACCCGAACAAGCAGCCCCGGGCGCGATCGCATCGAGCCGATTGCGTCATGACAGCATCCCCCACAAAGGACGGGATCAGTCGTTGGTCCCGAATGGGAAGACCTTACCGACGGGATCAAGCCGGGGAAAGGGGGTCGCGCCCTTCCCGCCGACGCACTGGACCTGCCGATGACGGGGGGTTGACAGCATGAGTGTCCAGACCAGCGACCAACTTAGGACGCCACCGCCGAAGTTCCTGTCCGGAGCGCGCACGGCAAAAAAAATTGCGAAACGTCGAGGCCCGCGATGGGCCTCCACACGCACGTTCACCCCACCCCCGGCCCGACCCCGCGCACCTCCGCTCGCCCCGCCTCAAGGCACAGGCTTCCGTATCGGCAGTCTCCCGCAGACTGGACGACGGGGAAGCGACCCCAGAGACGCCGCTTCTCGCGCAGGTTGGCGCGATCGTGGCGGATGGTCTTATCGCCACAATCGTTGACGAAGGCGCGATCGTCCGCCAGACTGGATGTTGGAGCAACCGAGCCCGCCGATTTCGGAAGCCTGCCGCGAGATCCATCCATGCTCACCCTCCTCGACCAGCGGCCGCCACGACCCCCTCGGGCACCTTCTCGCCAATCTCGGACCCGCCGGGCCCGCCGCGCGCTGCCCGCTCCCGAGGTCTTGGAGGGGAGGGCCTTGCTCTCGCTCAGTCCGATCTCGGCGAAAGGGGCGAAGTTCCCGTTCACCACGATCGGTAAGCTCAACATCACGTTCCCCAACAACAAGACGTTCGTCGGCACCGGGACCATGATCGACCGCTTCCACGTCCTGACGGCTGGGCACGTCGTCTATAGCGCCAAGGACGGAGGCTGGGCCTCCACCATCAAGTTCACGCCGCTTCTCGACGGCACGTACGCCCCCTACGGGTCCGCGTACATGACTTACGAACGAACGTATGATTCTTTCATTAACTACAACAAGCGGAACCCGAACTCGACGGCCACCAACATCAACGACATCGCGCTGATCACCCTGGACCGTACCCTGGGCGATCGGACGAGTTGGATGTCCTACGGCTACGACAACAACAACGGCCGGTTCGCGCGCGGCACCATTTTCAATACCGCCGGCTATCCCGCCGCGGGCGGCTACAACGGCTCCAAGATGGAATTCAGCTCGGGACAAATCGCCGGTTTGTCCAGCAATGGTCAAGCCCTTCAGTACTATCAGTCGCAGATCACCACTTACGCCGGGCAAAGTGGCAGCGCCGTCTGGCTGTACAAGACGTCGGACGGCACGCGCGTGATCTACGCCGTCCACGTCGGCGGCAACGGGAGTTCGACCAGCCTGAACTTCGGCACGCGGATCACGCAGGGCATCTTCAACGACCTCGGTCGCTGGCGCAATTCGGACACGGTCCCCTCACGCCGCGCCTTGGCCGCCACCGCGATCACCACGAGCGCGACGACCACGCACGTCCACCACGCCGCGATGCCGGCGTCGAGCCAAGGGGCCGTCGTCCTGCAAGCGACGGCGCGCAGCCTCATCGACGTCACCCCCAAACAACGAGCCTGACGAGGTCTCAAGGCCCGTCCACGGGCGGGCCGAGCATGTCGATCGAGTAGCCCCCCGGATAGCTCCGGTGGCCCATCTCGGTCCGCAATTTGGGGCGGCGTCGGGCCGGCATCAGCCCCAGCCCGATCGCCCGGAGACGCAAGGCCAGCGCGACCGTCCCGCGCATCGCCCGCGAAGGTCGCGGAAAACCGAACGCGTCGATGAGCGGGTCGTCCATCAGCGCGTAAATCGCGGGCCGGGCGAGAGGGCGGGCGAACGACGGGAACCAGGACAGGAAGAGGTCGCGCGTGGCCTCGCCGACTCGCTTGTTCGTGTCGCTGTAACGGAAATGGTCGCGCTCGTAGTCGTGGTGATACCGCTCGAAAACGTCGTACGCCTCGGGGACCTCCTGGATGTTCATACGCCGGCCGACCTGGCGCCAGAAGTGAAAGAGCCCCAGGCGTTCCACCTCCAACATGGGTCGCCAGCCATGACGTGTGATCCACTGGATCGGCACATAGATGAAAGTCGATAAAACGTACAGATAGTCTTCGTTGGCGATGTCAAAGCGATGGTGCATGTTGTTCATCTTACGCAACGCGGCCCGGCCGCGTTCGCTGTCGTAACCATGCTCCATCATCTCGCTGACGATGATGTCGGTGTCGTCGTAGCGTTTCTGGGGCCGGCTGGCGAACTCTCCCGTCCGATCGAGCAGGCCCGAGATGCTCGGGACGCAATAAGTCCGATAAAGGGCGAGTTCAAGGGAGCGAGTCATATCAAACGAGAAATCATAAGTCGTACTAAGATAGACAATTCGTTGGTGGTCTCGTTCGGGGTCGAGGGTCCGAATCTCGTCGAGCACGATGGAGCGGGGCATGTCTTTCGTTACTTCCTTGAGGGCCCCGAGGGGGGTGAGTTGGTTGACGCGACGTCCAGGAACCGCGCTCGTTCCTCCGGCCGCGGCATCCGACAGGAATCGGTGCGTCCCCAGAACCGATAGCGGACCCGCGCCACGCGATCATATCCCCAATCCAGCAGAGAAGTGGGCAGCCACTCCACAAGGACGAGACAACGACCCAGGCCGCCCAATCCCTTGAGCACGAAGAGGGCCGCGCGGGCCTTGACCAGCAATCGCTCGTCGGGCCCGCCCAGGTCGAGCACGACGATCAAGGTGCTGAGTTGGGTCGGGTCGCGGCCGTGGCGTCGCAAGACGTCGGCCGCGAGGTCGCTCTGAAGGGGTGCGAACCGAAAGAGTCCCGCGCGGTCGCGTTTCAAGACATGTTGGACAAAACGATCACAGAGGCCGCACACTCCGTCGAAGAGGATGACGGGGCCCATCAGCGACGCGCCGGCACGCGGACCTCGAAGAGCGACTGGGTGCGGAGGATCGCGCATTCCTGGGGAAACGTGTGGAACGAGTGGATCGAAAGGCCCCGCGCGCGGGCCTCGACATGCACGCGGGTGATCGCTGCGGGCCCGATCCGGTCGGTGGTCGGTCCGCGATGAAACAGGCCGGTCTTGTCGCCGTCGTGGACGAGTTCCTCGCAGATGTGCCGAAAGACGTCTTTGTCCAGGCGTTCCGATTCGATGCAGGTTTGGTATTCGATGCCGTCGGCCGGATGGAGGCTGGCCGAGCGTTCCTGCCGGGGCGAGACCTCATACAAGAGCCCCTTACGCGGCAATTCGACGCCCGCGTCGCACAGGACCTCGGTCAATCGGAGCGTCCCGCGGGCCCACGAGATGACGTGACCCCCCTCGATGACTCGGACGTCCGCCTCCCACTCGTCGCGGCGAAAGCGGCGGTGCTGTCGTGTCGCGTACCAATCCGGGTGGATCGCGCTGTGAAAGACCCGGAACAGGACGTTGGCAATCCCGGATTGGTCGGGCCTGACCCCCATGAGGGAAACCTCCGAATCGAAAGGCTAGTCCACGAAAGGGACGGAGAACGCCACGAAAGGATCGGTCGAGAGGCCGGTCACGCGGGCGACACGATCGCACTCCCCACGGGAATTATAGTGCCGTGTACGAAACGTCGCAAACCAAAGCCAAACGAGTCGTGGCGAGGAAGCACCAACCACGGAGCGACGAATGGCTTCGGGCGGGACCCGTTTCGAACACATACGGGGCGAATGTCATGCTGTGCCCAACTTGTTCGAGGCAGGTCGAATCCTGGTAACTGGCGATTCGTCACCCCGCGCTCCGACCCGACGCGCTCCGACGTCACCCGCCCTGTCGCTGACTCTCCCGACTCCAATTTTTGCCGATCATCGACCCTGGTCTCGGTCCAACTCCTCAAGGACAGGTGAACGAGCGGTCGCCGCCTGTCTACGATAATCCTAATCCGCCTTGAGCCCCGGCCTTTTCACGCCGTGACATGATGACATCTCGTGTCAGAAGTTGTCGGACCGCACGATGTCAAGGAGTGAATGGACGATGAGCACCGAAAACCGTGGGGTTTACCTGGTGGTGGGCGGATCGGGCGGCATCGGCGCGGACGTGACGCGAGAGTTGTCCGCCAAAGGTGCGCGGGTGATCGTCACCGGTCGGGATGCCGGACGCTTGGCGGCCATCGTCTCGGAGACCGGGGCGACCGCGCTGGAATTGGAAGCGAGGGACAGCGCGGCGGTGGACGCGGCCTTGCGGGAAGTCCACGCAAATCATGGCCGTCTCGACGGCGTGGTGAATTGCGCCGGTTCGATACTCCTCAAGCCGGCTCATTTGATCACGGACGCGGAGTTCGCCGAGACCTTGGCATTGAACCTGACGACCGCGTTCAACGTGTTACGCGCCGCCGTTCGCGTTCTGATGGGCCAGGCGGGCGGCGGCAGCATTGTGCTATGTTCATCGGTGGCGGCTCGTCGCGGCCTGCTGAATCACGAAGCCATCGCCGCGGCGAAATCGGGCGTGGAGGGGCTGGCCCTGGCGGCGGCGGCTAGCTACGCGCGGTATCAGGTGCGGGTGAACTGTGTCGCGCCGGGATTGACTCGCACCGGGCTGACTCGCGCCCTGACCGAAAACCCGGCGATCGCGAAAGCGTCGGCCGCGTTGCACCCACTGGGTCGCATCGGGGAGCCGGCCGACGTGGCCTCGGCCATTTGTTGGCTGCTCGACGGCACCCAGGCTTGGATCACCGGTCAAATCATCGGTGTCGACGGTGGACTGGGCCATGTGCAGGCGAGGGCCTAACATGGCCCCCGCTCGAAAGGCGTCGGCGGCACGACGGTCCAACCCTCTGCGGCTTGGTCTGTGTTGCCAGTACGCACGCGAGCCGATCAAGTTCCGGACGACGACGGCCACGGCGATGCTGCGTTTGCCCAAGGCGGCGCGGTTGGCGCGGCTCGCCGATCTGTGCCGCTCCAATGCCGAGGCCCTGCTTGCCTCCTTGGAATTCTGTGCGTTTCATGGCATCGGCGCCTTCCGGATCAACAGCCAGGTGCTGCCTCTGAAGACGCATCCCGAAGCCGGCTATCAAATGAATGAGCTGCCGGGCGGCGCGGAGATCATCGCGCGTTTTCAAGAGTGCGGTCGGTACGCCCGCTCCAACGATCTGCGACTCTCGTTTCATCCAGATCAGTTTGTGGTGCTCAATTCCCCAAACCCACGGACCCTGGCTCATTCGCTCGCCGAACTGGACTATCAGGCCGAAGTCGCGGGATGGGTCGGCGCGGACACGATCAACATCCACGGCGGCGGCGCGTATGGCGATAAGACCGCAGCGCTGGGCGTGTTGCGTGGGAACGTGGAACGCCTGCCCGACCATGTCCGGTCGTACCTCACGCTGGAGAACGATGACAAGGTTTACACGCCCGCCGACTTGTTGCCTGTTTGTGCCGACACCGGTGTGCCGTTGGTTTACGACGTGCACCATCACCGATGCCTGCCCGATGGCTTGAGCGTGGCCGAGATCACCGAACGCGCTCGAAAGACATGGCGGGGCGAGCCGCTCTTTCACATCTCCAGTCCGCTCGAAGGGTGGGGCGGACCCAAACCGGAGCGGCATCACGATTACATCGACGCTAGGGATTTTCCCTTGGAATGGCTCGGTTGGCCGCTCACGGTGGAAGTCGAGGCCAAGGCGAAGGAACTGGCGGTGGCCAGGCTGATCGCGGACCTGAATGGCCCGGAACGTGGCTGGAAGCGTGAGTGACGATTGGGCCCCGTCCAATCCAAGTGGGTCCCGTCGCTAACGCTTCCGGCCCCGTTCGCTGTCGATCGCTCAGCGGCGGAGGTCCCGCTCCAACTCCTGAACGGCCTTGTTCTTGACCTGCCGCTCGTTCAGGAGCTTGATGATCTGATCGAGTTTGTCTTCGACGATCCGGAGACGAGCCTCCTGGTCGGGCCCCTCCCGGCGGGACAGGGCCTTCTTCGCGAGTTGCTCCTTCACGGCTTTCAGCGCACTTGCCTCATTATTGATCTGGGTTTCCACCGGCGCTGTCAGGACTTTCTTGCTCGCCGCGAATTCCTCCCGCGCCCGTTGAAATGAATCGGTGAGCTTCTTGAGCCTCGCCGTGCCGTCATCTTGAACGGAGATGTCTTTGCCGACGGTCGTGAGGAACTTGACGAGGACCTTGGTGGCCTCGAGCCGCTCGGCATCGCTCTTCTGGGACGAGTAGGCATCTTCGAGCAAGTGCTTGAGGACGCCCACGTCGTCGCCAGTGGGCGGACGCCGAGTTGAATCCTGCGCGTCCAGGTCGCTAAGGGCGAGCCCAAGGTCGAGAGCAATCGGCAAGTCCGAGAGCCTGACAACGTCCAACGAGCGCGCGAGGTCCCCACTCCTTGAGAGTCGGTCGACAGCAACCTCGTCGACGGGCTCGACAGGCGCGGATAGCTCGTCCCGGCCCTTCCGCATCGCTTTGAATACGTCCAATCCCTCTTCGAGGACTGCCTCGCGGAGGACCTCCTTGACACGCGCCTCGTCTTCCCGCACGCGCTCGACGTTTTTCTCCGCATCGAGGCGGGCCCGTTCGGCCTTCGCCTGTTCCTCCGCGGCCAGCTTCCTCCGCTCGATGATCTGGCGTTGGGCCTCTTGAACGGCCCGTCGAGCGGCCGTCATCTCGCGCCCTTCTTTCGATTCGATCGTGATGATATATTCACCCGATTCCAGAGTGACGCTTCGTTCGGGTGTGACCTTGACGAAGACAGGCTTGCCCGCGGGCTTGCCGTCCTTCCAGCTCCGCACTTCGAATTTGGTGACCGACGCGGCCGGCTTGGCTTGCGCGACCGGTTTGTCGCCGTCATCGTCGCCCTCGTTGGAGACCCGGCCCATCGACGCGGCGCCGATCGCCAACGAGCCCGCGAGGGTCGCGATGAGCGCCACGGATTTCGTCTTGCCCCAGAACATGGTCCAAAGCACCCCTTGGGTGAGGGCCTTCACCGCGGCCGAGACCGTCTCGGTCGCGACGAGGCCGGTTCGCGAGAACGAAAGAGCGGCGGTGGTCGTGTCGGTCGCGAGTTTCGCGGACGGCATGAGCGAGCGGCCCGCGAGCATGGCCCCCGGCAGTTCGATACCTCGTCCGCTGAGGCGATCGCGCAACCTTCGTTTCGCGCGGGCCAAGCGGCTCTGGACCGTGCCCTGTGGCCAACCGAGTTGGGCCGCCGCTTGCTCGCGGGTCATGCCCTGCAAGCAACACATGACCAAGGGCGCCCGGTAGGAGTCGGGTAGTCGCCCAATCTCTTCGTGCAGGAGTTGATCGAGGTCTCCCTGAGATGACGCGGGCACTTCCTCAGTCGCTCTCGCCTCGGAAGCCAAGCGCTCGTGGCGCCTGCGGCGTGCATTCGCGGCGCGCGCCGAGGCGGCCACGCGGCAAGCGACCTGATGGAGCCAAGGGCCCACGGTCTCTTCGACCCTCAAGCCGTGCGCCTTGGTCGCCAAAACGAGGAAAGAGGCTTGGAAGGCGTCTTGGGCGTCGTGTTCATCGCGTAGGATCGCTCGACAGGTCCTCCAAACAAGTCCGCCGTGCCGGTCCACGAGGGCGGCGAAAGCGAGTTCGGCCACTTCTCCCTCACGGCGCGCGAACCGTTCCAGCAACTGGGCGTCGCTGAGACCGGCCGTCGTGCCGACACGGAAGAGGACCCGCACATTGCCGCCGCCGCGACGACTTCGGGCGTATGCCATGAGGATTGGCCCCCGCTGGTTTCCATGAGTAATGTCGCGAGGGGCCCGAATTGGTCCCATCGTCGCCGGTTTTTCTCATCCGAGCGACGATCCCGATTAGAATGGGTGGGAGACGGGCCGCCAAGGCGCCGACGACGATCTGTCCAAGTCCATACTCTCGAGGAAAGCGATTCGACAATCGACGCGATCCACATATCTTTCTGCTTGGCCGAGCTCGATCGGCGCGTGAGATTCGCGGAGGGCACGGAGGTGCCCGCGAAGCGTCCCTCCAGGCGGAAGTGGTGATCGTCCCGCCTCGACCAGTCCGAGACTTTGGGCGTATTCGTCGGTTGAACACGCCGCCGCCACGAGTCGTTGGGGACCGCGAGGCGACCCGCCCTCGCGGATTCGACACAATTCGTCGCGGGGGACTGGAAGGCGCGACGCCGACCCGGCAAGATATGGGCCTACCTGTATCCCCCACTCTCCGGGGGGCCGTTCCTTCCCCCTGCGCGACGTCGCGGCCCACCGAGGACCGATGCCATGCCGAACTTATGGGTCAAGAAGTCGATTGCGACACTCAAGGCCGAAGCCGCCATGTCGGACGAACATGGCGGTCTGAAACGGTCTCTCTCGGCTTGGAACTTGGTGATGCTGGGGATCGGCGCGGTCATCGGCGCCGGCTTCTTCGGCCTGACCGGCGAAGCGTCGGCCCGTTATGCCGGCCCGGCGATCTCCATCTCGTTCATCCTAGGCGGGATCGTTTGCGCCTTCGCGGGTCTCTGCTACGCGGAGATGGCCTCTACGGTCCCCGTCGCCGGTTCGGCTTACACCTACGCTTACGCCACCATGGGCGAGTTCGTCGCCTGGATGATCGGCTGGGACCTGATCCTCGAATACATGGTCGGGGCCACGACCGTCGCGATCAACTGGTCCGGTTACGTGGCCAGCTTCCTTCACGACCGAGGGATCGACCTGCCCGCGCAATTCCTCTCTTCGCCCGGGACGACCATGATCCAGGTGCCCGACCAGGTCGCGGCCGAACTCCATCTGCGACACGGCTGGTCGATGCTCGAATCGGTGAGCGGTCGTCTGACGGAGGCCGGCGTTGACTTCTCGGCCTACCCGACGGTCACCGCCTTGATCAATTTACCCGCCATGGTCGTGGTCGCGCTGGTCACGGTCCTGCTGGTCATCGGCGTGCAGGAATCGGCCCGAGTCAACAACGTCATCGTCTTCATCAAGGTGTCGATCTTGTTGCTCTTGATCGCCCTGGGCTTGCCGATGATTAGCTCGACGAACTGGGGTCCGGAAGGCTTCATCCCGCCCAGCACCGAGATGTTCCACTACGGCTGGAGCGGCATCTTCCGAGCCGCGGGCGTGGTCTTCTTCGCCTACATCGGTTTCGACGCGGTCTCGACCACGGCCCAAGAAGCCAAGAACCCGCAACGCGACATGCCCCTGGGCATCATCGGCTCGCTCTTGATTTGCACGGCCCTTTACTGCGTTGGCTCGTTGGTGCTCACCGGCGTCGTCAATTACAAGCAACTCTACGTGCCCGACCCCGTGGCCGTGGCGACCGACGCCATGAAGCTACCCTGGCTCTCATTCTACGTGAAGATCGGCGCGATCGCGGGCCTCAGCTCGGTCATCCTGGTGATGCTGATGAGCCAGCCGCGTATCTTCTATTCGATGTCGAAGGACGGCCTCTTGCCCCCCATTGTGGCCAAGATCCATCCCAAGTTCCGCACCCCCTGGATCACCACGATCATCACGGGCCTGATCGTCATGACCGCCGCCGGCACGATCCCGCTCAGTGTCGCGGGCGAGTTGACCTCCATCGGCACCCTCTTCGCGTTCATGGTGGTCTCGGCGGGCGTGCTCTATTTGCGGATCACCCAGCCGGACATCGAGAGGCCCTTCAAGGCCCCCTTCGTCTGGTTCACGGCGCCGATGGGCGTCATCACGGCGCTAGTCCTCATGCTGCCGCTGCCGCTCGAGACCTGGGCTCGGCTGGTCATCTGGCTGGTGATCGGACTCGTGATCTACTTCGTGTACGGCAAGAAACACAGCGTTCTCGGCAACGCGAAGCCGGCCGATCAGCCCGTGCTCAGCGGCGGACCAGTCGCCTGAGAGGCCAGTTGGATTTCTTTGGCCGGCCCCATCAAGGGGCCGATGGGCCGGCCTCGGACCCTGTCGGTGGCCCCTTCCCTTGGTCTCGCCGAGACCACCAGTAACGGATGAGGGACAAGAGCCCGCGGTAGCGGAACCTGCCGTCGATGTAGCGTTC
>CALLYK010000419.1 GCA_937858365.1 uncultured Isosphaeraceae bacterium | reverse complement strand
GGAGCCACATCTCCATCGTGGACGACGAGGGCAATGCCGTGTCCATGACCACGACCATCGAGCAGGCATTCGGTTCGCATCTCATGGTGCGGGGTTTCCTGCTCAACAATCAGCTCACCGATTTCTCGTTCAAGCCGGTGGACGACAATGGCCTTCCGGTCGCCAACCGGGTCCAGCCGGGGAAGCGGCCGAGAAGCTCGATGGACCCCGCGATCATCTTTGCGCGTGCGGCCGACGGAAGCCGCTCCTTGCGTTATGTTCTCGGTTCGCCCGGCGGACCCGGCATCATCCTGTTCGATCTGAAAGCCATCATCGCCCTGCTCGATTGGGATCTCGACCCGCAGCAGGCGTCCAATCTCCTGACCTTCGGCTCGACCGGCAACGAGGCTCTGATCGAGCCCGGACCGGGAGCCGACGCCCTCGGCGCCGCGCTGGCAGGGCTCGGCCACCAGGTGAAGAGCTTCCCGTTCTCGAGCGGGCTCGCGATCGTGGCGGTCACGCCGAACGGGCTTGAGGGCGGCGCAGACCCGCGCCGTGAAGGGCTCGCAATCGGCGACTAGTCGCGTCGCGCGATCACTGTTGCTAAACAAGCGAGATGGCAGCGACACAACGCAGAATCGCAATTAGGGGCGCGGGAATTGTGGGCCTCTGGCAAGCGTTCACGCTCGCCCGGCATGGCCACAAGGTGACGCTTTGCGAGCGCTCGCCCGTGCCTTTCGCCCATGGCTGCAGCCTCTATGCCGGAGCCATGCTCGCACCGAACTGCGAGAAGGAGGCGGCCGAGGCGAAAATTCGCGAGCTGGGCTTACGCGGCGTGGCGCTCTGGCGCGAGCACTATCCCGCCATGAGGCAGGACGGCACCCTGGTCGTCGCCTTCGCGCGCGACCGTGGCGAGCTCGACCGCTTCGCGCGCATGACCGAAGGCCATCGGCGCGTTTCGGCAAACGATCTCGCGGAGCTAGAGCCCGCGCTTGGCGATCGCTTTGCCGGCGCGCTGTTCTACGCCGAGGAGGGTCACCTCTCGCCCGACCCGGCACTTCATTTTCTTCTGGAGCAGGTGCAGGCGGCGGGCGTCACCCTCCGCTTAGGTGAGGGCGAGTACCCCAAGGACGCCGATCTCGTCATCGATTGCCGCGGGCTTGCTGCCAAAGCGGACCTGCCGGCGCTTCGCGGCGTGCGCGGCGAGCGCATCGTGATCAAGAGCCGCGACGTGACCATCTCCCGGCCGATCCGCCTGCTCCATCCCCGTTTCCCGCTCTACGTCGTGCCCTGGGGCCAAGGCCTCTACATGCTCGGCGCGACGGTGATCGAAAGCGAGGAAACCGGGCCGATCACGCTGCGCTCCAGTCTCGATCTGCTCTCCGCGGCTTACGCATTGAGCCCCGCCTTCGCCGAAGCCGAAGTCGTGATGCAGGGCGCTGGCGCAAGGCCTGCGTTCCCGGACAATCGCCCTAGGATTCTCACGCGCGACCGCTATATCTATGTCAACGGCCTCTATCGGCATGGCTTTCTTCTCGCGCCGGTCATGGCTGAAATGGTCGCCCGCTACATCGAGTCGGGTGCGACCGATCCGGAGGTCTTTGGTGCATATCCTGCTCAATGGTGAACCGGTTAAGACCGAAGCGCGCGATCTCGGCGAGGCCCCGGGTCAGGAGGGCCGCCTTGGCGTTGTCGCCGAAATCGAGGCCATCGCAAATGCCGGCCGCTAGTCCCAAGACGTTTTTCAAAGCCCCGGCCAGTTCCACGCCGATGGCGTCGTTGTTGGTGTAAACGCGCAATTGGCCGCGGGTCAGAAGTGCTTGAAGGTCTCGGTTCAATTCGTCGTCGGCACCGGCGATCACCACGGACGCGGGCTTGCCGAGGGCCAGTTCCTCGGCGTGGCAAGGCCCGCCCATGATGGAGACGGGACGCGGTCCCAAGGTTTGCGTCAAGACCTGACTCGGCCGCGCGAACGTGCCGAATTCGATCCCCTTCACGACACTCAAGACCGGCACGCCCTGGGGGACGACCCCCGCGATCGACGTCATCGTGGTCCGCGAGTAAGCAGACGGGATCGCCGCGACCAAAAGGTCCGACCCCAGACACGCCTCGGCCGGGTCGGCGGTCACAGCGAGAGCGTCGGGGAAAGGCACACCGGGCAGGTGTCGCACGTTCCGGCGGCGTTGGGTCATCTCCGCCGCGCGGTCAGCGTCGCGGGCCCAGATGCGCACCGGACAACCCGCCTCAACGAGCGCCAGGGCGAGGGCCGTACCCATTCCGCCCGCCCCCAAGACCGAAACACGCCGGATCGTTCCCGAGCCCATCAAAGACCCTCGTCAATCGTCGCTGGTGCCTGGGAAGATAGGATAACAGACCGGCGATGTCCGTCCCACGTCGAACGATCGTCAAAGCAAGGGACGCAAGCCGGCTTCGGATCGGCGCGCGTTCACATGGACGAACACCTTGGGCTCGATTTTGAGGAGCTTGGTCAACTGGGAAGTCGAGCAGCCGAGGCGTTCGGCCGCCGCTCGAACGTCCAGCTCGGCCGCCTCGACCTGGTCCAGGGCCTCGGCGATGACGGTTGGGAAGTCCGGATTGACGTTGTTGATGCTGATCCTGTCGCCGCGCAGGTACTTCTTCCAAACGGCACTGACGGGCCCATCGGGTGGTACGGGGTGCCGGACCTCGCGGGCGAGAGTGAGTCGAAGTCGGTGGAGGGCGACTTGCAGGTTCTCGCCCTGACTCCGGCGTTCGTTCGCCTCCGCGATCAGCCCGGTGGGCCGATGCTTAAGCACGATCGCGGTCTCGACCTTGTTGCGGTTCTGGCCACCCGGTCCCGAACGCCTCGTGCGCGTGACCTCGCATTCGGCCTGAAGGGCCTCGACACTCAGCGAAGCGGGATGGACGCCGCTTGTCATCGCCCAGATGGACCCAAAAGTCTCACCTCGATGAGAGACACGGAGATCCCCCTGCCCCGCGATCATCGTAAGACGGGTTACCCAACCATGTCGAGGAGGGACGCTGAGTTGAGGGCGCCCTCGTTCGTTTGATCAGCGGCGCGACGGGGCCTCGCTCTCCGCGAGGATCGGACCGCGATCGAAGACGAGGACCCGAGCGGTCCCGGGTTCGGCGGTCTCCGGGAATACCTTGATCGGTTTGAGTCCAGCGGTCAGGTCCCGAAGGACGCGCGAGTAGCCCCAGGGCCCATTCAAATGGGCCTCACGGGCCACCACCCAGCGCACCTTCGGGTCTTGAGGCAGTTCGGCGATCTGTCGGAACGTGTACCCGGTTCGTTCGCCATAGAAGAGGGCCCAGCCGGAGAAATCGACCACTCTCTCGTCGGAGGGCACGGCTTCCGAAAGAAAGCTGGCCGCTTGCTTGTAACCCTTGAAATGCGGGTTCAAATGGGCGAAGGTCCCGGTCGCGACCCAGGTCCCGAAGCCGAGCAAGACGATCAGCCAGGCCGCGGGCCCGAAGACGAGGCGCTCGTCGCCGGCGCCCACCCAGCGTCCGGGAATGCGGACTCGATCCATCAAGGTCACGAAACCGGACGCCGCGGCGGGGAAGAGCAGGAGCGATATCGTCAGCGTGTGCCGAGGCGTGCAATAGCCGCTCGTTGCGTGGAGTCGGACCAAGGCGAAGAGCGTCCCGGCGACCGCGAGCGCCACAAAGAGCTTGGCCCGTGGTCCAGGAAGGGGGGCCCTCAAGCCCAAACCAATACCCAGGATTGCCAGCACCAAGAGAGGAGTCGTGACCGCTTCACGGACGGCGCTCAGCGTTTCCTTGGTGGCCGTCGCGTACGTTTTCAGCGTCGATTGCTCAGGGTCCAGCACGCGGCCCCGCTCGATCGCGTCGGCGGGGGCCTTGGGCATCGTGCCCAGCACCCGCGCGATGGCCGGCTTCGAGCCTAGTCCCCCCTTTTTCCAGGCATAGGGGGCGACGATCAAGGCGGGAAAGACAATCAACAATCCCACCGCCGCACTCCAGCGCGGCCAGTTCAATCGAGTCGATGGTAGCAAGGGCATGAAGGCCAAGGTCCCCATCAGCGCCGCGGGAAGCAACAGCCCCTCGGGACGAGTCAGGTAGGCCACAAGGGCCCCCAAGACCGTGGGCGCGAGCCAGCCGAAAGCGCCATGCCGGAGGAACCGCAGCGCCCCCCAGAAACCCCAGCACCACCCCAACAGGAACGTCGATTCGCTGAGTGCGTCGGCGAAGACATGGCTCGTGACCGGGACGACGAACGCGAAGGCGACCCCCAACCAGGCAGTCCGTTCGCCGTGGAACTCCAACGCGATCAGATAGAGCGGCACGACCAGAAGCACGGCCGCGAGGATGGAAGCGAGCTGGGCCGCGTGTTGCCACGCCCACGGCCCGGCGCCTCCCAACACTTTGTGAGACGCCGCGATCGCCAGGGGATAGAGAGGATGGTCGATGGCCCGGAAGAGCCCGCCCGCGAGGTCCCCCTTGTCGACTTGTTGGGCGTGACGAATGTACCTCAGACCGTCGGCGAAGATGACGTCGGTATGGAGGGCGAGCCAACCCAGTAACAGGCCGACAAAGACCATCAGGCCAATCACGCGGCGGACATGTCCCGTGGGTGCGATCGATGTCATGAGGTCCCTCCCGCGAACATCACTCGATCAATTCTCAAGCGGCGCCACGGACCCTCACGGAATCGGCGAGTTCTCGCGCTTCGGGCCCCTTGAGAGGAGGCTGGCCGGTCCTTCGCCAAGCCTTGACCATCGCGCCGATCGCTTTCCACGAACGTTCGGCCTCGGTGTTTCCCCAGAAGCGTGACCAGGCCCCTCGCAAGGCCGCCTCGCACGCCACCACCAGGGCCAGGCCCCAAAACTGCCAACGAGGCAAGTGCTTGTGGAAGTAGAGAAGTTTGCTGTGTCGGGTAATGACGCGCATCCGAGGCGACAAGGCACGCGACTGCAAAGGGCGAAGATGGACCACCTCGACCGACGGGTCGAACGCGACGGGCCAACCTCTGTCCTGGGCGGACCGGCAAAGCGCGACCTCTTCGTAATACAAAAAGAAATCTTCGTCCATCCCACCCAGCGCGGCGAGAAGGTCGCTCCGCACCAACATGCAAGCCCCCGTCACCCACGGGACCGGTCCCGGTTTCGCCCGACGATACATCCGTCGATGTCTGGGTCGAAAGGGCCCCCAAAGGGCCCGTGGGAGGTTGGGAAACTCCCCGACCGAAGGCTGCGGTGAACCATCGGGGTCGCAAAGACCCAGCCCGACGATCCCGGGCGCCCCGTGCGGACGGCCATCGTGGAACTCGACGCGTTTGAGGGCCTTCGTGAGGAAAGACGGTCCAAGTTCGACATCGAAATTGAGGAGCAGGAGCCAGCGACCTCGCGCGGCCCGCCAACCCGCATTGACTCCGGCGGCGAATCCGCCATTATCGGGCCGGACAATCAGGCGAAGACCGTCCCCCTTGGTCGTCATCGACGAGGGCGGCGGTTGGTCGGAAGCGTTGTCCACGACGACGATCTCGCAACGTCCCGAGACGACCTCGGGGTCGCTGATCAGGACGTCCACGAGGCGGCCCACATCGGCCCAGCCGTTGTAGTTGACGATCACGACCGTCAATTACGGGCCGATTCGACTCTCTCGC
>CALLYK010000418.1 GCA_937858365.1 uncultured Isosphaeraceae bacterium | reverse complement strand
TTCTGCTCGGGCGTGCCGTAGTGGGCAATGATTTCGGCGTTGCCGGTGTCGGGCGCCTGGCAGCCGAAGATCGAGGGGGCCAGGCCATTGCGGCCGAGCTTTTCGTTCATCAGGGCCAGCTTCAGCTGACCGAAGCCCTGGCCGCCGAGTTCCGGGCCGAGGTGGCAGGCCCAGAGCTTGCGGTCACGCACCTTCTGCTGCAGCGGCGAGTAGAGCGAGCTGTCGACATCGGTCGACGGCGCAATCACGCTCGGATCCTTCGACAGGTACGCCTCCTGCGCTGGGGCGGTGCCAAAGTGGTAGAGCAGCTCCTTGGCTGCCGCCTCATTGCCCGGCTTCTTTGCCATTAGCCAGCCGTCGATCGGGGCTTCAACCGTGCCAGTGCCGAACTCGGGATTGAGTTCCGGGAACGTGAAGAAGTCGAGGTCGGAAGTATCCCCATCGGGGAACTGCGAGCCGATGAATGTGCCAATGGTCATCATGCCCGCCTCCTTGTTGACCACGGCGGCGGCGGCCTCTTCCCAGGTGCGGCCGTTGGGGTTTTCCTGATGAAGGGGCAGCAGACTCTCCCAAACGGTGAACACGTTCTTCACCCGCTCGTCGGTCCACTTCTCGGTGCCTGCCATCAGGTCAACGTGGAACTGGTACCCGTTCAGGCGGAAGTTCAACTGATCGAACGTGCCCATCGCCGGCCAGCGGCCATCATTTCCGAGCGCGAACGGGACGATGCCCTTGTCCTGCATATTCGCGGCAAGACTCTTGAGTTCGTCCATCGTCGTCGGCGGGGACCAGCCGTTCTCCTCGAACAGACTCGGCCGGTAGTAGACGCCCCAGATGTAATACGTCCACGGCACGAAATATTGCTTGCCGTCATCGCCGGTCGAGGCCACCTTGAAGCCCTCGCCCAGACTGTCGTTGAGACCCGCTTCCCAGACATCAGTGATGTCACCCAGCAGATCCTGCGCCGCGAAGTAGCGCATGCGGTAGCCGGCGAACCAGGGAATCACGTCGTCCGGATTCTGGAGATAGGTCGTGATGTTTTCCTGGAAGGTGTTGTGATCGACCTCGTTGATGGCGACCTTGATGTTCTTGTTCGGCAGCGCCTCAACCGCGGCAACCAATCCTTCCCGGGGGAGATCGTTCGAGTAGTTCGACCCCAGTTTGACATCGCCACTCGCGGTTCCCAACTCGATTTTCGCGCGGGTCACCCCCGCGGACAATCCGAATCCAAGCGCGGCGGCGCCGGCGGCTCCCTTTAGGAGACCGCGCCGGTTGAGCGCGTAACCGAACCGGGACGGACGGGGCGAATGGCGATACGGTAGACCAGTCATCGGTACTCCCTTGTTGCATCGACCCGAGGCAACAACGCCCCGGGTAGCCGCGACCTGACCTGTTTCAGATGATGGCAGCATAATCCGCGAGCAAATCGCGGTCAATCAATTCCGCTACAGCGCCCTCCCTCCGCCAATTCACTCGTGCCGGGCATCACCCTCGGTAGACCCATTCCCCGCCAAGCATCGTCGCCGTTGGCTTGACGTGATCGAGTTCGTCGGGATCGATCGCCAGCGGATCGCGATCGAGGACGACCAAATCGGCCAATTTGCCCCGTGCGATCGAGCCCTGCCAATCCTCGCGCCCCGAGGCATACGCGCCGCCAAGGGTGTAGGAGCGGAGCGCTTCGGCTGGGGTGATCGCCTCGGCGTCTTTGCCAAGATCGCGCCCCATGACCGTCCGTCGGTTGACGGCCGCATGCATGCCAACCCACGGGTTGTAATCGGTGATGTACGAATCGGACGATCCGGCGAGCGGCACCCCCGCTTCGAGATAGGTCCGCATCGGCATCGCGCGGCTGGCCCGCTCCGGCCCGACGCTGTTGACGAATCCTTCGCCCAGATTCGTCAGGAACGGCGAGGAGACCACGGCTGAAATACCCGCCCCGGCCATCACCTCCAGGGCGGCCGGAGTCGGAAAGTAGGCGTGGTGGACGCGATGGCGAAGCCACGGCTTCGGATTCTCGCGTTGGGCATCGGCATAGGCGCGGACGACCCATTCCTGCGCCTCGTCGCCACAGGTATGGATGTCCATCGACCAGCCAAGGTCATGCACCCAGCGGATCAGTTTCGCCAACCGGTTCGGCTCGACCACCCACGTCCCGCGGTTGTCCGGTTCGTCGAGATAGGACAACACGGCGGCGGTGAGATCAGGAACCGCGGGCAGAAGCTCAGCCGGCCAGGCCGGCTCTCCCGCTGCGGCAATACAACACCAACCGACCAGCAGAAGACAAACGTACTGTGCCGCCCGCCTGATCGTAAAGAGGTTCGCCATGACTACATTATACGTCGCCTTCGACGACGACATCAGTCCCGAGCACCCTGATACGCACCTGTCTTAATTTCCAGGCATCAGCCAGCCGGCGCGGACTCACGCCCCCAATGACGCCTTTTGATTGCGTCCCGCCCAAGAGGGTCGGCGCCACATACAGCTGAACATGGTTCACCAGCTTGGCCTTAAAAAACCCCGCGTTCAGCGCCCCGCCTCCCTCCACCACGACTGACATCATCCCGCGTTGGCCCATGGCCGTGAGGAGCTGCTTCAGCGACACGCGTTTCCCCAGGCTCGGCAGCACCAGCACTTCGATGCCTTGTCGTTCGAGCGCCCGACGGCGTGCCGAGGGAGCAGACTTGG
>CALLYK010000417.1 GCA_937858365.1 uncultured Isosphaeraceae bacterium | reverse complement strand
CGCCGACGGTGGGGACCTGCTGGTCCTTCATCACCTCGGCGATCGGCTCGCCGGTCTTGTGGGCGGTGTAGAGCCAGTCCGCGTAGGTGGCGAACGATTCGTTGAGCCACACGTCCTCCCAGCGGGCGGGCGACACGGCGTCGCCGAACCACTGGTGGGCGACCTCGTGGGGGAGCGCCCAGACCACTCCGTCGCCGATGGCGTCGGTGCCGAAGAGCGGCCGGGTCTGCGACTCCAGGGCCAGGCCGAGGCTCGAGGTCACCACCACCGCTCCGGAGTCCGCGAACGGGTACCGGCCGAAGGTCTTGGCGTAGAAGCGGAGGATGTCGTCGAGGTCGTCGAACCCCGACCGCTGCGAGGCGGGGAGCTTCGGAGGGAAGGCGAACGTGAGGTGGATCCCGTCCGGACCGTCCCGCTGCACCAGGTCGTAGTGGCCGACCGCAGCGAACGCGAGGTAGGGCGCCATGGGGGCCACCGACCGCCAGACCCAGGACCGCCGGCCGTTGGCGGTGGCCGACGAGATGAGCCGCCCGTTGGCCACGCCGGTGGCGTCCGCCGGCGTGTCGAGCGTGATGGACGCCGCGCCCGCGTGAATGACACCCATCCATCGCGAGGGACCGGCGAGCGCGCCCCCTGGCCGAAACCCATCGTTCATGGCCATACTTCCAGCGGGCCTCGGCCTGCCCGCATTTCTGTGGACTTTCGACCCTCCATCGCGCGCCGGGAGTGCATTCCCGGACCGTCCTTTACTTGAGAGTCACAACAAGACATCTGCCCAGGAGCCGCACATGAATACAATCGCAATCGTCCTGACGATGGTCGTACCGGCGCAGCAAGCGCCGACGACGGGCCACGCGCCGGTCAACGGACTCAAGATGTACTATGAGGTCCACGGCGACGGGGAGCCTGTGGTGTTGCTGCACGGCGCGTTCATGACCATCACGAACAACTGGGCGGGGTGGATCGGCGAACTCGCCAAAACGCGGAAAGTGATCGCCGTCGAACTCCAGGGCCACGGTCGCACGGCCGATATCGACCGCGACATGAACTCCGCGAACCTCGCCGATGATGTCGCGGCGCTTCTCGATCATCTCAAGGTCGCTCGCGCGGACCTGATCGGATACAGCATGGGCGGTGCCGTCGCCATGCGGTGCGCGGTCCGCCATCCGGACAAGGTGCGAAAAGTGGTGGTCATTTCGTCCACGTTCCGCTCTGACGGCATGATTCCGGAAGCGCTCGAATCCATCCCGAAACTCACGGCCGACGACTTTCAAGGCTCGCCCATCGAAACCGAATACAAGAAGCTCAGCCCGACGCCGAACGAATTCCCCAAGTTCGTCAAGCACCTCCTCGCGTCGGGATTGAAACCGGACGACCTTGGTGCCGACAAACTCAAGGCCACCAAGGCGCCGATGTTCTTCATCCACGGCGACGCGGATGGCGTGCGCCTTGAGCATGTCGCGGAGATGTTTCGTCTCAAGGGGGGCGAGGTCCACGGCGACATGAGGCCGCGTTCGGCATCGCGATTGGCCATCTTGCCCAACACCACGCACGTCACCCTCATGCAACGCATGGATGTCATCGTCCCGATGGTGAACGACTTTCTCGACGCGGGGCCGCAACAAAAGCCATGAGGAAGCCCCATCACTTGAGAGCCATCGTCCGTGGGACGGGCGAGCCTGGATCGGTGATGGATGACGTCGATTTCCCTCGCGGCCGTGGAAGACGGAGGAATCGCACCACAAAGACACAGAGAACGCGGAGAAGATAGGAAATAAGAACAAGAAGATTTACTTCTCAGCGAAGTGAAGGACATACCCGGCGACCGTCACCGGCACGCGATAGACGGTCTTGCCGGCCGTGACGTGCAGCGTCTTGCGATCGGGGCCCCCAAAGGCGAGGTTCGTGCAAAGGTCTTCCGGGATGGGGACGCGTCCCAGAAGTTTCCCTTGGGGCGTGATCACGTAAACACCCGGCGGCACATCGGCCGTTTCCCCGGCGTGCCGCGGGTTGGCGATCCCCGCGGCGACCCAGAGGTCCCCATTCATGTCGAGGCGCACGCCGTCGCCGCCCCTCCCGCGACCGAAGTCGAAGACCAGGCGTTGGCCCGAAAGCTCCCCCGCTTCGGACACGTCGAAGGCCCATATCTTGCGGTTGCCGCCTGGTCGCGAGTGACTGTCCACCACGTAGAGCCGCCGAGCATCGGGAGTCAGGGCCAGGCCGTTGGGCCGCTCGACCGCGGGCTGACCCAGCACGCGATGGACCGGGCCGTCGGCGTCGATCCGATAGACCCCTTCCACACCCATTTCGAGTGAACTTGTGTCCGTGCCGTAATAGGGGTCGGTGAACCAGACTCGACCTTGGGCGTCGGCCACGATGTCGTTGGGGCTGTTGTAGCGCTTGCCTTCGAAGCGGTCGGTCAGGACCTCCACGGCGTTGGTCTTCAGGTCGGTCCGGACGATCCGACGACGACCGCCAGGGCCCTGTTCGGCCCCCTCGCAACTGAGCAAGCGACCTTGAATGTCGAACGTGTTGCCGTTGGTTCGGCCGCTGTCCGCGCGCCAGATCGACAGCTTCTGGTCGGTGGTCAACCTGTAAATGACGTTGCCGGCGATGTCGCTGAAATAGAGTGCGCCGTCGGCGTCGAAGGCCGGCCCTTCCAGAAGGACGACTCGGGCCGCCACCCCCACTCCCACATCTTGGGCGACCAAGCCGGACGGCGGCGGCACGTTGCGGAAGTCGATCGTTTGCGCGAGACCCATTGTCGTCGCCCCCAGGAAGACCACGAGCGCGAAGAATGCGCGTGTCCATCGAATATCACACATCGTTGTTCTCAAAGAGATGTTTGTGAGGTTCCACAAAGAGCCAGCAAATGGCCCCAAAGAAGTAGAGCGCCGCCGTGAGGGCGAGGGCGTGCGACCAGTTCGCGAAACTCGCCGCGATGATGGGACTGACGAAGCCGCCGACCTGGCCGGCCGTGTTCATGCAGGCGCTGACGAGTCCCGCGTGGGCCCCGGCGATCCCGACGCAGGTGGACCAGCTCGCCCCGAGTAGGAAGTTGCCGGCCGCGCCCGCCACGCCGATCAACAAGGCCGAGAGCAACGGATTAGGCACGACGGCCGCCCCGAGCATCGCCAGGCCGGCCACGAAGAGGGAGAGACCGCCAACCCCGCAACGCCCCCATTTCGGGCCGAAATGACGAGTGGACCAGTCGCTGGTGAGGCCGCCGGTCAAGTCGGCCAAGACGCTGAGTGTGAGGGGCAGCCCGGCCAAGAGCCCGCGCACCGCGGGGGAATAGTCGCCCATCGTCTCTTTCAAGTATGTGGGCAGCCACGTAATGAAGAAATAAAAACCATAGCATTGCGTCGCATACATGAGGCAGAGGGCCCAGAGGCCCCCGCTCCCCGCCACCTTGCGAAACAAGACGCCGTCGAGTTTCTCAGGGGCCATGGTCACACGGCCGGCCTCGATGTATTTCGCCTCGGCCTGGTTGACGGATGGATGGTCGTGGGGCTCATCGCGAAACCAGAGCCACCAGGCCAGGGCCCAGACGAAGCCGACCGCCCCGAACATGACGAAGATGGTGCGCCAGTGGACATGGAGGAGCATCCAGGTGACGAGCAAGGGGGTGAGTCCGCCGGCGAGGTGCGCCCCCATGAAGAAGATGCCTTGCACCGTGCCTCGTTCGGAGTTGGGGAACCAGCGCGAGAAGGTGCGGGCCATGGTGGGCCAGGCCCCGGCCTCGCCCACTCCGAAGAGGAAGCGGATCGCCAAAAGCGAGGAAAAGCCCGCGGCGGCGGCCGTCGCCACCGTGAAGCTGGACCACCAGACGACGATCCTCGCCATCACTTTCCGGGTGCCGATCCGGTCGCCCCAAGCCCCCGTGGGGATTTCAAAGAGGCCATAAGCAAGCGTGAAGGCGCTAAAGATCAAGCTCATCTGGCCTTTGGAGATCCCCAGGTCTGCGCGCATGGAGTCGGCGGTTTGGCTGATGCAAACGCGGTCGAGATAGGTGATGCCCGCCACGGCCGCGCCAAAGGCGAGCACGACCCAACGCACGCGGGTCCGGGCTTCGGGACTGGCTGTGTCAAGGACGGCGGAAGTCACGGGGCGCTCCGAGATTTGGGGGGGTACGCCCCAGCATACGACCCTTTCGGTCGCGTTTGGAGTGGTTCGTGGCGCTGGGTTGGTGGTTAGATAGGGGAGTGCGAGCCGGACCTGGCACGGGCCGCGAACCGCTTCTTGAAGGACCACCATGCCTCCGCAGTATATCTTCACCATCGAGCGACTCTCGAAGGCCCACGCCAAGAAGGAGGTCCTCAAGGACATCTGGCTCGCCTTTTATCCTGGGGCCAAGATCGGCGTGCTTGGGGGCAACGGGGCCGGCAAGAGCACGTTGCTGCGTATCATGGCCGGCGTGGACAAGGACTTCGTGGGCACGGCCCGTCCCGCCCCCGGCATCAACATCGGCTTCCTTCCCCAGGAACCCGTCTTGGACCCGACCAAAGACGTTTTCGGAAACGTGGAGGAGGCCGTCGCGCCGGTCCGCAACGCCCTCGTGCGCTTTGACGAGATCAACAATCGTCTGGGAGAAGGCCCCGACGAAGACGAGATGGAACGCCTCCTCGACGAGCAAGCCAAGGTCCAGGACACGATTGACGCGGCGAATGGTTGGGAGTTGGACCGGCAGTTGGAAATCGCCATGGACGCGATGCGCCTGCCGCCCGGCGACGCGCGCGTCGAGACCCTTTCGGGCGGCGAGAAGCGGCGCGTCGCCCTTTGCAAGTTGCTCCTTCAGAAGCCCGAAATCCTCCTTCTCGACGAACCAACGAACCACCTCGACGCCGAGAGCGTCGCCTGGCTGGAACGGCACTTGAAGGAGTACGAAGGCACGGTCGTCGCGGTCACGCACGATCGCTATTTCCTGGACAATGTCGCCCGCTGGATCTTGGAACTCGATCGCGGCCAGGGCATCCCCTGGGAGGGGAACTACTCGTCGTGGCTGGAGCAGAAGAAGGCACGCCTGGCCCTTGAGGAGAAGCAGGAAAGCGCCCGGCGCAAGACCCTGGAACGCGAGCTGGAATGGGTCCGCATGGCCCCTCGCGCGCGGGTCGCCAAGAACAAGGCCCGCGTGCAACGCTACGAACAGATGGCCGCGCAAGAGGCCGATCGACGCGACGAGGCGGTCACCATCCAGGTCCCGCCGGGGCCCCACCTGGGCGACCTCGTTGTCGAGGCGACCGACCTGAGCAAGGCCTATGGGGATCGCCTGATCTTCGAGGGGATGAACTTCCGCTTGCCCCCCGGTGGGATCGTCGGCGTGATCGGTCCCAACGGCGCGGGCAAGACGACCCTCTTCCGAATGATCATGGGGCAGGAGCAACCGACCTCGGGGACCTTGCGGGTCGGCGACACGGTCGTCCCCTCGTATGTGGACCAGAGTCGCGAGGCGCTAGGGGCCGACAACACGGTCTTCACCGAGATCACGGGGGGCAAGGACCTCGTCGAACTGGGCAAGCGCAAGGTGCCCGCTCGCGCTTATGTCTCGTGGTTCAATTTCCGTGGTCCCGACCAGGAGAAGAAGGTCGGCAACCTCTCGGGCGGGGAACGGAACCGGGTCCATCTCGCCAAACTCTTGAAGAGCGGCGGCAATTTGCTCCTTCTGGACGAACCGACCAACGACCTCGACGTGGACACGTTGCGGGCCTTGGAAGACGCCCTCCTCGATTTCGCCGGCTGCGCGGTGGTCATCAGCCACGACCGCTGGTTCCTGGACCGGATCGCCACGCACATCCTCGCGTTCGAAGGGGAAAGCACTGTCGTCTGGTGCGAAGGGAACTACCAGACTTACGAGGAACAACGTCGCCAACGCCTGGGGATCGAGGCCGACCAACCCCATCGGATCAAATACAAGTCCCTGACCCGCTGAGGAAGACAAGATGCGGACAAGCGGCATCCGAATCGACGCCGACCACGGTGTCCACCGCCTCACGTTGGCGCGCGCCGAGAAGCGCAACGCGCTCTCCTTCGACCTGGTCGAGGCGATGATCACGGCCCTGGACCACGTGGCGGGCGACCCCCATGCTCGGGTCCTGGTCATCGCGGCCGAGGGGGCCGCCTTCAGCGCGGGGCACGACCTTTCGGAAATGGTCGGCCGGAGCGCCGAGGAGTACGAACGACTCTTTGAGACTTGCACACGCATGATGCACCGACTGCGTCATCTGCAGGTCCCGGTGATCGCGCGCGTGCAGGGCCCGGCGCTGGCGGCTGGGTGTCAACTCGTGGCGGCTTGCGACATGGCGGTCGCGGCGGAGTCGGCCACGTTCGGCACGCCCGGGGTGAAGATTGGCCTTTTCTGCACGACGCCCATGGTCCCTCTGGTCCGGGCCGTCGCCCCCAAAGCGGCGTTCGAGATGCTGGTCACGGGCCAACCGATCTCCGCGCGTCGGGCCCTGGAGATCGGCCTGGTGAACCACGTCGTGGCCGAGGACCGGCTCGACGAGAAAGTCGCGGAACTGGCGAGTTCGGTGCTCGCGGCCAGTCCGGCCGTCGTCAGGTTGGGCAAGGCGGCCTTCTATCAGCAGTTGCACCTAGACGAAGTGCAAGCCTATCATCATGCGAACGAAATCATGATCGACAACGCGCTCATGGATGACGCGCGCGAAGGGATCAGCGCCTTCCTGGACAAGAGGGCCCCCGTCTGGCATGGACATTGAGAAGACGCCGCCGACCGTTCACACTCAAAAGAAGCCCCGCTACCGCCGTGCGGTGAAGGCCCGTGAACGGGCCTGAAGCGTTGTTCCAGACAAGGTATCGGGAATTCGAGATATGAATCCCGACCTCATCCTGGCCCGGTCCCAATCGGCTTCGCCGCGCGGCCAAGGACCGAGGCGACCAGACCGATCGAGCCGGCCAAGACGTAAACGAAGGCGGTGGCCGCGATCGTTGGGGAGAGGCCCTGAGCGTCGCCCAGGACGCCGATGAGGAGCGGGGCCGTGCTGCCGGCGCCCCAGCCAATCGTGTTCATCATGCCCGCCGCCTTGCCGCGAACTTCCGGTCGTACCAAATCGTACATCGACGCGAAGATGCTGGCGTCGTAGACCCCTTTGCAAAGGCCAATCCCAATCAGGGCGACGGCGAAGCTCGCTTCCGATCCCGCCCGCGCCGCCAGGAAGACGCACGGCGCGCCCAGGAGCAACGCGGCCCCTTGAACGCGCATCCGGCCGCCCGGTTTGCCCGCGGCCCAATCCCCAAGGAAGCCCCCCATGATGGCCCCGAAAAGGCTTGTGATCTGAAGGAACAACGTGGCCACGAAGGCCGCGCGCGCTTGACCCACCCCGAAGCGCTCCGAGACGAAATAAGGGAGCCAACTCAACAAGACCATCGCCACGAAATTGGCCCCCGCGAACATCCCCAACACACCCAGCGCGGCGGGACGCGAGACGATTTCCAAGACGGCCCCCACAAGGCCAATCCGTTCGGGCCCGGGGCCGATCGCGTCGTCGGCCTCGACGACCCCCTTCTTGGCTTCCTCCGGGTCGCGCAAGCCAAACCAGAGCATCGGGACGAGCAAGCAGCCCACACCGCCGAAGAGCCAGAACGGGGACCGCCAGCCGAGCCAGTCGCCGAGCACTCCCGCGATCGACCCGCCCAGCGCCGAGCCGAGATAGACACTTGTCTGGTGCATACCCATCGCCTTCGACCGCGTGTTCGGCGCATGGAAAGCGGCGATCAGCGACATCGATGCCGGAAAGTAAAAGGTCTCGCCCAGTCCTTCGAGCGCTCGAAAGAGAAGGAGGTGCCAGTAGACCTGGGACGTGGCCGTGAGGGCGCAGATCAAGCTCCAAAAGGCCAGCCCGCCGATGATCCAGGCCCGACGCGAACCGCGATCCACCAAGGCCCCCGCGAACGGAGCGGCCAGGGCGTAGACGAACATGAACGACGAGCCGATCATCCCGAGTTGCGCCTTGCTCAGCTCGAACTCGGATTGAAGGCTGCGAGTGACCGAAAAGACCGCCTGACGATCGGCGTAGTTGAAGAAGCCGCAAAACCAGAGCAAGCCGACCAGGGCCCACTTGTACCAGTGGGTTTGGGTCCACGATCGGCCGCCTGGGACGTCATTCATGGGGTCAGTCTCGGCGTCAGCGTCGCGCGGCCCCCGCGCTGGTCTTTTCTTCTTCGAGCAGGACCACTTGATCGCGCACGGTCTTGCCATTCACGGTCGCCCCGTGGACGCGGACCTTGGCCGGCCCGCCTCGCGAACGGTTCCCCGCCTCCTGAAATCTGGCCTCGCCCAGGTCCAGGGGCGTCGTGTCATCGTTGAGCTTCAGGCCGATGTTGTCTTGAGAGCCGCGCGTGCCGGTGGGTTTGGCCGACGTCCAGGCGATGACGTTGTTTCGCAGGGTGGCCGTGAGGTAAACGCGGTCGCGCGACGTCTTCACCGGGCCCTCGCGCTCCACCGCGAGGACCGAGGGCTGCCCCTGGTCTTCCAGCAAGTTCCCCTCGATCATCGCGTCGAAACAAGGGGCGTGCGACCAACCCCAGTGAAGGGGCGATTCGCTCGGCGCGGCCGTGATCTTGAAGGCGCCGCCTCCCTTCAGCGTGTTCTCACGAACGTTCAGGCCAAAGTGGTTGCCCACCAAGACGAGGTTGCAAGCCACCGTGCCGCCACGGGAATCGATCGTGTTCTTCTCATAGCGCTCGTTCACGAACGCGGTGACAATGGAGACGACCCCGGCGTCCTTCGTGAGGGGCGGGTCCACCAGGAAGGTCGTCGGGTCGATCGCCTGGGCCACACGCGACCACTTGCCCGCGTCGGCACCCGCCAGGACCGCGACCACGTCTCCGGTCCGCGCGTGGTCGCCTTGAAGATGAGGAACGCGCAGGACCCGCCCATCGTTGGAGAGCCCCGCGACCTTCCCTTCAAAGTGCAACTTGTACGCCTCGGTCAGGATGATCTCCGGCGCGTTTTCCTGGTGGGTGTCGTCGTCGCGCGGGCCGATCCTCTCGATCGTGTTGCCTTCGACCCGGTCGTTGATCCCGCTCACCGTTTGGACGAGGAACCGCCAGGTCTTGCCGGAAGGCCCCACCGGCATGGCCTTGTTCCCCTTGAGGAGAAGGTCGTGCGAGTTGAAGCAGGAAAAGACGGTCCAGGCGAAGGTCCCTGGGAGTGTGCCGCGGTAGTCGTTGTCGACGATTTCCCAGGGCCCATGGGTGAAGCGGACGAGTCCGCCGCGGAGGGTGCAACCCTCGATTCGGCCTCCACACGCGCGGACGAGGCGCGCCAGGGCGACCGCCTCGACGCGGCCCGTGGTGTCTTTGGGAGGTGACGATTCCAGGTCGAGGCGCTTCAGGACGATCCCGGCCTTGGGGTCGTGAATGTGGTCGCCTTGGTCGTGGTTGTCGGTCGTGCCGATCACGGCGGGATCGAAGTCGACGTCGGGCCGCCAGGCGATCGGCCCGGCGAACCGGACCGCGAACCCTTCGAGCCGGGTGTTCCCGCGATGCACCTTGATCGCGGCCGTCCAGGGGGGCGAACCGGCCTTCTGGGTGAATCGCAAGGTCGTCCCCGGTTGGCCGACCAGGGCCACGGCCTCGGTCAACTCCAAGGGCCGATCCAGTTCGTAGGTCCCCGCGGCGAGCTGGATCGTCGCCGACGTTCGGACCAGGCGATGTAGGTCCTCACCCGGCTTCGCGTGGATGGTCCGGTTTCCGACCGAGGGTGAGCGAAGGCGAATGTCGGCCTTGCCGCCTGGGACCTTCACCAGCGTCATCTTGCCGTCGTCGTAGATGATTCGCGCGAGAAGCGTCGAACCCGTTTCGTCGCGATCGGGTTGAAAGAGGAGATGGATCGACTTGCCGCTCTCGCCCGGCTTGACTTCCATCGGCCAAGGGTACGGGTCCAGGACCAGGCCATTCGCTTTCTCGCCGTTCTTCCAAACGTAGGCCGTTTGGACCTCGTTGCTCAGCACCACCGCGATGATCGGTCTCGTCATGGGAAGGTCTTCGATCGCGACATGCACGTCGCCACGACCCACCAGGTCCTTGCCGTCCTGGCCGAGCCATTTCGCGCGCGCCTTGTTGACGAGCAAATCGGGCGGCTTGGGCATGGTCGACTTGCTCGCGGCGTCGATTTTTCCTGGATTCAACGTGGCGCTGTCTTCGCGGTCGCCGTCGTAGCGGACCGTGATCTTCAAGGGGCCCTTCAGCCCTTGGGACGGCTGAAAGAGGACCTCCGCGCGCGTTGGGTCCTTGGGGTCGCGGTCGAGCTCGGCGTTGTTGGCACCGTCAGGGTTGATGCCCGATTGCCACGTGCCATTGGGGCCCTCGATGCGAACCGATTGGATGCCCGTCTTGCCCGAGAGCTTTTCCAAGGCGATGGCGCAATCGGGAAGGCCGTCGGGACCGACGGCCGGCCCCTCGCCAACGCGGTCGCGTTTGGTCGCGCCGAGCCACTTGGCCTGCATCGACGCGCCCGCCATGCGCTTGCTCGGGTCGGCCCTGCCGCCGTCGATGAAGAAGCCGGCGCGGGAGCCGTCGGTGAATTGAATCACGACCTCGAACCCACGCCCTGTTTCCACGCGGGTCGGCTCAAAGAAGAGGTCGGCCTTGGAGACGTCCTTGCCCCGTTCCACCAAGACGAGCCAGGAGCCCTGCCCCTTCGAGTTCCATTCGTCGCCGCCCAGGCCCTTCAGGCTCAAGAGAGCGATCTCCTTGCGCGGCAAGCCATCCAGGCGAACGTGGATATCTTGCACGTCGTTCGGCTCGGCGCGACCCGATTGGCCGACCCGATCGTGGCCATCCTGGCCGAGCCAAACGCCCCGGACGTTTTGCGCGGGGGCGGATGGCGCGAAGACGAGCCAGAGCGCGAGGAGCGGCATTCCCGCGAGCCGACGATGGTCGATCACCTTACACCTCCGAGGGGGTGGACAGGGGCGCTCGCCGCGCGGCCTCGAAATGCCTCGCCGCGAGGACCAACGGGAAGACGGACCACTCCGATCCCGTCCAGGCGTGATGGGTGACATCGACCACGTCCTCGATCAGGTCGATCTGAAGGAAACCAGGCGGGCATCGGCCCGTTCGGTCGCGAAGTAAAGGGGCCCCCGCGTTCAAGCAGAGTTGGCCGGGGACCTCCTCGGGCCGGAAGGCCCAGGCCGCGTGAACATGACCGCAACAGTAAAGGTGGGGACCAACCGTGCTCAACCAGCTCGCGACTTCCTTCGCGTTCACCAGGGCCTTGCGCCGCAGCTCGGCCTTGTGACCGGCTGGGGCCGCCAGAGGATAATGACACGCCACGATCAGGCGATGCGGCCGATAGATGTTCAGAAACACCTGCGCCATGCGAATGTGCTGGCGCGGCAAGCGGCCCGACGCCGTGAGATGGGCCCGCGTGGGGTCGAGTCCGAGGATGACCGTGTGGTCGTCGAGTGTGCGCAACCAGGGAAATCCCCGCCTGGGCATGAACTCGCCGAAGGTGTCCTCGAACCAGCCCTTGCGAGCGGCCCGGAGCGTGTAACGGTCGTGGTTCCCCGGGACGATCGTGACCCTCTCGGGCCGCTCAAAAAGGCGACCCAGGCGGCGATACGCTTCCGTGAACTCGGACGGAAGAGAGGTGGTCGTCAGGTCCCCCGTGATCAGGACATGGTCGGGTCGGAGCTCCAAGACCCGATCAACGACCGCGTCCAGCCGCTCCAGCCGAAAGCGCCGCGATCGGCCCGCCAGCAAGGCCATCATCCCCACCGCGCGCTTTCCCGCGAGACTTCGAGGGTCCCAATCGTATTTCCAGACATGAATGTCAGAGAGATGAACAATGCGCAAGGGGGGCCCCACCGGAGTTCAAAGTTGCCAACCGAAGCAGCCGACCAAGACATCGTATGCCGTGTGCGTGCCCACCGCGACCCCGAAGCCGCGCTCCAGGAAGACCCAGGCGAAGAAGACGCCGGCCGTCCAGCGGAAGACGAACGCGAACCAGGTGAACGTCTCGCCGGGTCCGCCCACATGGTGCGCCAGGGCGAAGACGAGGGCCGAGCCGCTCATCGTCACCACGGCGCCCAGGACCTTGGGCGTGCCGATCGCCTTCAACGCGATCGCGATGAGGCTGACCAAGAGGAGTCGGAAGAGGACCTCTTCATAAAGCCCCGCGCCCAGGTAGTCGAGCCAGGCGGGGCCCAGCGGCCCGGGGTCGGCCGCGAGTTTCGGCAGACCGTCGAGATGCGCGAAGCCGAGGTCGATCACTTTTCCCATGCCGACCAAGACCAGCGCCAGCAACAGGCTCTCGATCGCCATCGCGGGCAAGAGGGCTAGCGGGACCTCCCAGTCGCGCCGCTGTTGGGCGTGCCAGGCGAGTAAGCCGACCACGAGCAAGCAGGGCGGCCACCAGACATCGTTCAGGCCGACCCAGGAAAGGCCCGATCGCAACCAAACGTCGGCTGCGGCCCGAGTCGCGTTGCCTCCGGCCGCGATCGACCCTTCATAGACAAGTAACAAGGGGAGCACGCATAAGAGCGAGGACCAAGCGCTCCGCGAGATCGACCAATACGTTTGCTGCTTGGGGTCGAGCCCTGGGGCCACACCCCACCATTGACGGTCGTATCGCGATCGGATCGGTCGCCGCCAGGGACGGCGCGTCCGTTTTGGGGAGGTGGTGGTTCGCACGTCCTCTCGTTTCGGCCGCGCCCGGCGGCCGTGAACACGGAATTCCACGCCCAGAGAGCGCGAACCTGACGGTCCTGACGAAATCGGGGAAGACGCCGCCGTCGGATGGCTTGTCGCGTCGTGATCGCACGGTTAAGATAAGGCCACCCGGACGGGTCGTGCCCCACGAAGGTCCTTCCGTCCGACAACGTTCGCTCGCCCGCACGGGATGGTCGTCATGCGAACGACCTCCACGCCCCATCTCGTGGCCCCTGCCCCAAGACCGTCCGAGCGGTCGCCGGATGAGACCGGCCTCGTCGCCGGCCCTTCCGCGTTCCCACCCGGGAGTTCCTCTTCGTGAAGTCGCGGTCCCGCTTGCTCCTCGTCCTCGCCGCCCTCGTCGTTTGTGGCTGCGGCGAAATGTTGGAGACCCACTTCGCGATCCCTTATTCGCGAAGCCCAGACTGGGAAGGACTGCTGGGCGAAAAGCCGAACCTTCAGGCCAAAGTCGCCCAGGAAGTGGACAAACGTTTCGGGTCGGACGTGAACACGATCAAGGTCCCTCCCGGCTCCGGCTTGCGCGACGAGGGCCTTCATCTGGCCGCTCGCGCTCGACTCGACGAGAAGGCCGACGGGCCCGCTCAGCGCCTCGTCTATCGGGACCAAGAGGGGCGCCTGCTGGACCAGGTTGGCGGCCACGCGATCTACCAAAGGAACTGCTTGCACTGTCACGGCGCGACCGGGGACGGTTTGGGCGTGACGGCCCCCTTCCTCTTTCCCAGACCGCGTGACTTCCGTCGCGGCATCTACAAGTTCACGTCGACCGGCACCGGGTCCCGACCCACGCGCGACGACCTCCGCAAGACCATTCGCCACGGCCTGGACCAGACCTCCATGCCCGCCTACGCGGCCTTGCTCACGCCGGCCGAAATCGAGCAAGTCATCGATTACGTGCAGTTCCTTGGTCTCCGAGGCGAGTTCGAGCATCGCTTGATCCAAGAAGCTAAGGACCTTGCCGACGAAGACCCGGACGCCCTCGAGGCCGACATCATCGAGGAAGACCTCCAATTCCTGGTCAACACCTGGAAGGAAGCGAGCGAACGAGTCGTCAAGCCCGACACCTCGCGCACGCCGTCTTCACCTGAGAGCATCGCCCGCGGACGAGAGCTCTTTCTCGGGAAGACGAAGGAGCAACTTCAGTGCGCCGCCTGCCACGGCACGCGCGGCCGGGGCGACGGCGCGACCTGGATCGACCTTGAGACGTTCAATCATTACGTCTT
This sequence comes from uncultured Isosphaeraceae bacterium, assembly GCA_937858365.1. Classification (GTDB taxonomy): domain Bacteria; phylum Planctomycetota; class Planctomycetia; order Isosphaerales; family Isosphaeraceae; genus CALLYK01. The sequence goes on along the minus strand of CALLYK010000417.1, from coordinate 2,054 downwards.
GGGTCTCGACGTCAGCCGCGAACGATTCAAGAAACTGGGGGAAATCGCCAAGTCCAAGAACAAGAAGTGGGGCGACGACTGGGGCGACCCCGTCCGGCCCGCCAACCTGAGCAAGGGTCACTACAAAGGTGGAGAACGCCCGATCGACCTCTTCTGGCGCATCCGCAATGGGATCGGCCAGGAACTCATGCCGGCCCACTCGAACCTGTCGTCCGCCCAGGTTTGGGACCTCGTGAACTTCGTGCTCGCCCTTCCCTACGAACCCAACCTGCTTGCCGAGGGACCCGCGCAGCCGGCCCCGTCGACCGTGGCCGGCCGTTAGGTCTCACCTGGAGCCCCGTCGTTGCGTCACTGGAGCGTCTTCTTTGGCCTGGTCTTCGCGATCGCGTTGGGGACCTTCGTGTACGCGCCCTTCGACAACGATTGGTGGCTCCCCAACTACTGGGCCACGCATCGTCAGTACGAAGCGCCGATGACCGCCACCGCCGCCGCCCTGAGGAACTTGGCGACCACTCAGGAAGGGATAGTCACCGAGGCGGAAGGGGCCAAGACCACCCAGGACACCAACAGCGACCGCCTCGCCGGCTTGACCCGGCGCGAGAGAGAAATCGTCGAGCGCGTGGGGCCGCATCGCGTCACCGCGGCCGACCTCGCTTCCCGCAACGTCTTGACGGGGCGCACCCGCACGGCCGCGAAGGCGTCGTCCGAGGGACTCGCCTCGGCGGAACGGGCCATCGAGGCCCTCGGCAAGGAGGACCTGGAAGGGGCCCTGCCCCACCTTCAGGCCGCGCGCGTTTCCTTGAACGAGGCCGCTTCCGCGCTCGAATTGGGGCTGGATGAGGCGCGTAGGCCCTCGTCGAGCATCGCCCGCGACGTCGACCATCTCTTCGTCGTCATCTTCCTCATCACGGGCGTCGTCTTCGTGGGCACCCATGTCGCCTTGATCTACGCGACCTGGCGGTTCCGCGCTCGACCCGGCCACAAGGCGGTCCATAGCCACGGCAACCTCGCCCTTGAGGTCGTTTGGACCCTCATCCCGGCGGCGATCCTCATTTTCCTCGGACTTTATCAGGTCGGTGTGTGGGCCCGGATCAAGTTCCATTCCGCGCTGCCGTCCACGCCGCCCCTCGCGAAGGTGACCGGGCGGCAGTTCCAGTGGATCATCCGATACGCGGGCCCCGACAAGCAGACCGGCACGGCCGACGACGTTTTGGCCGTGAATGAGCTCCACGTGGTCAAGGACGAACCCACGGTCATCGAGTTGGAGTCGCAAGACGTGCTCCACTCCTTTTTCGTCCCCCAAGTGCGCATCAAGCAAGACGCCGTCCCTGGCCTGACGATCCCGGTCTGGTTCGACGTGGACAAAGCGGGCCAGTACGAACTCATCTGCGCGGAACTCTGCGGCTGGGGACACAACACGATGCTCGCCAAACTCGTCGTCCACGAGACGCGGGCGGACTTCGACGAATGGCTGCGGTCGGCCCAGGCCGCGCGCGACCAGGACCGCGTCCCCAACCAGGTCGCGGCTGGTTCGGAAGGTGCGACCCAACCATGAGCCACGAACACGAGACCGAAGCGCACGAAGTCCACCACGCCCCGCGCTGGTTCCTCACGCGCTACGTCTTTTCGACCAATCATAAGATCATTGGTTTGCAGTTCCTCTTCACCGGGCTTCTCTTCTTCGTGGTGGGGGGCCTTCTGGCCCTGGCGATCCGCTGGCAACTGGCCTGGCCGTGGTCGCCCGTGCCGGGCATGGCCCGGATGTGGGCCAACGGCGGGTCCGGCGGTGTGATGCCCCCCGAGTTTTACAACAAACTCTTCACGATGCACGGCTCGGTGATGATCTTCTTCGTGGTCATCCCGATCCTCAACGGCGCTTTCGGGAACTACCTGATCCCCCTGATGATCGGCGCCCGCGACATGGCCTTTCCCCGCCTCAACATGATCTCGTACTGGTTCATGTGGCCGGCGATCGCCTGCGCGCTCTTTTCGTTCGTCGTGATCGGCGGGGCGCCCGAGGCGGGCTGGACCGCCTATCCCCCCCTGGCCGACCT
>CALLYK010000416.1 GCA_937858365.1 uncultured Isosphaeraceae bacterium | reverse complement strand
GAAGCGGCGGGTGGTCGAAGTAGGCGAGGTCCGGATGAAGCGCGTAGAGTTGATAATACGCTTCGTCGTTGCTGGGTCCGACCGACGCGGCCAGCACCAAACGCGCGAGCGTGGTCATCACGATCAGAAGCCACAGGGCACGCTTCGCCCCCATCCGTTCGGCCTCCTTGCCCAAACCCCTACGGGCCGGATGGGGCCGATCATGACCACGATCGCCCCGGCTGTCGACCCCAAGAAGGCGCGCGTATCGACCTTGTCAAACGGCCGGGCGGGGCCTCATGCTCGATGGGTGTCGAAGACCATTTTGCGTGAGGGTTGGGAATGTCGCGTCAAACCGCTTCGTACCTTCGGGGCCTCTTCGCGAGGCGGGGGATCTCGCCGCGGCATCGCTACGGCCAGAACTTCCTGATCGACCTCAACCTCCATGACGTCATCGTCCGCGAGGCCGAGCTGACGAGCGAAGACGTGGTCTTGGAGGTCGGCCCGGGCGCCGGCGCGCTGACGCAACGCCTGGCCCGCGAGGCCGCCGCGGTCGTCGCTGTCGAGATCGACCCCGCGATGGCAGGTCTCACGGCCGAGGCCACGGCTGAAATGACAAATGTTCAAGTCATCCACTGCGACATCTTGGCGGGCAAACACGCGATCGACGCGGGAGTGCTCGGGGCCTTGGAAACGGCCCTCGCGGCGGGAGCAGGACGGCGCCTGAAGCTGGTTGCCAATCTCCCCTTTCAGGTGGCCACGCCCTTGATCGTGGACTTGCTCTACGAGGTCCCAGGGCCGCTCGTGCCCGTGTGCATGGTGGCCACGATCCAGAAGGAAGTGGCCGATCGCCTCGTGGCCCCAGCGGCATCGCACAGCTACGGGGCCTTGTCCGCGCTCGTGGGGGCCGTTGCCGACGTCGAGATCTTGCGCGTGCTCCCACCGACGGTCTTCTGGCCGCGGCCCAAGGTGGACTCGGCGATCGTCCGGATGAAACCCCGTCCCGAACGACGCGCGAACGTGCCAGATCTGGCCTGGTATCACGAAGTGGTCCGGAGGCTCTTCCAACATCGCCGGAAACACGTCCGGGTGGCCGTGCTGGCTAGTTGGCGCGATCAATTCGACAAGTCAACCATTGATGAATTATTGGCGTCCGTGGACCTCTCCGGCCAATTGCGGGCCGAGTCGCTGGACCCGACAGAGTTGATAGACCTGGCGTCCGCCTTGAAGACCGCTTTGGCGAAGGGGGAATCGGACCAAACCGCACGATGACGGTCCCAGTGTGGCGGATGGGGTCCTTTGCGAGTCTTGATCAGCCGTAAATCGTGAAAAGTCGAGAGAAAGGACAAAAAAGCACTGGACGGCATGTCGCAGACAGATTAAATAAGCAACTAACAAAAATGCCACGACGGCCCTCGAAAGGCACGCGATGGACGGCGTGTTAGGACCGAGCGGAAGGGGGGGGACGGAGCCTGTTCCCCCGGGCATTACTCAGGATGCGGTGCCATCGGGGTGACTCCGCCTCGACGATGAGGGATGCCATGGACGCGCTGCGGGTCCTCTTGTTGGCAGGTGACGCGGAGGAGGCCGATTGGGTCGAGGCGGGTTTGGCGGCCTCGGGCGTGGCCTGCCTGTCGCGGCGCGTGCCGACTCGTTCGGCCTTCGCAGCCGCCTTGCGTGGTCGGGCGCCGGACTTGATCCTGGCGGTCCCGGGGGCGGCGGGGATGGACTCCGTCGAGGCGCGTCGGCGGCTGGGTAGGCGGTGGCCGGAGGCCCCGTTTGTGGTGGTACCTGGTCCGGAATTGGAGGGCGCGCGCGACGGGTCGGAACTGCCTGGTCTCTCGGCCTGGTTGATGCCGGCGATCCTGCGGGCCCTCCAGGAGTCGGACGCCGCTTGGTCGGAAGTGGCGGCTTGCGCTAACGCCTCGGAGCGGCTTTTCCAGGCGCTGGTCGAGACCCTGCCGCACATCGTTTGGACGGCCGGTCCCTGCGGGCGTTGTGTTTCGGTGAATGGTCGTTGGACCCGTTTCACGGGCTTGTCGGTGGAATCGAGTCGCGACCTGGGCTGGCTCTCGGCCCTCGCGCCGGAGGACCGTCAAGCCTGGCAGTCCGCTTGGGGGCGGGCCGAGACGAGCGGGGGCCCATTTCGGATCGAGTGTCGTCTTCGTGTGGCGGGTGGCGGCTCGACGCGCTGGCATTTGGCCCGGGCCCTCCCGGTGCGCGATCAGCTTGGGGCCATCGTCGGCTGGGTTGGCACCTTCTCCGACATCGACGATCAGAAGCGGCACGAGGAAGACCTGCGCGCCACGGCCCGACGGCACGCGGCGCTCGCCGCGTTGGGGCGTCGCGCACTGGAGGGCCTGGAGCCGACGGCATTGATGACGGAAGTGGTGGGAATGCTGGTGGATGTGCTGGCGGTGGAGCGCGCGGCCGTTCAAGAACGGGCGGGGATTGTCGTTGTCGAAGCGAGGGCCCCAGGAGACCTGTTCGCGGCCGTCACGGGCCCCAATCCGGACGACCGCCCATTGATCGAACGGGCCTTCGAGTTGGGTCAACCGGTCGCTGCGCTCAGTGCGCCCCAGGGGTCGTCCGCGCTCGTCGCCCCAGCCCGTCACGCGGTCGCTACCCCGATCCCCGACCCCAAGGGGCCCGAGACCGTCCTTCTGGTGACCGCCACACGCATCCGACCGTTCGCGACCGAAGACCTGCACTTCCTTCAATCGACGGCCCACCTCATCGCCGCGGCACGGACGCGACATCGCGACGCCCATGAACTCCGGGCCGCCCTCGACACCGCCAAGGACGCCAGTCGCGCCAAGGACCGTCTCCTCAATCTGCTTGGTCATGAATTGCGGACCCCGCTCACGCCGATCCTGCTGGCGGTTTCCGCTCTTCAGGAGGAGCCTGGGCTCCCCGGCGAGTTGCGCGGCCTTCTCGGCATGATCCGCCGCAATGTCGAGATCGAGTCGCACCTTATCGACGACCTTCTGGACGTGTCGCGCATCTTGCGCGGCGAACTCACGTTCGAATGGTCCGATTGCGACCTGCACGAAGAACTCGATCGGGTCCTCGCCGCCGAGGCCCCTGCGTTGACAGCAACTGGTTTGCGTCTCGAAGTCGAGCGTTCGGCGCGGTCGGGCAAGCTCCAGGCCGACCCGGCGCGCCTCCGCCAGTTGCTGGGAAACCTCCTCGGAAACGCGATCAAGTTCACGACCCCAGGAGGCTCGATCGCCGTTCGGACGAGAACATTGCCCGGGACTGCGGGAAGTCCAGAGTCCATTCGGGTCGAGGTCACGGACAGCGGCATGGGGATCGAGCCCGACTTGCTGCCGCGCGTTTTCAACCCGTTCGAGCAAGGCGAAGGGGTCTTCACGCGCCGTTACGGCGGGCTTGGATTAGGCCTGACCATTTGCAAGGCCCTGGCCGAGGCCCATCAAGGCCGAATCACGGCCGCGAGTCCAGGGCCGGGGAAGGGTTCGACCTTCACTGTGGACTTACCCGTGCGCCGCCGAGAGAACGCGTCGCCCGCGCCCTCGGCATCGACCCCTCAGTGGCCCCCGCGGGTCTTGCTCGTCAAGGGAGACCGCAACAACAACGACTCCCTGCTCCGACGCCTCCGCCGGCACAATCTTCTCGTGACCGTCGTGGCCGACGTCGCCACCGCCCTCTTCGCCGCCGCCGCGCATCCGTTCGATATCGTCGTTTGCGACCTGACCTTGCCCGACGGCGCGGGTTTGGCCCTTATGCCAAGGCTCAAGACCCGTTACGGCCTCTCAGGGATCGCCTTGACGGATGTCCCACTCAAAGACGAGCAAGCGCGCGTCGCAGGCTTCTCGACCGTCCTGACTCGCCCTGTGAGCTTCACGGCGCTCATGGACGCAATCCGCCGGACGCTTGATGTCCCACACCCCGACCCATCCGAGGTCCGTCTCACCGAGCAGTCTCCGCCGGACCATTGATCCACCCCAGACGTTGGAGCGGCGCCTCCAGGTCGCGTCGTCCCGCCGGCACGAGCGCGTACACGATGACATACGCCAAACAAGCCACCGTCAGATGCGCCGAGAACGGCGTCAGTCCAGCCCAACGCGACGCGCCCACGACCTCCGTCGACACCAATTGACTCATGACCGCACAGGCCGCGATCAACGCGAGTGCGCCCGCCAGGGGCGCGGCCAACGTCCTGGTCAAAAAGCGTCCCGGCCGGACGCCCAGGACCCGGAAGACATAAACCCCTGGTATCAGTCCATTCGACACCAGGGTCGTCAAGACCGTCCCCCAGATCACTCCCGATACCCCGAACTTCAACGTCAAGTAGAAGCTGACGGGCAGGTTGATCACGGCCCCGGCAAGGGCCGCCAGGGCGATCACTTTCACTCGCTTCATGCCGATCGAGACCTGCACGAGCACCGAGAGGACCAACGGCAAGGCCGCGACCAAGAAGAGTCGCATCAGCCAAGCCTGGTCCTTGTAGAGCGGTACCCAAAGGGCCAGAAACGGGCGAGCGTACAGCGCCGCGAGCAAACCAACGGGCAAGAGCAAGGCCACGAGGAGCCTTGTGCCGTCGTACTTGATCTTCTCCAGGGCGACGGCATCGCCGGCCGCCGCCAGGCTGGCCGCGGCGGGCATCACCAGGAAGGCCAGCATCCAGCCCGTTTGGCGGAGTTGCAGGAAGGGCTTGCTGATCGCCTGATACACCGCGATCGCCGGTTCGGGGTCCGTAAGCGCGTAGCCGAGCACCGTCGTGTCCAGCTTGTCGGCCAGGACGACCGAGAGTTGAATCATGAACATGTAGAAACTAATATGAATCAAGCCAGTGTAGTCGGCCAGGCTCGCGCGGCCGAATCGGGGGACGTAGCCCAGTTCCCGGACCATCACCCACAAGCCGGGACCGAGTCCCAGCCCAACCTGGATGGCGATCTGCGTGGCCACGACCACGAAGAAATCGACCCCGAGCGTCAAGCCGACCGCCAGGACCAGGAAGCGCAAGACGACGATCGCCAGTTCGAAGCGTGGTAGGACGTCGTAACGCCTGGCCGCTTGAAGCACGCTTCCGACCACGACGGTCAGCCCGTAGCACGGGGCCGTCACCGCTTGCAAAATGAGCAACTTCACGATCAGGTCGTGCGAAGCGGTCGAGAAGCGATCGGGGACGCCCCACACGGCGATTGCCAGCAAGGCGGCGATTTGGATGACCGAAACTGCCGCGTAAAAGTTCAAGCCGCAGGCAAGCGCGCGATCGACGGCGGGACGGTCATCGCGGGTCCAAGCCTCGGCGACTTGCCGGTTCAGGGCCGAACTCATGCCGAACTCAAGGAGGAACTGTAAGAAGCCGAAGCCCCAGGCGAAGCCGAAGGCCCCATAGGCGGGTTCGCCGACCGTGTCGAGGATGAGGGGGACGGTCCAGAGGGCGAAAATGGCCTGCAGGGGCGTGCGCAGGGCCATCCAGAAGGTGCCGCGCAACAAGCGGCCCAGCACCGGGGGCAGGACACGGGCCTGTCCTTCGGGGGCGGTCGCGGCGGCCGAACTCAACGCTTCTTCCTCCGACGGCTTGGACGGTGGTTTCCTAACCAAGAGAGTCGTATCCCGTCCGCCCCGGCCGACACCTCGCTGGCGATCACCGCCGCGCGTCGTTAGGCTGTCCTTCATGCGGGCGAGGGAGACACGACCATGATCGGGGATCGACGCGATTGGCTCAAGGGCATCGGTCTGACCGCTTTGGGGGCCTGGCCCTCGTGGTCCTTGGCTCGCCCCGCGCCTTTGACGATCACCGGCATGAAGGTCACCCCGATCGCCCTGCCCGACCCGCCCCTGCTCAACGCGACCGGCTGTCACGGCCCTTATTTCCTCCGCAACGTGGTCGAACTCAAGACAGACGCCGGCACCATCGGCATTGGAGAGACCACGGGCGGTGAAAGCGTGACCATCGCCTTGGAGCGGGCGCGCGAGCGTGTCGTCGGTCGCGATGCCTTTGCCTATCGCGGACTCGCGGACCTCAACCCGGCTGCTTACGCCGGACTCGAAGTCGCCTGCCTCGACGCTTGCGGCAAGGCCACCGGGAACCGCATCTGCGACCTCTTGGGCGGCCCGGTGCGCGATTCGGTCGAGTTCGCGGCCTATCTCTTTTACCGATACGCGGCCGACCATCCGGTCGTCCTGGCCGACCGTCGCCTCAAGGACGCGCGCGGTCGGGGTGAAAAGGCCCTTGACCGATGGGGCGAGGTCCGCACGCCCGAGGCCATGGCCCGCATGGCGAACGAGTTTCAGAAACGATGGGGTTTCCGAGTCTTCAAGCTCAAGGCGGGCGTGCTGACTCCCGACGCCGAACTCGAAACACTGAGGCTCATGAGTGATAAGGGCCAACTCCGGATTGACCCAAACGCCAGTTGGGACCTGGCGACTTCCGTGCGCATCGGCCTGGCGATGAAGGGCCTGCCGATCGAGTATTACGAAGACCCGGTGAGTGGACAAAAAGGAATGGCCGAGGTCCGCAAGGCGACCGGTCTCAAGATGAGCACCAACATGTGCGTGACCAAATACGCACACCTGTCCGAGGCCTTCCAAGTCCGGCCGATCGACGTGCTCCTGACCGACCTGCATTACTTCGGCGGCTACGCGGGCAATCTCGCCCTCGGGCCGGTCGCCGACGCGGCCGGCTGGAAACTGAGTCAGCACAGCAACAATCACGCGGGCCTCACGATGGCCGCGATGGTCCATCTCGGCGCCTCTCTGCCGCAACTCACCAGCGCGAGCGACACGCACTATCCCTGGTTGCCCGACGGGACCGACATCATCGAAGGACCCATGTTGACGATCGAATCGGGCAAGATGAAGGTCCCTAGTCAGCCCGGACTGGGGGTCTCGCTCGACCAAGACAAACTCGCCAAGGCCCGTGAGGTCTACGAAAAATCCGGCATGCGCCGAAGAGACGATTCCATCCTCAAGTTCTGAACCTCGGTCCCCGGGCCGTACGCTTGGGGCCCGACCCTGAACACTTCGCACGCATACTTCCTTTGAATACCGTCATCTTGTTACCGGTTTATGATGATTGGGCCTCACTTGGGGCCCTTCTGCCCTTGCTCGATCGCGCTCTGGCGGATGCCGGACGTAGCGCGGACGTCTTGGTCGTGGACGACGGCTCCACCCGGGACGTCTCGACGGACTTGGCGCGGGGGCCCTTCCGCGCGCTCGGGCGCATCGAGGTCCTGCGTCTGCGCCGGAACCTGGGGCATCAGCGGGCGATCGCCGTGGGCCTGTCGTTCTTGGAGAGGCGTCGCGGTCCCGAGACTGTGGTCGTCATGGACGCCGACGGTGAGGATGACGCGGTCGACGTCCCTCGTTTGTTGGAACGGCTCGATTCCGAAGCGACGTGTCCGATCGTCTTCGCCGAGCGCACGAGACGATCGGAGTCACTCCGCTTCCAAGTCTTCTACCGGATGTACAAGGTCCTGCACAAAGTCTTGACTGGGCAGGGAGTGCGTGTCGGCAACTTCAGCGCCGTGCCGAAGCGGCGATTGCGCAGCATCGTGGTCGTGAGTGAACTTTGGAACCATTACGCGGCGTCGGCCTTTCGCTCACGTCAGCCGTTCGTGACCGTGCCCACGAAACGCGGGAAGCGGCTCGACGGCCGGTCCAGCATGAACTTCGTCTCATTGGTGGCCCACGGCTTGAGCGCCATCGCGGTTTACGGCGACGTGGTGGGCGTGCGTTTACTCGTCTTGGCCGCTGGATTGGGGTTGCTGTCGATCCTGGGATTGATCGTCTCGGTGCTGGCCCCTTGGAAAGTCCCCGGCTGGGCGGCCGTCACGGCGGGGACCTCGCTGGTCTTGCTTGTTCAAGCCCTCATGCTGGCCCTGAACTTCAGCTTCACGATCCTGGGGGCCCGCACCGGCGCGACCGTCATTCCGCGTCGCGATTTCGCCGTATTCGTTGACGAACTGGTGCTGCTGCGGGAAGGCCCCAAATAGCCGGTCGGCAAACGACTCAAAGATCGACCTTGTTGTTCTTGGCGGCCTCCTCCGAAGTCAGCTTTCGGACCTCGACCTTGCGCACCTCGCCCGTGCTACGGTAAGTGGCGAAGCCGAGCGGTTGATTCCGGCGGGTTTCGATCCGCGTGCCGATCGTCCGGTCCTCAATGTCCACGGCCACGACGGGCTCGTCGTTCACCCAACAGCGGATCGCCTTGTCGCTGACGCGCACTCGGAAGCGATACCATGTGTTGTTTTCATATTTGAAGAACTTGCCCGATTGATTTTCGGACGCGTCGGCCCCATCGATGCTGGAAAGGCCGGTGACCGTGCCGCCCCAGCCACCATTGACGAACGTGATGAACGATTTGCCCACGGGAAAGGTGCAAGCGGCGAAAAAGTCCTCGCCTTCGAGACGCCTGGCCTCATACGTCAGTTCGTAGTCGGACGTGGGCAGGTCGGTACGTGTGGACGTGACGCCCGACATCGGCCGGCTCGCGGGCAAGACGATCGCGCCGTCGGCGACGCGGACGTCCCCTTCGTTGGCGAACCCGGCGACCTTCCATCCGTCCAGCGTCTTGCCGTCGAAAAGCGATAGGTCCTTGGGGCCCTGGGCCGTGAGGATGAGAAAACACCCGAGAAACAGAGCGATTCGCATGACGTCTCCGATCCTTGAGGACCAAACCAAGTCGATCAGGAACTCGCCGCTTTTCCTGAATGCGTTCGCATGATTGTACCCTCGGCCTCAGGCCCCTTGCCAGCGAGCGGGCACACCGATCGGCACGACATGGACCTCCCCGGTGAACGCAGCCGCTCCGGAAGCATCAAAGCCGACCTTGCGAGCGACGAAGGTCGCGGTGACCGTGGCCCTCACCGCGGTGCCCAGCGGCACGCCCCGGTCCGTGTCGAGACCCGAGGGGAGGTCCAGCGCGAGCACGGGCCTACCTGATCGGTTGATCGCTTCGATCACGTCGCGGAGTTGGCCTTCGACGGGTCGGCTCAGTCCCGTCCCCAAGAGGCCGTCCACGACCCAATCGGCCTCGGCGAGCAACTCGTCCAGTACGCTCGCTTCGGTACTCTCGGGCCATTCGTCTTGAGGCAATCCCAGTCCCTTGAGGACCCGATGTTGTGTGGCCGCGTCGGGAGAGAGCCGATCGGACTTGGCGAACCAGACGACACTCACTGTTCGTCTGGATAGGTCGAGATGGCGGGCCACGACGGCGCCGTCGCCGCCATTGTTGCCGGGACCGCAGAGGACCAGGACTTTCGCGTCCTCGTGGATTCGGTCGAGCAAGACCTCCGCGGCGCCTCGGCCTGCGTTCTCCATCAAGACGAGGGTGGGCAGGCCGATGGTCTCGGCCGCCCAGACGTCGATGGCCCGAACTTCGTCGCGAGTGAGGGACCTCGGTGGGGCGAGCATTCGAGGGTCCCCTTCAGGACGAGTCTTCATCGTATAATCTCCCTTGATCAAAGGTCCGTCGCCGGGGAGGCGGCGGCCAGTCCATCGAGGTCTTACCCATGCCGATCCACGAGTATCATTGCGACCCCTGCGACCATACGTTCGAGACGCTTGTGCGGGGCGCCGGCGACGTCCCCAAGTGCCCCCATTGCGGTTCGATCGACTCGAGAAAACTCATGAGCGTGCCGGCGGCCGCCCAATCGGGTGGTCGGGCCTCCTCGAACTTGCCCATCTGCGGCCAGACGGGCCAGCCGACGATGGGGCCATGCGGCGCAGGCGGTTGTGGCATGGGCATGGGCATGGGCATGTGTGACTACGATTGACGGGGATGGCGCGAGGATGACTGTCGCTCCGGCGCGTTTTCGGCCGGTCCATTTTGACATGGGCCCGATCGCGGGGCATATCCCACTGGAGATGCGCCCCGCGGACGAGCCTTGGGGACGTCTTCGCGCCGACGGCCAGACGCCGTCCGGCCCCGATGAGGGCCCGCCCCAAGGCGGGCGGAGCGGTCGAGACTATGGCCAATCTGCCGGAAACCGAGACAGCCCTGCGGGCCGTGCTGGCCCAGCGCGTCGGCGATGACCGCTTTGGCCTCTGGTTCGGCGAGGGGGTGAGCCTCGGCGTCGTCGGTGATACCCTCCGGGTGGGGGTCCCGAACGGCTTCTTCCGGGAGTGGATTCAGGGCCACTACGCGAACGACCTGTCCAGCGCCGCCGAGACAGTGATCGGCCGTCCACTCAATTTGACCTTCCACATCGAAGCGGAAGCCGAACCCGCGGGGGGCGACGTCGTCCCGCTGCCGGCACCTAGCGACCCGCGTCGGTCGGCGTCGTGTCCCCCTCCGAGTTCGACGCCGGCGCCGGCGCCCCGGGGACCCCGCGAACTCCCTCGGACAACGCCGTCAACCGGAACATCCGGCGTGGGACAAGGCCGGCCCCTGAGGAGTCTCGACGACTTCGTCACTGGGCCCAACAATCGACTGGCCCACGCGGCGGCACTCGACCTCGTTTCCGCACCCGGCGTTTCGTTCAATCCGCTGGTGGTCCACGGCGGCGTCGGACTCGGCAAGACCCACTTGCTGGAAGGCATCACTGGGGCCTTGAGGTCACGTCAACCCGGCCTGAACGTCATCCACGTAACGGCCGAAGGGTTCACCAACGCCTTCCTCGAATCGATGCGAGCCAATGGCCTTAACGGATTTCGTGGGCGCTTTCGCAAGGCGAACGTGCTGGTCGTGGACGATATCCACTTCCTGACCGCAAAGCGGGCGACCCAAGACGAATTCCTCCACACATTCAACGCGGTCGTGGCGCACGGCGCGACGGTCGTCTTGGCCAGCGATCAGCACCCCCGACGCATCCCGAAACTCAGTGATGAGCTGATCACGCGTTTTCTGGCCGGTATGGTGGTTCGCGTCGAGGCACCCGACCCGGCCACCCGCCTCGCGATCTTAAGGTCCAAGGCGAGGGCCCGCGGGATCGACATACCCGAAGCCATCCTGGCCTTCGTGGCGGAACACATGCGTTCGAGCGTGCGTGAGTTGGAAGGGGCCTTGAACAGCCTCATCGCCCACGCGGTGCTCACGGGCAAGCGCCTCGACCTGGACCTGGCGCGAGCGGCGCTTCGCGACACGATACGACACACGGCGGTGACAGTCGGCCTGAAAGACGTGGAACGCGTCGTCTGCGAGTTGTTCGGCGTGCAGGCCGAAGCGCTCAAGGCCGAAGGTCGCGCCCGGGCCGTCTCCCATCCGCGGATGCTGGCGATGTACTTGGCCCGCAAACACACGGGGGCGGCTTACGGCGAGATCGGCCGCTTCTTCGGAGGGCGGAACCACTCCACGGTGATCGCGGCCGAAAAGAAGGTGAAGGGTTGGCTCGCGGAAGAGGAACGGTCGCATCTGCTCGCTGGGTTTGAGTCGGTGGCCGACATGCTGACGGCCTTGGAGCACGCTCTTGGTGCGTGACGGAAGGCCGTCGCAGAAAAAGAAGGGAGGGACGGGATTGAAGTGCCCTTCCCCCCCTTTCTTTCGTTCGTCTTTGGTTCAGAATGCGTCCGAACTCACGACCTCGTTCTTGGCCCGCGTGGAGAGGGCCTGGAAGGCCCCGGGCTGTCCCGTGCCGAGTGTGTATACCCCCGCTGAGAACGTGAGTCCCGTGGGTACGGGCCCGCCGGTCTGGGCGGCGGCGGCCGTGTTGATCGACCAGGAGTTGACCGTATCTTTGAGGAACTTCACGGAGCCGTCGGCGAAGGCGAAGTTGGCCCCGCCGGGATGGAAGCTGCCCGTGCCGTCCATGGGCACCGCCCACCAGCCTTTGCTCACGATCTGAGAGAGCACCTTGCGCGCGTAGTTGGGCGAGTAGCGGGTTGAATACGACGTGTCGGCCCAGTAGCCCGAATTCCACCAGACATAACTCGCCTGGTCGGACGGCGAGAGCAGGCCGAAGGCGGCCTCACCGGCCAACATGGTCTGGCTCGTGCCGTCGGTCACGTCGGCGAGGCGCACCAAGCCGCCCCAGAACATGGTGCCCGTGCCGTACTGGATGTTCCCAGGCCACCAGACGGGCCACATGCCCGCGTTTACTTTGTAACTTGTTGAGTACTGCTTCAGGCCCGTGATGCCTGAGGGCACGATGAAAAACGTGCTGTCAATCGGCTTCGACGTGGACGCCGCCGGGTCGCTCGGGCACCAGAGTGCCGAGATGCCGACCCCTGAGACCGTCAGGTTGGCGGGTTGATAAAGCCATTGGGAGAAGTTGACCGCGTTGTACGCGGCGTTTTGCTCGATGAACGGACTCATGTGGACCCAAACGCTGAACCCGCAGGCCGTGCATGATGACGTGGCCGTGGGCCAGTTGCCCGACATCACTGGATACGAACCGTTGGCCGATTCGTAGTTGGCGATCCCCAGGGCCAATTGCTTCAGATTGTTGGTGCATTGGATGCGACGGGCCGCCTCGCGTGCTTGTTGCACCGCGGGCAGAAGGAGCGCGATCAGGACGCCGATGATGGCGATCACCACCAGCAACTCGATGAGTGTGAAACCTCGGGCGCTTCCCGAGGGCGAGGATGGGGACCTCATGGTTTGCGATCTCCGCGAGGACAATGAGACATGAAAAGTAGGGAATGCGACTGAAAAATCGGACCCGTTCAAGGGGCCGCGCCGCCACCACCGCCGGAGCGCCCCTCACTGCGGGAGCGGCCGCCTTTCTTGGGCGCGGCCTCGCCATCGACCGATTGACCGTCACGAGCGGCCTGGGCCTTGGCGGCGCTAATATCGAGGGTGCCCGCCGCCCTGGTGGGGTCGTCGCCACAACCGGAGAGGGCGCAGGACAGGGAGATCACTCCCAGAGTCAGCGCCATTGCGGAGACGAGCCGGGAAACAATCGGTCCGGACATGTCGAGGCTCCAAGATGCGTGGACGCCCAGCCCGCCGCTGAGAAAGCGCGCGGTGAGTGACTGGAAAACGAGTGCCGAGTGACCGGCGCGTGTCAACGCGCGGTCCACGCGCCACAAGGTCGCGCGGGGCCTTCGCCCACAAGAAAAAGACCTCCCGAACGCACGCCGGCCGTGACGCGGCCTCGCGACGTTTCCGTCCCTTGGGCGTAGACCGGCTCAGTTCGCGAGCC
>CALLYK010000415.1 GCA_937858365.1 uncultured Isosphaeraceae bacterium | reverse complement strand
CACACCTGCAGCAATCGCGTGCCTGCCGCCCGGATTGGAGATCTCGATGCTGCGGATCGCGCTTCCTTCCAGGCCGTGATGCAGGAACTGGTTGAGGTCCCGCACGCTCTGCCGCTCGAGGTCGAACTCCTTCACCTCGGTTCCCACCGGCTGATGCTGCATCACACTTTCCATACGTACAGCTCCTCGGGCATGGGTTCGAACAGCCTGGCGTTGTCCACACCGGGAAGATGTGCCAGCGCGCGGAATTCGGAGGCGATGGCGACGTAGTCGTCGGTCTCGGCGACCACCGCGGGCTTGCAGGCGAACGCATCGCGCACGAGCGCCAGCTTGTCCCCGGTCCCGATGAGGAAGGTATAGAAGCCGTCCAGTTCCTCGAACCCGCGCGTGAGCGCTGTTTCGAGATCGTCGCCCTCCTGCATCCGCCACTCGAGATAGCGGCACGCGGCCTCGGTGTCGTTGTCGGTGTCGAACACGATGCCGTGGTGCTCGAGCCGGCGGCGGATCATGAAGGGGTTGGAGATGGTCCCGTTGTGGACCAGGCAGAAGTCTTCGCCCGCCGTGAAGGGATGCGCCCGGTCAGGCGTCACGGCGGACTCCGTGGCCATGCGGGTGTGTCCCACGAGGTGCGTACCCGTCAGGGCCGAGAATCCGTAGCGTTCCGCCACCGTGGAGGGATGGCCGATGTCCTTGTAGATGTCCATCGTCTTCCCCGCCGACAGGAGATGCAGTGCCGGATGGCTCGCCTTGACCCAGGGCTTGGTGGTCAGCCCCTTTTCGACCGCCTTCTTGGCCAAGAGGCCGGCGGCCACCATCACCGACGGGTTCGACGTGTTCGTGCAGCTCGTGATGGCCGCGATCACGACCGAACCATGTGTGAGGTGCCCGTTCGGCGCGGCGCCCGTCTTCCCCATGCCCTTCAGCGCGGCCGCCCAAGACGCCTTCGACTCGCGGAGCGGCACTCGGTCTTGGGGACGCTTGGGACCGGCCAGGCTTGGTTCGACACTCGCCAGGTCCAGGGCCAGCGTGTCGGAGTACTCGGGGTCGGGCGTGCTCGCCGTGCGGAAGAGGCCCTGCTCCTTGGCGTATGCCTCCACCAGCGCGATCAGATCTTTGGGCCTTCCCGACAATTCCATGTAACGCAGGGTCTCGTCGTCGATCGGGAAGATGCCGCAGGTGGCGCCGTATTCGGGGGCCATGTTGGCGATCGTGGCGCGATCGGCGAGGGGGAGTTGACCGAGCCCCGGGCCAAAGAACTCGACGAATTTGCCGACCACCCCCTTCTTGCGGAGCATCTGGGTGACGGTGAGCACCAGGTCGGTGGCGGTGGCCCCTTCGGGAAGGTGCCCCGTCAGCTTGAAGCCGACGACTTGGGGCACGAGCATGGACACGGGTTGACCAAGCATCGCGGCCTCGGCCTCGATCCCGCCGACGCCCCAGCCCAGCACTCCCAGGCCGTTGATCATCGTCGTGTGGGAATCGGTACCGACGAGGGTGTCGGGATAGGCCAACGGCGGACCATCGCCGGCCGACGACTCAAAGACGACCCGCGCCAGGTATTCCAGGTTAACCTGATGGACGATCCCCGTCTCGGGCGGGACGACCCGGAAGTCTTGGAAGGCCCCTTGCCCCCAACGCAAGAACATATAACGTTCGCGGTTTCGCTCGTATTCGAGGCGCGTGTTCTGGAGGAGGGCGTCGGCGGCGCCGGCGAAGTCCACCTGGACGGAGTGGTCGATGACGAGTTCGACGGGTTGGAGGGGGTTGATGCGCGTGGGGTCGCCGCCGAGGCGGCGCATGGCCTCGCGCATGGCGGCCAGGTCCACGACGGCGGGGACCCCGGTGAAGTCTTGGAGCAACACGCGTGCGGGGCGGAAGGCGATCTCGCGATCCGGCACGGCCTTGGGTCCCCAGCGTGCCAGGCCGAGCACGTCGTCGGCCGTGACGGTGGCGCCGTCCTCGTGGCGCAGGAGGTTCTCCAGGAGCACTTTCAACGAGAAGGGAAGGCGTTCCAGCGAGATGCCCTGACGGGTCAGCGCGTCGAGGCGATAGACACGGTACGGGCGCGCGCCCGCCTGAATGGTGGCCAGTGCGTGAAAGCTGTTGGACATGAGTGTCGGACCTTCGGGGACACAAGGCTTGCTCGAGCGCAAATGCGTCGCGCTCGGCGTGTCCCCCTATCTTCCGGGTTCCTCGCCCGGATGCAACTCCCTCTCCGCGCGGGGGCGAAATGGGCCGGTCCCCTGTCACAACTCGGGTCGCGGATGGAGGCCCCACAAAGAGGACATTGGTCACGGCCGCCGGGAGCCAACGCCCAAAGCGAAACGCCTTCTCATCGGCCTCTTATTCTCTGACGACCCAAAAGTAAGCCTCCCAAGAGACCCGCCAACGGGACAACCGCGGTCCTGCGTGAATGGTCGCGGCGTGGCGACCTCCCGCGCGGAGGTGTTCAACGACCAAGCTCGGCGTCCCCACGGGGCCGGGCGCGGGTCGTCGTTGGGTCCATTCCATTCCTCATTCCTCATCCCTCATGCGGAGCCATGCGAACCATGATTTCATGTCGCTTGTCGGGAAAGCGCCTAGGCTTCACCCTGATCGAATTGCTCGTGGTCATCGCGATCATCGGGGTCTTGATCGCTTTGCTCCTGCCGGCCGTGCAGCAGGCTCGCGAGGCGGCCCGACGCGTGCAATGCACCAACAACTTGAAGCAGCTCGGCCTGGCGCTCGCCAATTACGAGAGCGCCAACGGGTCCTTCCCGCCGGGCATCATCGGCGCCGCGAACCTGGTGGACGGCCCTGGTCGGACCGCTTGCACCTATTACAAGAACTTCACCGTCTTCACGCTCGTCCTGCCTCAAATGGAGCAACAGCAAATCCACAGCACGATCAACTTCGCGTTCCGTTCCAACAACCTCCAGAACAGCACGAGCTTCCGCATCTTGGTGAACGGCCACGTCTGCCCGTCCGACCCACGCAACTACCCCTTCAACCCCGACGCCGGCTTGATCCCGACACCGCAGTCGTCGTACGGGTTCGTCGCGGGTGTCGCCGAGGTCATCTGGTACGGGTCCTACGGCGCCGTCCAACCCAATTGCGAGGCGATCCCGTTCGGCAACGGGCCCTTCCAGAAGAACTACACGTTCGGGGTGGCCGACATCACCGATGGCCTCTCCAGCACGATGTTCATCGGTGAGACTTCGCGGTTTCGCGACGAGCCGGCCGCGTTGGACGCCGCCGGCAACCCCTCGTTCTTTCACATCAACTGGTATGGAGGGGCCGTCTTTACCGACCTCCTCGGCGGGCATCGGGCCCAGGGGTTTGGATACACGGTGCCGGCGATCAACGCTCCTTTGCAACGTTATCGGATCGACACGTTCGTTCTTGGGACATCGAACTCTCTGCAAAACTGGTGGCAAGACCCGCGCGCGGCGACCTACGGCGGCTTCGGCTTCCGGTCGCTCCACCCCGGCGGGGCGAACTTCCTGGCGGGGGACGGTTCGGTGAAGTTCCTCAAGCAGACGATCAACCTGGCCACGTACCGGGCCCTGGGGACCCGCGCCATGGGCGAGGTCGTCAGCTCGGACGCTTACTGACGGCCGCGCAGGTTGTGAGCGCGCGTGGTCGGGACCCGAGAGGCCCGACCATGCACGCGATGAACACGAAGGACCTCTCGTCCCACTGGGAGCTATCACATGAGTGCTTGTCTTCGCAGTCTGGCGGCGTTGGGATTGATGGCCTTGGTTGGGTGCGATCCCGGCGGCAGCGGCGGGCCGGTCGTCGCCCCGCTCGACCCCGGTACGACCCCGGTTCAGGGTCAAGAAGCGGGCAAGGCGGCCCCCGTGAAATCGAAGGTGACGTCTCGTGAAGCACGTCCCGACGCCGTTCGGAGTGATTGAGGGTGGGCGATCCCACGATTGGGCGTCGCCCAATACGCGGCCCGAACGACGTCCCTGGACGTTGTGGAGTATGGCGACAGGTCGCGACCTGCTTTTTGAGAGCGCGGACCCATCCGCGCTTCGGGACCGGGTGAGATGTCACCGCGGTCCAGAGCGAGGCGGATTGGCGGTGGTCTTTGTCAGGGGGATGACGTTCGCGAAACGATCGCAATTTCTCGAATTCAGTGTCTTACGCAAAATAATCACACAGTTCTGTCACAGCGACCGGCGCGCCGCGTGGTATGGAAGAGTGCATCCCGCACGATGGGACACTTCATGGAACCGGCGGCATTGGCGGTCTGAGCGGACCCCAATTCGACGCGCAGCCGCGACACCGGGCCCCGGTGTCATTTTTTCTTCCACACGGTTTTTTCGTTGCTTCATGAGATGCCGCGCATTATTCTAAGGTGTCCTGATCCGGAGGCCTCGGCGCGCCAAGATTTCGTAGGCCGCGGGGGACCTTTCGTGTACTCTTCGTCATTGGGAGTTCTCCGCGTCTCCGCCCTCTCTCCTACCACCCTCGCGACGCCTGGACGTGACCACGACGCATCGCGCAGGGCCCCGCCATCCTTCTTTTCAACCGAGGTGGTTTCCATGACCCGTCCCTGTCCGTCGCGAAGCCGAGGCGGCTTCACTCTGATCGAATTGCTCGTCGTCATCGCGATCATCGGCGTCCTCATCGCCCTCTTGCTGCCCGCCGTGCAGCAGGCGCGCGAGGCCGCTCGGCGCATCCAGTGCACGAACAACATGAAGCAGATCGGCCTGGCGATCTACAACTACGAAAGCTCCCAGGGGTGTTTCCCCATGGGACGGTTCACCCGCTCCCGCTTCAACGACCCGAGCGGCACGCCTTGCGGCACGACCTACCTCCACACCTGGGCCAGCTACATCCTGCCCTTCATGGAATCGTCGGCCCAGTATGCCGCGGTGAACTATTCGCGCGTCTACAACAGCGTTTCCCAGTTCACCGCCTTCCGGATGCGCGTGAATTCGTACATGTGCCCGGACGATAGCCTGAACACCGACCTGACCCAGTCCGGCTTCATCGCGACTTGGCAAGGCTCGTACGCGGGGGTCGCGGGGCTGACCGAGTTCGTCTATTATTGGTGGGGCTCAGGCGCGACGGCCCCGAATGCCGACCGCTGCGGCCACATCGACGGCGAAGGCATCTTCGGCGGCAACATCGCCTACACGATCGCCGACGTGACCGACGGCACCACCGGCACCCTATTGGTCGGCGAGTGGTCCCGATTCAAGGACGAGCCCAACAACTCGACCTTCAACTTCATCAACGCGGCCGGCGCGTTCGGCGGACCGGACTGGGTCGCCGGTACGACTTGGCCGGGCGACATTCGTCCGACCGCCTTGCTTTACGTCGTCCCCAGGCTGAATTCCGCCCCCGTGCGGAACGGCGGCCCCGCCTGTTTGACCAGCTCGGGCCCGTTCGCTTCGGTCCAGTACGGCAACCAGCCCGGTTGGGTGAATAACCCGAACATCGGCGGCGGCAATCCCTGCCAGTATCTCGGCCAGTTCGGCTTCCGCAGCAAACACCCCGGCGGGGCGAACTTCCTGGTCGCCGACGGCTCGGTCAAGTTCATCAAGGACACGATCAACCTCAAGACTTACCAATCGCTCGGCACCAGGAACTGGAACGAGGTCGTCTCGTCGGACGCCTACTGATCCTTCTCCGCCGCCGGCGATCCGGCAGAAACGAACCCGGGGTCGGCCGTCGAACGGCCGGCCCTCGCCTTTCTTCTTTTTAACCCCGAATCGACCACGACTTGAGAGACCACTGATGCGACGATTCGCCTGGACGACTTTCGCCTTGTGCGGCTTGGCCGTCGGTTGCGGCCCCACGGGGCAGTCCGTCATCGAACCCCCCGCCGATATGAAGAACCAGGCCGGTGAGGCCTCCGTTGAGAAGAAAGCGGGCGGGCGGGCCAAGAGTGCCAACAAGGCCGACATGCCCAGCATGAAGCCTGTGGACTGATCATCGTCAAATCTGATGACCCGAGCGGTCGAGTGTCCATGCGGGCCCGACCGCTTTTTTTTCGATCGGTCAATACGGCGCGACGGACGTCGGGTCCGTTAGAAGGCGCCTCGCTTGCTCCTGGTCGATCCGGACGCGAACGATCCTATCGGCCTTCCCCGTGATCGGGTCAATCTCGATCAAGGCCCCGTGCAGCCGCACGTCGCCCGTCGCCACGTCGAACCGACAGGGTACAGGCGAGAGGACCCCCGCGAGCACACGATCGATTTTGCGCCCGATGATCGACTCGTAAGGGCCCGACATCCCCACGTCGGTCTGATAGGCCGTGCCACCCGGAAAGACCTGCTCATCGGCCGTCGGGACGTGCGTGTGGGTCCCTAGGACGGCCGAGACCCGACCGTCCAGGTAGCGCCCCAGGGCCTGCTTCTCGCTGGTCGCCTCGGCGTGGACATCGACGATGATCACACGCGTGGCGGTCGCCATCCTCTCCAAGACCCGATCGGCCGCTCGGAAGGGGCAATCCATCGGCTTCATGAAGGTCCGGCCCATGAGGCTGAAGACCCCCACCAGTGTGCCGTCGCGCGCCCGGACCAGGGCCGACTCCGCGCCCGGAGAATCGGGTGGGAAATTGGCGGAACGGAGAAGGCGGTCGGATTGTTCGAAGAGGGTGAAGACCTCATCGCGGCGGTAGATGTGGTCGCCCAGCGTGAAGACGTCCACGCCCGCGTCCACAAGTTCCTCATGACAACTCTTGGAGATCCCGGAACCGCCCGCCGAGTTCTCCGCGTTGCAGACGACCAAACCCAGACCCCAATGATGCACCAGTCGAGGCAATGCCTGACAAACGATCTTGCGACCTGGAGCGCCTACCACGTCTCCAACAAAGAGGACCCTTAGCTTCTTGGTCATTCGTGTTTGGTTGTTGTGTGTTCGGTACTATCTCGCGAATTCGACGGCCCTCGTTTCTCGGAGCACGGTCACTTTCACTTCCCCTGGGAACGTCAACTCATGCTGGATCGCCAGCGCGATCTCGCGGCAGAGCTTGGCCGCTTGTTCGTCTCCCAGGCGATGACTGTCCACCATGATGCGCACTTCTCGGCCGGCTTGGATCGCGTAGGCTTGCTCCACTCCTGGGAAACCGTGGATCAACGCTTCCAGCTCCTCCATCCGCCTTACGTATTTCTCCAAGGTCTCGCGCCTCGCGCCGGGACGACTCGCGCTGATCGCGTCGGCGGCGGCGACCAGCACCGTGTACGGCGTGTCGGCCCGAAGGTCGTCGTGATGGCCCAGGGCCGCGTGGACCACCGCCTTGCTCTCGCCGAACTTGCGCAGGAGTTCCGCGCCGACGGCGGGATGTCCCCCTTCCATTTCATGGTCGGCCGCCTTGCCCAGGTCGTGGAGCAAGCCGCACCGCCGTCCCAAGGGGCCCTCCAGGCCGATCTCTTCCGCCATCATGCCCGTGAGGTAAGCCACTTCGATCGAATGCTGGAGCACGTTTTGCGAGTAGCTGCTCCGGAACTTGAGCTTACCCAGGTATTCAATCAACTTCTCGTGGAGGCCGGCCACACCCGCCTCCTGCGCCGCCGCCAACCCGACATCGCGCACGTGCCGGTCCATTTCCTCGCGAGTTTCGGCGACGATCTCCTCGATGCGACCGGGGTGAATGCGGCCGTCGACAATGAGCTTCTCCAAGGCGATCTTGGCGATGTTGCGGCGGATGTTGTCGAACCCGGAGACGATGACCACGCCGGGCGTGTCGTCCACGATGACGTCGACACCGGTCGCTTTCTCGAAGGCGCGAATGTTGCGGCCTTCGCGACCGATTATCCGGCCCTTCATCTCGTCGCTCGGGATGTCGACCGTGCTCGTGGTCGTTTCCGCGGTGTGGCCGGCCGCGTAGCGTTGGATCGCGGTGGCCAGCACCTCGCGGGCCTTGCGCTGGGAGGTCTCCCGCAAGTGTTGCTCATGCTTGAGGACGAGACCCCCGAGCTCGTGGGCCAGTTCCTCCTCCAACCGTTTCAGCAGCAGCGAACGCGCCTCCTCGGGAGCAAGCCCCGCGACGCGGTGGAGGACCTCACGCTGTTCGTCGGCCCGGCGCTGGATGTCCTCCTCGCGGCGAAGGAGGTCCAGGTCGCGCTGGGCGAGGGCCTGTTTCAGGCCGTCGAGTTCGAGTTCCTTCTTGTGGACCCGGGCTTGTTTCTCATCGAGAATGTCGGCCCGCTTTTCCAGTCGCCGTTCCGTTTCGCGCGATTCTCGTTTCGCTTCCTCGGCCTCTCGTTCCAGTTGTTCGCGTCGGCGCAGGGCTTCCTCTTTGCCTTGGAGTTCGGCCTCCTTGCGGGTCGCATCAGCGCTGGCGCGGGCGGTCTCGAGAATGCGTTCGGCCTCGGTCCTGGCCAAAGCGACCCCCGAGCGCGAGCGGAGCCAAAAGGCCGCCAAGGCGAGGAGCGCCCCAATCGCCAAGCCCAAGACCATCCCCTCGATCATCGGCAACACACCGCCCACCTTTCAACCTGCGACCTTGGGCTAGTCCCCTATCGGCGGTCCCGGCGTGGCGATCAATGGACGGGCGAGAAGGAACGGCGCGTCAACTCCGGAACGAACACGCGGACCGCCCCCGATCCCAAGGGACGGGACCCGTGAGACCAGGCCGGTCTGACCTGGACCGGCAGACCTCGGGCCCGAATAAGAGGAGGAGGGCCCGAGAGGTGCCCGCTGGGAAAAGACCATCGCGTCGAACCGTGGCCGGGAGTGCGTTTTCGGTCGGGGTCGCGCCCTTCCCGCCCTTCGGTCGGAGGGCCACAAGGCCCAAGAGCAAGGGCCAGACCCAACTGACGTATGCGATCGAAACGTGGCCGAGCACGGAGAGTTCCTTGGTCAATGCAACCGCTTCCTCTCGCGTCGTGCGGGCCCGACCTTCGCCTCGCGATCGGAACGGGCCCCACCGCGCCTTGGGTCGCGGTCAAGCCTCGACCGGGACCTCGGTCCCGAAGGGCCTTCCCACGACCACCCCAGGTCGCCGACGACCCTGGGAATTCCCCGATCCTAGAACGACCGGCGCCTTGAAGCAACGGAGCGCCGGGAAGATGAAGGCGGGCCGGTTGACCTGGAAGGCCCCTTCAGGCATCCTGCGCGACGGACCTGAGTCGTCGTCCTTGTCACGGCCAAGACCCACATGGAAGACCTTCTCGAACAAGGGAACCGCCTCTATCAAGCGGGCCGCCATCCCGAGGCCGAGGCCATCTATCGCGCCTTGCTGGAGAGCGTACCGGAGCACGCCTCCGCACTCGGGAACCTGGGGGCGGCCGTCGCCGACCAGGGGCGCCATGAAGAGGCCATTGTCTTGTATCAACAAGCGATCGCCCTCGACCCGGCCCTGTATCCTCCTTGGCATAACCTCGGGAATTCCCTCCGCCTCCTGGCGCGCTGGGACGAAGCCGAGGCGACCGCGCGGTCGCTCCTGGCGCGGTTCCCCGAGGCCGCTGAGGGCCATGTCAACCTCGGGATCGCGCTCTTTCATCAACGACGTCTCGAAGAGGCCGAGGCCGCGTATCGGCGGGCGATCCAACTCGACCCGAATTCGCTGAGAGGTTGGAGCAACCTCGGCCTGGCCCTGGCAGAGCAGGGGCGACTGGACGAGGCCCTCGTCTGTCACGACCGGGCCGTCCAACGGGCGCCCGACGATCCCGACGCCCATCGCAACCGCTCGCTGGCGATGCTCTTGATGGGGGACCTGGCGCGGGGGTTCCCGGAATACGAATGGCGCTGGTCGTGCGCCGACTTTCAACCCCTGAAGGTCTCACAACCGCTCTGGCGCGGCGAGACGCTCCCGGAATCAACGCTTCTCGTCTACACGGAGCAAGGGCTGGGCGACGTGCTTCAATTCGTCCGCTTCGCACCTTGGGCGAAGCGGCGTGTTCGCGAGGTCCTGCTCGTCGCGAGAGACTCGCTCTTGCCCCTGCTGGGCCGATGCTCGGGGGTGGATCGTCTGATGCCGATGGGGAGTTTCGTCGCCGGCTTCGACACCCACGTGCCCCTCTTGAGCTTGCCGGCCGCTCTGGGCACGAGCTTGGCGAGTGTCCCCGCGAGCGTCCCGTATCTCTTCGCGGACGCGGGACGAACTGCACACTGGGCCGACGAACTCGCGGCGATCGACGGCCTGCGCGTGGGGGTCGCCTGGTGGGCCGACCCAAAAGGGTATCGTGGTGCGGAGCGATCGATACCGCTCGAAGCCTTCGGGCCGCTGGCGAAGGTCCCGGGAGTTCGCTTGGTGTCCCTCCAGAAAGGTCCTGGGGCCGAGCAGGCCGAGTCGGTTGGTCCCTCGCTCAACCTGATCGATTGGGGCCCGCGCCTGGACCTGGATGGGGCCTCCTTCGAAGATACGGCCGCCGTGATGCGGGGCCTGGACCTGGTGGTGACCTGCGACACGGCGATCGCGCACCTGGCGGGTGGACTGGGAGTGAACGTCTGGGTCGCCTTGCCCAAGGTCCCCGACTGGCGCTGGCTCTTGCACCGGAACGACTCTCCTTGGTACCCCACGATGCGTCTTTATCGCCAGGTTGAGGCGGGGGACTGGGGGGCCCCCTTCGCCGCGATGGCCCGCGACCTCCGGGACCTGGCGAACACGCGCGGACGGTGAGAAGATGGCGGCGAGAGTCAACCTCCTCAACGCGGCGGGGTCGTCCCATGCGGATTCAATCCATCGAGGTGCTGCCGCTGACGGGGGCGACCGTCGACGGCGGCTGGCCCCAAGGGCACGCGCCGCAAGAAGACCTTCATACGCTCTTGCGTGTTCATACGGACGAAGGGTTGATCGGTCTGGGGAGTTGTTTCACGTCGGGGAAACTCGTCGCGGGGGCGGTCCAATTGCTCTGGCCCTTGCTCAAGGGTCAGTCAGCCGTCGAGCCTGAGCGCGTGAGCGAGACGCTCCGGCAATCGACGTTCTGGCAGGGGCGCGGAGGGGCCGTCGAGCACGCGATCAGCGGGATCGACATCGCCCTTTGGGACTTGATGGGTCGCGCCTGCGGTCAGCCGGTCTCGCGCCTCTTGGGGGGCGACTATCGCCACCACATTCAGCCCTATGGGTCGATCCTCTTCGACGAGCCGGGGCCCCTTCAGCGCAACCTGGAAAGTGTGGTGGCGCGCGGTTTCCGCGCGATCAAGATGGGCTGGCGGCCCTTCGGCCGTCGCGACCGCGCCTTCGACGAGTTGCTGGTGAGGACGGCCCGGCGGGCCGTACCCGACGACGTGGCCTTGATGGTGGACGCAGGCGGTAGCGAGCAGTTCTGGCCCCACGGTCGGAATTGGGCCCGCAACACGGCCGCGATGCTCGCCGACTACCGAATCACGTGGTTCGAGGAACCGCTCCCTCCCGACGACATCGACGGCTACGTCGCCTTGACGAAGGTCTCGCCCGTACCGATCGCCGGGGGTGAGGTGCTCACGCGCCGGCAGTCGTTCCGCCCTTGGGTCGAGCGCCACGCCGTGGACATCCTGCAGCCGGACTGCACCAAGAACGGCGGCCTGAGCGAGTCGCGCCGGATCGCCTGGAACGCCTTCGACCACAACGTCCAGGTCGTCCCCCACGGCTGGAACACGGCGGTCGGCCTGGCCGCGGACCTGCAGTTCTCCGCGGCGATCCCGGTCGCCCGCTACGTCGAGTACCTCACCCCCTGCGCCTACATCGACGAGCTGACCGCCGAGCCGTTCCGGCTGGATGCCCGCGGGCTGCTCGAAATCCCCCCCCGCCCCGGCCTGGGGATCGAGATCGACCCCGAGAAACTGAAGCGATTCTGCCCCGAGCCGATCGTCTTCGAGTGAGACCGCTCGGCA
>CALLYK010000414.1 GCA_937858365.1 uncultured Isosphaeraceae bacterium | reverse complement strand
GAGCCTCGGCCACGAGAAGGGCAATCCCGGCGTCGACAAATCGCTCTACGCGCGCGAGACGGCGCAGGCGACCCTCGGCGTGCTGGCCTACTACGACGCGACCGGCATCGACGAGGCCCGGCTGGGCCTGATCGAAAGCTTGATCAAGCGCATCCGAGACGAGGACGTGGCCACGAAAGTCTCCGTTCCTGTAGATCTGCACCCGGCCTTCTGGGGCCGAGCCCGTCTCAACATCCATTCCAAAGGCGTCTGCATCCCGGTCGAGATGCTGCTCGGGCTCAGAATAGACTGCGCTCAGCTCTGAGTAGTTCCACCCATCCATGCGCCTGATGTTCGAAATGAACCAGAACTCGGGACGATTCTCCTCGTCGTACCCGCAAATGTGGAACCCGCTCGGGTGCTCACGTAGCAGGCGCGCGCCAACTCGGTTCGCGAGTTCGCTGCGGAATGTGAACGCGAACTCACGCGGCGACTTCCAAGTCGTTCGACGTATGAAGTCAGGAATCCACTCGCTGAAATAGATCGGGCGATCTGGCGAGCCGAATGCCGCAAGGCCGAAGTAGGATATCGACCCGCAGAAGCGATCGATTCGAAAGAGCTTGCGCCTGGTGGAGTGGTAGTCACCAGAACTTGTTGTCAAGCGCCGATCGGCGGCGGCGATGATCTCTTGCTCGGTGGTGATGGGGCGGACTTCTTGTACGGCGAAGGCGGTCGCGACGTCCTCATCGGCGGCCTGGGGGCCGACCGGATCTCGGGCGGGGCCGACGATGACCTGCTCTTCAGCGGCACGACCTCCTTCGATGCCAACGACCTGGCCCTCGCCGCGATCGCCGCGGAATGGGGCAGGACCGACCTCCCCTCGGCCACGTCCTACACCACCCGGGTCGCCAACCTCCGGCAAGGTTTGAGGGGCTACCGAGGCGTCCAGCTCGACAACTCAACCGTCAGGAACGACACGAGCGTGGACCAACTCCTGGGCGACGACGGCCAGGATTGGTTCTGGGCGGACCTGAAGGTCATCAAGAAAGACCCCCGGCAGGGCAAGGAGCTCCTGAACTGATCGGGCGACGTCGAGGAGAGGATGACGTTCTTGAGTCGGAGCGAGTCACATCTAATCGATGACTCGCCAGGGACTTGAGTCAATCAAGTTCCTGTATGCATATGGAACGCCCCTCTTCTTTTCTTGCCGAGGACCGCAAAGACACTCATGCTTCGCGGAAAAAAAAGAGGCCCTTCAACCTCGTCAGGTTGAAGGGCCTCGATTTGTCTCCCCTGGTGGGGCCCCTCCTACGGACAGAGCAGGGGAGGCCCCACCGGGGAGCTCCTCCGACCAAACAGGAGGCGCAGCATCCTGCTACGACCCGACCCATGATCGGACGACGAACGAGGATGATTTGCCCGTCGAGGCGCATCAACCTCGCAAGGGTACGAACCTAGCCCGCTCATCCTTGGCGGGACCAGATCGACACCTTTATGTTCGCATGAAAAAGCGTGAGCACCCTTAAGATGAAGGATGGGCGCGAAAAAACCACAAAAAGGACACGAAACACAACGTAGTGGGGGGGAGAGAACGAAGGCCGAAAGGAACGGACCCGAAGGCGCTGCCTGATCGAGTTGGCCGCGTCACGGGGGATAGAAATAGCAGCCTTTCCGGCGGTCGTCAACCCTGCGGCCCTCATATTTTCCACACGCGTTTTCCTGGTCGGCCCCCCTCGCGTGGCGCGGCCTTTGGGGGTCACGATTTGCGCCGACTAATGCCTTCATGGCCAGTTCTTCCTCGACTGCCCGGAGCGATCCGGCCCCGGCTGTGCTAGGCTCAAGGGCCAGGGCCCCGCACGTTCCGGGGCCGGGAGGTCGCCATGCGAATTGGCCTGGATGTTTACACGATCGACCATCGGCGTCTCTCGGCGCCGGCGGCCCTCGACTTCGCCCGCGAACACAGCCTAGATGGCTTGCAGTTCCTCGACCCAACCGCGATCGACGCCGAACTGCGTCCCGCCTCCTTGGCCGACTTCCGTCGCCGTGCCGACGCGATGGGACTCTACGTGGAAGTGGGCCTTTCTTGCCCTAATCCGGTGAGGCAGTCGCGTCTGGCGGGCAGGAGCATTGGCGTACGCGATCATGCGAGCGCCCTGGCCCGTCAGGTTCGCGCGGTGTCCGCCTTGGGTTGCCGCCATGCGCGGGCCTATGTTGGCGACCGCCACGACCGCTTTCGGGCCGACACACTTTGGAAGGACCAAATCGCCGCCACGGCCGCCGTGATCCAGGCCCTCACGCCCACGCTTCGCGAACAGGGAGTGCGGATCGCCTTGGAGACGCACGCCGACCTGACCGTGTCCGAACTTCTCGAACTCGTTGATCGAATTGGCGACGTCGCCGCGGTTACCTTGGATACAGGGAACCTCTTGATGCGACTGGAAGACCCAGTCGAGGCGGCCGAACGGCTCGCCCCTTGGGTCGTCTGCACGCACTTGAAGGACGCCGTCTTGGCCTTCACTCCCCGCGGGCTTTGCTGGCAGGCCAGGCCAATCGGTGGCGGCGCCCTTCCCTTCCCTGACATCCTGGCGCCTCTGGCGAAGGCCCGACCCGAGTTGAACCTCTCGATCGAGATGCACCCGCGCACCTACGACCTACCCATCTTCGACCGCTCGTGGCTAGCCCACTTCCCCGACTTGCGACCAGCCTCTCTGGCTGCCGTCGTGGCGATCGCCTGGGAGTGCGAGACCGGTTATCAGCAAGGCAAACTGGCCCGTCCTGAGGCGGTCGAGGCGATCCCCTGGGCCGACCGCGAACTTGATTGGATCGCGCGGTCGGTGGGCTATCTCCGCCCCGTCGTCCGCCTTCTGGAACGCCTCAATCAAACTGGAGGCCGCGCGGGCGGGTACTCATAAGGACCCGCCCGCCAACCCTTGGCGGCCACGTGCCTGATCAACGCACGTGCAAAGGCCGACGGCCACCCGAATCGCGGCCCGAGTTGTTGGCGGCCTCTTGTAGCACCTGCTGGGCCTTCTTGGGGTTCGACGTGCAGAAGATGCCGAGGGAGCGGCCGGGGCCGGCCGCCGCCGAGACGTAGGCGTACTCGACGTTGATGTGTTCCTCGGCGAGTCGCTCGAGCACGCGCGCGAGCGACCCGGGGCGGTCCTCCATGTCAACGGCCAGAACGTCCGCCACCTCGAACGCCGTCCCAAGGCCAGTGAGCACCTTGCGCGTGGCGTCAAGCTGGTCGGAGACCAGCCTCAAGACGCTCCTTTCGGTGCTGTCCATGACCACCAGGGCCCGTACGTTGATCTTCTCCTGCGCCAGGGCCGAGCAAATCTTGGCCAGGCGCCCGGGCTTGTTTTCGAGTTTGGCCGTCACTTCGTGGACCATCTCCATCGCTACGACTCCGGTTGAGACGAGACCGTGATGCCGACGGACAACGGAACGCGCCCGCCGACGGGACTTCCGCGTCAAGACATGAAAAAAGGGCCGACGCGACGCGGCGATGTCGTGCCCCTCGCTCCGATCGTTCCTCGCGTTCCTCCCGGCCCACGCCGGCCTTTGAGACGAGACCAGCCCCTCAGCCGATCCCCGGCCCGAGACGTTCGCGGTCCCACTAGCGCATGGTAAGTCGCTCCGGCGGCCGAGGCAAGCGACCGCCCCGCCGCCACCTCGCGTTGACTCCGGGCAACCTCCCGGCATAGCTTGAGTTGGGGACTTCGGCCATCGACCCGGAGACGGCCTCTCGTGGCCAAGAAGAAAAAGGTCCGCGTCGCCTTCAAGAAGAACCGCCAGAAGCGGACGCGTGCCAACGACCTGACCAGCCAATACCAAGGCGCCGAAGGGCCCAGCCCCGAGTCGTCGACCGGTGAACGGGTCCGCGCCAAGGGTGAACTCTCACGCCATCGCACGGTGGTCACCGAGGTCCATGACGACGCTCAGACACCCGGTGACGCCCTCGGCTCACTCGCCGTGGACTTGACCGAGTGCCTTGCCGGTCGCGTGCTTCGCATTCACGGGCTTTTCTCGATCGTCCAGACCGACGACGGCCGCGAGTTCCGCTGCTCGGTGCGACGCATCCTCAAGACCCTCGCCATCGACGGCCGCAACATCGTCGCCGTGGGGGACCGCGTCTGGTTCCGTCCGGGAGGACCCGACGAGGGACTCATCGAGAAGGTCGACGCCCGCCACGGCACGATCACACGTGGCTACCGACTCCGCGAGCACGTTTTGGTCGCCAACGTCGACCAATTGCTCATCGTCTCGGCCCTGGAGGCGCCGGGGTTGAAACTCCCGCTCATCGACCGCTACCTCATCTCGGCCGAGAAGGGGGGCGTGCGTCCCATCATCGTCTTCAACAAAGCCGATCTTGTCGATATGGCCGACTACCAATGGGTGATCGGTCTCTACGCGCAACTCGGTTACGAAACAATCACCACGTCGGCCGGCGACGGCCGCGGCCTCGACCGTCTGCGCGAGGTGCTCTCGCGCGGCGAGACGGCCCTCTCAGGTCAGAGCGGCGTTGGCAAGAGTTCGCTCCTCAACGCGATCCAGCCCGACTTGAAGCTCCGCGTGCGCGAGGTCTCCGACTGGACGAGCAAGGGAAAACACACGACCACCCACGCCGAGCTGATCCGGTTGAACTCAGGCGGCTACGTCGTCGACACTCCCGGCCTGCGTCAGTTCGAGCTTTGGGACGTGGCACCAGCCGAGCTTTCGGACCACTTCATCGAGTTTCGCGCCTACGCGGCCAATTGCCGGTTCCCCGACTGCTCACACACGCACGAACACGACTGTGCCGTGAAGGCCGCCCTACGCTTCGGCGAGATCGCCGCGTGCCGATATGAAAGTTACTGGAAGCTCTACAACCAGCAGCCTCTCGATGGCGACTGAACCAGGCCCCTCGCCCCCCTTGCACATCGTCCTGGTGAACCCGGAGATCGCCGCCAACACCGGCGCGATCGGCCGGACCTGCGTGGCCGTGGGGGCCAAACTCTGGCTCGTGCGGCCCCTCGGCTTCCACCTGGACGACCGCCGCCGCCGCCGCGCCGGCCTCGACTACTGGGAACACCTCGACTGGACCGTCGTGGACGACCCACGCAACGTGGAGGCGGCCCTCGAGACCGACCGCATTTGGCTCTTCGAGACCGGGACGAATCGTCAAACTTACACTGATGTGACCTATCAAGTCGGTGACGCCTTGGTCTTCGGCTCGGAGTCGAAAGGCCTGCCGAGCGCGCTCCTGACCCGGCACCACGGACGTGTCGTGACCATCCCGGTCCGACCCGAGGCCCGCAGCCTGAACCTCTCTTCCTGCGTCGCCATCGGGGCCTACGAGGCCATGCGCCAATTTCGGTCAACCAATCAATAAATGATCTCTTAAACACTCTTATGTGATTATATTATTGCTGACTCCTTGTAGAGTGTTCCCGATCGGACGTCCCGGCGGGTAACATGGGACATGGGAGGCCCCCATGCCCGTTCACGATTGGGCCCGAGTCCAGGCAGGCACTTGGCATGACTTCCATGTGGCCTGGATCGCCGAATTGCGCCTCTCCCTGAACGACGGCCTCTTGCCGGCGAGCTACTACGCCCAAGCCGAACAGTTGATCGGCCCGATGGGGCCCGACGTCCTCGCCCCGCAATCACTCGACCCCGTATTGCCGGAAGCCGGCACCGCTTCGGGGGGCCTGGCCCTGGCGACCACTCCGCCCAAGATCCAACGCGTCGCCGGCACCGAGGCGGGGCGTTACACGGCGAAACAGCGCTCGCTGGTCATTCGACATGCCTCGGGAGACCGCGTCGTCGCCCTCATCGAACTGGTCTCGCCGGGCAACAAGGCCGGCGCGGGCGCTCTTCGTTCGTTCGTGGAGAAGGCGGTCGGGGCCATCCAGCGCGGCTACCATCTCCTAATCGTGGACCTCTTCCCGCCCGGCGTTCGAGACCCCGACGGCATCCCCGACGCGATCTGGGAAGACCTCTGCGGCGAGAAGGTCGGCCTGCCCGAGAACGGCCGCTCACCCTCTCGGCCTTCAACGCGGGCCCGACCACCGAACTCTATCTGGATGGGACCGCGCCCGGTCGAGAACTCATCGAAATGCCCCTCTTCCTCGACCCTTGGACCTACATCAACGTGCCGCTCGAGCGAACCTACATGGGGGCCTATCGAGGGGTCCCCAACAAGTGGAAGCAGATCCTCCAAGCGCCCGCTTGATCCTTTCGTCGTCTCTTGAGAACGTGGATCGAGGCGATGGTCCGCTGGGTTCAAGGCGCGACCTTGGTTCACTTCGAACTCGGTGGGCCCGGTGCCTGGGTCCTTGCCGAAGTCCAGGCGATAGACGCCGATCGTGATCGGTCCTCCCGGAAACGTCAGTCTCGTCGTCACTTGCGACCCGGCCATCAATGTCGCTTGCGCCAGGATGGCGTTCGAGTTCGAGAGGACCACCAGACCGAGTGGAAAGGTCCCTTTCGTGCGCGTGAGCGTGACGTCGTAGGCCGACTTCCCCTTGGGCGCCGTCTTGAAGGCACGCACCACGTTGTCCCGGGTCGAGTTGATGCCGCCGCGCGCGACGCCGTCGTTGGGCAGGTCGATCGCGATCGCGTCGGCGAAGTCCACGGGGGGCAGGCCCGGAAAACCCCGGCCGCTGAAGGCCGCGGGAGCGCCCGTGCCCGACGCGCCTTTCTTGGCAGGGGTTGCTTCCTCGGCCCCGCCGCCAGGCTCGATCTCGGTGCCATCACGCAGGGTCGCGCCGACATACAATTGATACACGCCCACGCCGCCACGAGAACCGTTTGTCACCAGGATCGTATGCCCTCCTCGCGCCGAAAGCGCCGGTGTCTCAATGGCGGGCGTCTTGGCCATGGCGCCCACGTCGGCGCTGGTTAGGAAACTCCTCCTGGAGAGTCCACCCCCTCCGATCTTGGTCTTGTCCATCCCGCCCTGGAACCGTTTCGGCGGGTCGATCGCGATGATGTTGTCGGAAGGGTCGAAGAGCCCCAACGAGGTCGACAAGGTCTCACCCACCGGCCGCACGATCAGGTTCAGCCGGTCGCCGGGGGCGGTCTCCACTTTGTACTCGTGAAGCTGCCCCGCTTCGGTGAACTCGGCCTCGACGATCGATCCGTACTTGACCTTCACCGAACGCGTGGCCTGCGACCCGGACGAGCCCTTAGAGGCCCTGTCCGGGACGGAAGCGCCCTTCCTCTTCCCGGGCTCTTGGGCCAGGGCCGTCCCCACCAAAACCGTGATGAGAAACGAGACCAGGGTCCCCCCGACGTTCCATCGCGGCATCCGCGTCACCTCTTTCTCATTCGCGTGAGGCCCCCTCCAGGGGGACCAAGTACTCTCGGGATATCCAGCCGATTTCGCGACCTTCCTCGTTCGCGATGAGGAGCCACTTGCCGCCATCGCCCGACTCGCGGAGCACACGCACGCCCTGACCGGCACGCACCGACCCGACGACCGCGGCCCCCGCGTGGGCCGCCTCGCGGACCACGTTCAAGACGTCGCCTCGCGCTCGGGTGACGGTCATCCCGCCCGGCTCGCTCGGCGCCGTCGGAGGACCCGGCGGCCCAGTCGAGAAGGCGGTCGAATCGTCTTCGCGTGGGACCTCCTTCTTGAGTCTCCCAGCAAGCAGCGCGGCGAGGACGAGCAGCGCGAGGGCCGCGGCGATCGCCCAGGCGCGACGACCCCGAAGGCCGACCACGGTCTCGACGCGCTGGACCACGCCGCCGAAGGTGGCCGAATTTGCTTCCGCCTTCTTGATTGGGGGAGGTCTCACCGAGGCGACCTCTTCGATGAGGGTCGGCGGCGAGGGTCGAGGGGCCTCTTCGGGTCGCTGGACGGTGGTCGCCGCTGTACCGCGCTTGCTCAACGACGGGAGCGGCGGCACGGTCCCCGCGGTTCGCAACCACCCTTCCAGGGCCTCCGCGAACGCGGTCATGGTCGGGAAGCGTCCTTCCGGGCCTTTTGCCATCGCCTTGCCGCAGACGACGTCCAACTTCGGGTCCACCGACGGTCGGAGGGTCGAAGGTGCCGGGGCCTCTTGCGTGAGGACCTGATGCATCTGGTTCTCCGGCGTCGGGCCCGGGAACGGGACGTGCCCCGTCAACAACTCGAAAAGTACGACCCCTAGCGAGTAGATGTCGCTGGCCGGTCCCACGTCGCGCGGGTCGCACCGCCATTGCTCGGGCGACGCATAAGCGCGTGTTCCCAAGAAAGTGTCTGTCGGGGTCAGACGACGATCGTCGGCGACATCGCGTCGCGCCAGCCCAAAATCGACGACGACCGGCCGCCCATTCTCGTCGATCATGATGTTCGACGGTTTGAGGTCCCGATGTGTGACCCCTTTGGCATGGGCCTCGGCCATTCCCAGCGCGACGAGACGGACGAGTTCGGCGGCGGTCCTCGGGTCCAGGGGCCCGCACTGGGCGACGAAGTCGGCCAAGCGGTCCCCCTCGATAAACTCCATTGTCAAGAAGTGGATGCCTTCGAACTCGCCGACATCGTAGATTCGGCAGAGATTGGGGTGGCGCAGCGTGGCCGCGGCCTTGGCCTCGCGTTCGAAGCGCCGCAGGGCGTCCCCGGTCAGGGGCCCGTCCTCTCGGGGCGTCTTGAGGGCGACCGGGCGATCGAGTCGGCCGTCGTGAGCGAGGAAGACCGAGCCCATTCCCCCGTGACCCAGGACCTGCTGGATTCGGTAGCGGCCGAATTGCCGAGGGGGACGCAAGCTCATCCGCGACACTCACCAATGGGTGTGACTTTCCACGACGCGCTCCCACTCTAACACCGAAAAGGCGGAGAATCACTGAAAACGACCGCCCTTCAGCGGCGGCTGGCGAAGGCCACCTTGTCGCCGTCGGGCGACCAGGCCGGGTCTCGGTCGCCGAAGGACGGTCCCAGGAGGGGCCTAGTCTCGCCTCGCACCAGGTCCAGGAGCATGATCCGGCCGTTGGGCCGGTTCTCGTTGTAGGCGATGGTCTTGCCGTCGGGGGCGAGGTCCGGCCGCTGTTCGCGCGCGTGGTCGTCCGTGATGCGCTCGGCTTGGTCGCGGCGGTCGGCCGACACCCTGTACAGGGCCCATCGGTTGCGACGATCCGAGAGGAAGATCAGCGATCGGCCGTCGGCGGTCCAGATCGGGAAGGTGTCGGTCGCGGGGTCGTCGGTGAGGCGGAGCACGCTCATGCCGTCCGCCGAGCGCGCGAAAACGTCCCAGTTCGATTCATGACGCGACGTGAAGGCAAGGCGATCGTCGATGGGCGACCATCGCGGCCAGAGTCCGCTGGCCAGGACCTCCACCTGCCCCGCTCCCGGGCCTTCCAAACGCACGGCCTCGATGCGTTCGTCGTTGCGTCCGGGTCGGTCCCAGTCGGTGGCGAAATCGGCCTTACCGCTGGCGACGTAAGCCAGCCTCGAGCCGTCGCGCGACCATGTCGGCGCGATCCCCGAGGCGACCGCGCGCGTCTCGCCCCCTTCGGCC
The DNA here is from genome assembly GCA_937858365.1 of uncultured Isosphaeraceae bacterium. Classification (GTDB taxonomy): domain Bacteria; phylum Planctomycetota; class Planctomycetia; order Isosphaerales; family Isosphaeraceae; genus CALLYK01. The sequence continues at coordinate 2,297 of CALLYK010000414.1, read as the reverse complement.
GAGACGACCCGAACCAAGGGCTCGCGACCGGTCGCGTCGAACGCGGTGAAGGCCAGTTTCTTACCATCGCGCGACCACGACGGATGGGCCGCGCGGACGAACCCTTCGGGACCGGCGACCCGTCTCAGCCCCGTGCCGTCAGCGGCCACGACGAACAGACTCGCGCGCTCGCTGACCGGTCGGGCAGGCGGAGTAGTCACAAGCGGGGCGTTGTCCGCCTGGCCTCGTGGCGCCTCGTGGCGCACGAGCCGGCATTCGCCCACACGCTCGGGGACCGACCAGGGCCGCTGCCGGTCACGCACCCGCACGACCGCCGCCAAACGACCCTCCTCGGCCCCGCGCAGCACCAAGCGGATCGTCACCGGGCCGTCGATCCAGTCTCCCACCATGATCGGTTCGGCGCGCAGGCGCGTGAGTTTGGACGAGCCCCAAACCTTCTCGGCGCCGTTTTCGTCGCGACGAACGACCGTGACGGTGGCGTCAGTCGTGCCGGCCACGACGCGCACGTCAAGGTGTGCCAAGCCGGCCGAAGGGCCCGGCCCCGATTCCATGACGTCCCAGCGGCCGACCAAGGGCGGCGAGACCTGCCCCGAGAGAGGTCGCGTCAGGCCGAGGGCGAAGGCCCCAAACATGGTCAAAGCGGCCGCGAGGTTCGGGCCGCGTCGGCAAGGTCGTGGCATCTGCCGGCCTTTCCTTCCGGTCCCCGCGAATGAGAATGGGCGGGTCCGTCGAAAGTCCGATCGTATCAGAACGCGTCTCGCCTCGCGCCGTCGTTGGGCAAAAAGGAAGGACGGTCGGGGCGAGGCCCCCCGACCGTCCACGGCCATCGTCTTCAAGATGGATTGCTACGTGATATGTCAGTAGGAATCGGACGAGATGACCTCGCTCCCGTTGAGCGTGACCAGCCCGCGCAGGGTGACGGGATTGATCGTGTCCTTGATGAACCGAACGCTGCCGTCGCCGAGCAGGACGTTCACACCGCCGGGGTGGAAGGAGAAGAGTTCATCGTTAGCGCCCGCGTTGTTCCCCTTCACGTCGATCCCGTTCACGACCGTCGAGGTGGGATAATTGGACTCGGTGCGCATCGGCCGGAACTTGTTGTTGGGCACGCCGGAAACCCCGTAGGCACCATCGGGCTCGGCCCAGCGCCAGTAGCGGCGATTGCCCGTGGGAACTTGGCGCGGCGGGTTGTAGGACGCATAACCATTGTCACCGGGCTTACCGAGCATGTCCAACTCGGTATAGGGGCTGACGAACCGCGCATCGCGACCGGCGTCCTCGCCGATCGTGATGGTGTTGCTCGTGCCGTCGAGGATGTCGGCCATGGAGGTCTTCCCCTGTCTCAACGCGCCGTCTTTTCGCGAGGGCTTGTCGCGGAAGGGAGTGGCCCCACTGCCGACAGCGGCGCCGATCGGGCTGATGTCGGTGTAGCAAGTGGCGCCATAGTCGGCCACACCGTAACCGATGCCCCGCGCGACCGCGATCGGGTCGTTCGGGTCCACCGCGTCGCGACCGCCGCCTGGCGACCGCACCGAGGACGGACAAAGGAAGACGTTGAAGACCGTGCTGCAACCGGTGTAGTTCATCCCGCTGATGTGGTTGTAGTCCACATTGAAGTTCAGCGCCGTGTACGAGGCCCCTCCTTCCATGTAAGGCAAGACGCGCGCCAGGCAGCTCCAACCGCCATCCACGAACTGGGTGATCGCGGGAGTGACCCCGTAGAAGGTCGATTCTCCAGCCGGCGGGAAACAGCCGTTGGTGCTCTCGTAGTTCGCGAGGGACAACCCGAGTTGCTTCAAGTTGTTCGTGCACTGAATGCGGCGAGCGGCCTCGCGTGCTTGTTGGACCGCCGGCAGAAGAAGGGCGATGAGCACACCGATGATGGCGATGACCACCAACAACTCGATGAGTGTGAACCCCCCGCGACGCGGAGGGGACACATGAGTACGAACAGTGAACATGGACGCTCTCTCCAGGAAAAAAGCGAAACAGGGAGGACCGTGAAAGCCGCGACCGCTCAGTCGCGATCTTTGAATTGATTGGGGTTCACAAGCGCCTTGTTATCGAGCCGCAAGGGAGGGAGCTTGTTCTCGCCGGGCTTGACTTCCACCGTGAGGCCCGACGTGTCCTCGTCGGTGAACCTCGATGAGAAAGGCATTTTTGGCGCGCCTTTTTTGCCCTTGGCCAATTCTTCGTAGACGGGCTCCACGCGGACCTTGTAAGTCCCTTCGGCGGCCCCATCGTCGGCGCTGTAAGTGGTCAGCTTGAACGTGCCGTCGGCGGCGATCTTGCCTGTC
>CALLYK010000413.1 GCA_937858365.1 uncultured Isosphaeraceae bacterium | reverse complement strand
CCCGCCGAGGTCCTGGCCGGTCCGCTGAGCGTCGCCGCGCCGTCGGATGTTTCCCTGTCGGCGCAGGTCGACAAGGTCTGGTACCGACGCTGGGGCGGCGGTTGGGGCTGGGGCGGCGGCTTCGGGCCTGGCTGGGGCTGCTGGTAAGGTGGCCATCCGCGGTTGCCGACTTCTGTTGCTTGTCACCCTGATGTCGTTTGCTTCGGCTGTCGATATTTGGGCGCAAGTCCCTGCGCGAGTGTCGCGCGTCGCCAACGCCGATCAACTGCGCAAGCGACTCGGGCTGCTTCCCGACTACGCGATGGTTCGTCGAGTCGAGGACCTCAAGGTCGCGGTGCTCGACTCGGGGTTCGAAGGCATCGGGCCTGATCGACCGTATCTGCCGGCGAACGCGGTCGTGGTCGAGCATTACGACCCCGCCTTCGTCCGCGCCTTTGACCTGGGCGACCCTGAATTTCAGAAGGGGTTCGAACCGGGCAATCATCACGGCCGCGAGATGGCCCAGATCGTATGGGCCGTGACGGGCTCGCGTCCGGCGGGCCCCAAGTTCTTCTTGCTCAACGCGAACGGCCCCACGATGCTGCGTCGGGCGATCTGCCGGGCCATTGTGGAACACGTGGATGTCATCCTCTTCAGCGGCACGTTTGAAGGGGGCGGCAACGGCGACGGCCACGGACCGATCAATCGCGCCGTGGACGAGGCCCTCGCCGCGGGCATCCTTTGGATCAACGCGGCCGGTAACTATGGCCGGTCGGTGTTTCAAGGTCCGGTACGTCCCTTGCCCGACGGCCAGTTACGCTTCAAAGAGAAGGGAGATATCGCTGCGCTGAGGTTCCGCAACCATCTTGATGAGAACACGGTCACAGTGACACTCACCTGGAACGACTACCGCGACGCGGAAGACGCGGGGACCGACAAGGACCTGGACCTCTTCGTGGAAGACTGGACGGGCCGGCTCGTGGGGTCGGCCACGAAGAAGCAAGTGACCTGGGAGCGCGACGCCGGACCCGACGAGACCCGCAACCCCCGCGAACGATTGGTGCTGGAAGACCTGCCCGCCAGCCCGGAATTGCCGGGCCGATCGGACGTCGCCTACCGCGTCCGTGCCCGCTGGAAAGCGGGCCGGTTCACGCCGAAAGACCGTCTGCGCGTCCTGGTGACCGCGTCCAAGCCGCCGTATGTCGCGCCCGGTGGTGGCCTTCCTCGGGAGTCGGTCGAGTTCCTGGACGCGAGCCGCCAGGCCGAGATCTTCCCGCCAGCCGACCATCCCTTGGTGCTCACCGTCGGCGACGGCAGCCCGTTCTCGTCGATCGGTCCAACCACCGACGGCCGGCCCAAGCCCGACACGCTCCTCGACGACTCAACCATCTATTTCACCGACGGCACGGTCTCCGGCGGGTCCTCGAACGCGGCGGCCTGCTTCGCTGGGTTGGTGGCCTTGATGAAGGCGGTCGAGCCGGGTCTGAAGGTCTCTCACCTGCTCTGGCTCGCCCGTTCGGAACCACATGCACTCACACCGCGTGAACCAAGATATCAAAACGCCTTAGAGACGACGCCCCCCCCGCGAGCGGTCGTTCGCGACACCACCATCATGGACGGCGTCCGACCGCTCAACGCCACGTCGCTGACGATCTTCCCATCGGGTCGAATGCTCCGCTCACTTGCGCCGGAGACGACCGTTGCGCGTGTCGACCGGCCCGTCGCACCCCCGCCTCCGGCCGACGAACGATCGACCCGTTACGCCCGACCCTGGCGCACACCGTCGCGATCGAGACTGGCCGACATCGTCCGCCTGGGACGCTGAGGCGCGACGCCCCGCCTTTCCCCTTGTGAGCCAAGGCTGAGCCAAGGCGCAACCCCATGCGACGAGTCAGGGCCTTCCGGTTCCTCTTGTATGCGCTCGGGGCACTCCTGGCCGGTTGGTTCCTCTGGCCGTCCCCTTACGAGTGGTACGGCGAGAAGTTCGTCGAGTTCCATGTCGCCGTTGGCGATGAAGACGATGGTGCGCCCGTCCCCGACGCCGCTGTCCGCTTGGTCCCTCCGACACCTCTCAAAGGCACCTCGATTTCGGGGAGCACCGGGCCCAATGGCGCCGAGGTCAAGCTCTGGACGGAATTCCGGGCCTTCGGCGGTTTCACGGGACTCAGGGGCTGGCAAGAGGTCATCTACGACGGATGGTACATCGAGGTCAAGGCCGCTGGGTATCGTCCCTTTGTCGCCCCTCTGGCCGATCGGGACCATAAGCGAAGCGGCGACGACTATTCGTTCCTCCTTGAGCAACCGGTCAAGGGCCGAGTGGACTGCACCGTCCTCCTCCGCAAGGCGCCCGCCCAAGGCCCCGAAATCGAGGCCCAGGAACACTAAGGCCGGACCCAAGGCGCGCGGCCCTTTGATATCAAGCAGTCCTCGGATAGGCTGGTCGAGCGGCCGAACCAGCCCGCGGGCGTCGTGCCCCAATTGGCGGAGCGAGATTCGTGCGTTGGCCTGGATTGCTTGGGACGTTCTTCCTCCTCTATCTGCTCCTGCTTTTGCCGCTGGCGGCATGGCGGACCGCGCAACGGTTGCGCGGCTCCGTGCCTGGAAGACCCGTGACCCGGATACACTACTGGCGCAGCGCGGTCGTCAGCCAAGTTTTCTTGTTCGTGTTTGCATATCTAACCGGATCATCGTTTGAATTTCCCTTTTTCCGACCACCCGATCAGATGGCCTCGGCAATCGGCCTCGGGGCTGGGGCCCTGGCGGTTTGCTTGCTCCTTCGGGAAGTCGCGCGACGCCTCCGGTCGGAAGAGGAGCGGCGGCGGCTATCGGTCTTTCAGCGAAGCCCGCGTACGGCCGGCGAGGCGGCCTGGTTCGTGGCGGCCGTCATCTGCGCGAGCGTGGCGGAGGAGGCGGCCTATCGCGGGGTCGGCTGGCAATTGCTGAACCACACGACCGGCAGCCCTTGGGGCTCGGCCGCGATCTTGTGCGTCGCCTTCGCGCTCGCCCACTGGAACCAAGGGTGGAAGAGCGGGATCGTGATCGCGGCCTTCGCGGCCGTCTTTCACATCGTCGTCGGCATCAGCGACACACTCGTGATCGCCATGATCGTCCATGCGGTCTATGACCTCACGGCCGGCTATCTGATCCATCGTCAAGCACGTGTTTACGACCGTGAGGAAGCCTTGATATCAGACAGTTGAGAACGTAAGGGTGTTTGACAGATGGGGATGTCCATCAACACGACCGACCTGAAGATGAGGACCCGCCGCCGCCCTCGCAGGGTCACTCCGCCTTGGCGAGTTCTTGGAGGCGCTGGGCCACGTCCTCGTAGGTGTAGTCGTTGTTGGCGACCTCGTTGTAGTGCTTCTCGGCCTCGGTGATGTTGCCCTGGGACTCGTAAATCCGGCCGAGTCGGTAATGCAGGGCGTTGAGGGTCGCCGTATCGTCGGTGTCGGCCGACTTGAGGGCGTCGAGAAGGCTCCTTTCCGCCAGCTTCATCACGTTGTTGGCCTCGAACGAGACCGCCAGGGCCATGAGGGCTTGGACCTTCATGCGCGGGTCGTTGCGCGCCTGCTGGAACTCGGCGATCGCCTCGTTGTGCTGGCCCCCTTGCTGGAGCCGCAGGCCAAGCTGGAAGCGGAGGTCGGGGTCGTCGGCGTGAAGCGCGACGCGCCTTCGAAACTCTTTCAGCTCGTAATCGCGGAACATGTCGTTCAATTGTTGAAGTTTGGCCTTGGCCTCGACGTCCTTGGGCGATTCCTTGACCTTCTGGGACCAGACCTCGATCGCGCGCCGAAGGCGGGCCATCTGCACGTCGGCGTGGGCTTGCATCAGGGTCGGCTCGCCGGGGTTGGCCTTGACCCCCTTCGCCAAGACCTTCTCCGACTCGTCGAGACGGCCCCGCGACTTGAGCGCGTCGGCCCATTCGACGTAGGCGCGGACGTCGGCTGGGTCCTCCTCGATCTGCTTGGCCCAGCGCTGCTCGGGAGTCAGCGCGTTTCGCTTGAGTTCCTCGGCCTCCATTTCGGCCTGGCTGGGGCCCTGCTCGACCGGTGCGTCGGACCTGGCGATCGACTGCTTGAGGCCCGACTTCGTGATCGTGGCGTTGGCCGAGAGGGCATTGATCTTGCTACGCGCGTCCTCGTCGTGGGGCTTGTTCTTCTTGATGCGCTCCCAGCAGTTGATCGCCTTGGCCCAAGCCTCGTTCAGTTCATACACGCCGGCCGCCTGGCGGAGAAAGCCGTCGTCGTCACCAGCTTGCGCGAAGACCGATTCGATGAACCACATCGCCACGGCGGGGATGCTCAGGTTCACGGCCGCCTCGGCGGCGATTTGCGACGCCGCCACGTCCCACGGGTTGTGGACGAACGCCTCCTCGCAAATGAGAAGGGCCTGCGAGTAGTTCTTGCTCGCCATCGCGGCCTTGGCCCGCAAGCGGATCGGCTGGTTTTTGGCCCCGACAAGACGCCCCACCTTGGACGGGTCGTTGGCGAACTTCCGACGCTCCACGCCTCGAAGCGCGTTGCGATAAGCGAGTTCGTCAGGGACGAGTTTGCAGGCGTTTTGATACATGTCGATCGCATATGCGTCATTGCCCTTGGTCGCGGCATCGTTGCCGGTCCGGAACATGACGTCGGCCTTTTGACGGCGCGGATTGTTGTCGGCGTCCGTCGGCATCGGCACATCCCCCCAGGATCGCGAGGGCGGTCGTGGCACGTTGGGTGGGAAAGGCCCCGACCAGTCCCCTCCGCTTTGGCGTTCTCTTGTCCGTTTGACGAGATTTTAGGCTAACATAAAGGTCCGCGTCGTCAACACACCCAAGCGAGCGCGAGCGCCATCTTTCCCGAGTCCTTCATGACGCCCATCCTACGCGACCGCGGCCTGGCGGCCCTCACGCGACCCGGCGACCTCAGCCTCCTGGCGCGTGGTTTCCTCTTCACGGAAGGCCCCCTGGAACTCCCGGACGGCTCCCTCTTGTTTCAAGACATCAAGGCGGAACGGACCTACCTGCTGGGCCTCGACGGCGAACCAGCGGTCGTCCGCGACCAAACAGGCGCCGCCAACGGGCAAACGTGGGGCCCCTCGGGCAGCATCGTCGTCTGCGAGCAGAACGGCAGGCGGGTCTCGGAATGGCGACCCGAGACGGGTGAATCGCGGACCCTCCTGGAATCGCCCGAGGGCCGGCGGCTGAACAGCCCCAACGACATCGTGGCGCGGTCGGACGGGACGATCTTCTTCACCGACCCGCCCTACGGGGTCACTCCCGACAAGAAGGAACTCCCGTTCCAAGCGGTCTGGGCCCTCGACCCCAACACCGGCGCGGCACGACCCCTGGCCGACGACTTCGAGAAGCCGAACGGCCTGGCCTTCTCCCCCGACGAACGTACCCTTTACGTGTGCGACACCGGTCGATATCACGTTCGTAGCTTCGACGTGGCGGCCAACGGCGAGCTCTCGGGCGGTGACGTTCTGGCCACGTTCGACCCGGAAGGGCCGGGCGGTCCCGACGGCATGAAAGTGGACCAAGCCGGACGTCTCTATGTCGCGGTCGCCCAGGGCATTTGGGTCCTCGGGCCGGACGGGGGCCTTCTGGGCATCTTCGCGACCCCCAAGCGGCCCTCGAACCTGACCTGGTGCGGGCCCCATGCCGACACCCTGGCGATCACAGCCGTTGACGGCGTCTATCGGCTGCCCCTGAGTGTACCGGGACTGCCGCCGCCGTTCCGTCCCGCGTCCGTCACGCTGGGCGCGGTGTCCGATCACCCCTCGAAAGGAAGGTAAAATATATAGATTTTATTTTGCTCACGTTTCTATATGCAAAACATTTTCATACAACGGCTTCTTCTGATCGTCCGCGCCGACCCCATCTTGAACGGGTCGGTTAGAACGAGGCGAAATCGTGTCGGTTGCCTCCCTTGAACCCAGGCCGCCCCAAGGGCATGGATGCGGCCCTTCCCGTCGCCCGCTTCGGCGCGCACGAACGACACAAACCGAGCCCGGATTGTCAAAGAGCGTGAACGAA
>CALLYK010000412.1 GCA_937858365.1 uncultured Isosphaeraceae bacterium | reverse complement strand
CCCCGGAGGCACCATGAATACCATTCGCCGGCGGCTGGCGTTCACGTTGATCGAGTTGCTCGTTGTGATCGCCATCATCGCCGTGCTGATCGGGCTGTTGCTGCCCGCCGTCCAGAAGGTCCGGGAGGCCGCCGCCCGGACGAGCTGCCAGAACAACCTGAAGCAGATCGCCCTGGCCGCCCACAACTACGAGAGCGCCAACGGCTGCTTCCCGCCCTCGGGCCAGGGGACCAACTTCGCCGTGCCCGCCGGGACCGCGCCCGTCACCGTTTTCGTCGACGGCCTGGGGTTCATGCCGCGCATCCTCGCCCAAATGGAACAAACCCAGGTCTACAACGCGATCAACTTCGACCTGCCTTATCACCACATCTCAGGCTCCAACAAGACGGCCTTCGGGACCGTGATCGCCTCGTTCCTCTGCCCCTCGTCGATTCGCGAGTCGACCGGCGGCCGCGACAACCTGGACCCCGCCGAGGCGTCCCTGCCGGCGAACCTTCGTTTCGGCTACGGCTTGCAGGACTACGGCGCGACGACCACGACCAACATCGACCCCCTGGGACGCACCGGTCAGACCGGCTCGACCGCGGTCACCCCGTTCCGCAACAACCTCGCCATGTCCGAGGGCTTGCTCAAGCTCGGCGCAACACGCCTGGCCGACTGCACCGACGGTCTGAGCAACACCATCTCCGTGGCCGAAGACGCCGGACGCGACTCCCGCTACGTGGCCAACGTGGAGACCACCTTCTTCCCACCGAACACGCCGACCTACCCGGCCGGCCACCTCAACACCCAGACGTTCGGCTACGGCGGCAACACGGCGCGACGATTCTGGCGTTGGGCCGAGCCCGACGGGGCCTTCACCGTCTCCGGCGTGATCAACAACAAGTTCCGTCCCATGAGCGAAGTCAACCACTACCAGGCGCCTCCCTGGCGGGCCCAGAACAACAACGCCGGCAACAACGACGAGATCTTCTCGTTCCACCCCGGCGGGGCCAATGTGCTCATGGGTGACGGCAGTGTGCGGTTCCTCAAGGAGTCGTTGAACGTGATCACCCTGCGCGGTCTCGTGACGCTCGCGGGGAGCGAGGTCATCTCTTCCGACTCCTACTGAGCCTCGTCTGAGAAACCCGGGGCGGTCTTCCTGAGGACTGCTCAACGGCGGCCCGGTCGCACTTCGGCGGCCGGGCCTTTTACGTTGTCGCTCGGGCCTCGGCCTTGGCTCGTTCAACGGTCGCGGCCCAGCGCGCGTTCCAGCAGGTTGCTGGTGATGCGTTGGACCCGTTCGTCGGGACCGTGCGGGCGCGACCAGTGCGACCAGGGGAGCGTGTGCCCAGGCGGCGAGGAGAGCCCTTGGGCCCAGAAGATCGTCGACGCGTTGAAGACGAAGTTCCCCTTGGGACCCGGGTAGATCGTCGCCGTCCATTGTTGCGGGTTCACGCCCCCTTGCCAGGCCGTCCCCCCAGCGACGACCTCCAATCCTGGAATGTCGGCCGGTTCACCGTGGTATTCCCAGCCGATCAGCCCCGGAATGGCGTCTCCCTTCTTCAAACCCGTGCCGGCGAACATCCAGTGGTCCGGCCGCGAGACCACCCAATCACCGCCGCCATTCACCGGGTCCACGTTCCGCGCACCCATCAGAAGGCCCTCGTCGGGACCACGCTCCGGAAACGGGCCGTTCTTCTCGTGACGTAGCTTCGCGTAACCGTTGTCGGCGCCATAGGGCCCGCCGCGGAAAAAGATGCGGTTCGGCCGGCCGTCGTGCCCGGCGCGATAAGGGGCGACCCAGCAAACCGCGTTACCCGAAAGGAAGAGCAAACTCACGCCCGCGTCGCGCATCGCGGACACGCTTCGATATTGGCGAATGTCCCAGTATTCGTCATGTCCGACGCTGATGAAGATCTTGCATTTTTTGCCATGATCGGGCGTGAGCATGTCGCTGTTCGAACAATAGGTCACGTCGTGACCATGCTCCTCAAGCCAGTAGGCGAGTGGGAACTCGAGGGGGAGGAACTCGCCCGAGCCGACGGTGAGCGGGTCGTTCACGACGCCCGTGTACTGTGCCTCTCGGCCGTAGGGGCGATCGAAACTGACGTCGGCCCAGGGGCCTTCCGTGCCTTTCGGGTGCGTGTAGACCGAGTAATTGTTGGGCCAGCGGTTGTAGGCTTGCCATGTGTTGTCGGAGCATTGGAACAGAATGTCGGCGGGACGCTCGTCACGGACGATGAACACGACGTAGCTCTGCCAGTAAGGCTCGATGGCCCGATCGACGAGCGTGGTCATTCGTCCCAAATAGACGCCGCTGGGCCAGTCGGCGGGGACGGTCAATCGGGTGGTCGACTCCCAGAGGCACTCGTGGAGGTTTTTTTCGCCGGGCGCCGGCGTCGGTTGGGTCTTGCCGTCGAACGGGCCGAGCGTCGTCATCAGGCGGGCGCCTCGACCGCCGTAATGGCCCATGCGGAAGATCTCGATCTGGAACTTCCGTGGCGGGTCGGTGGAGACGAAGAGGTCGATCGACTCCCCCGCCATCACGCTTTGTCGTGAGCAGAACCCTTCGATCCAGGGGGAGCGGAACCCGTCTTTATCGGCACGAACGCGGGTGAGTTGCCAGTCGAGGGCGCCCGCCTTGCGGTTTTCGTCCCGAATCAGGTTGGGCCGGCCCACCTGAGGACGGCCCGCGCCCCAACTCGCGACGACCCCGCCCGCCAGGCCGGCGAGGAAGCCGCGTCGCCTCAGTGAAGGAAAGAAATGGCCGCGAGGCGTGTTCATGATGGGTCGTCCCTCGGAAAAGGCGTCGTTCTCGAAAAGGTCCCACAACGGCCCCAATCGTGGACGGGCCCCGCCCCGGGTACAAGGTGTTCGTACCATCACGACGCGCACCTCGAGCGCGGGTGGGCGGCATGTTAGGGGGCACCAGGGAAGGAACTCCGATCGCTCGAATCCTGGTGCTCGCCGCGCTCACCCCTGGCTACAGACGGTCGCCCCTCCGGAGCTGATAAAAACACCCGGCTGACCCGGGGTCCCGCCCGCATCGTGATTCGCCTAGTTTCTCACGGCGTACACGAGGTCCTGGTAACTATAGAAGTGTTGCCGGCCACACCAGGAACCAAAGTGGATCGGGGCCTGAATGGTGAAACCGGCCGCGGCGTAGAGGTCCGTGATGAACTTCTCCTCGAAAGCCACGGCGATTTCCGGGGTCTCGAGATTGGTCGTCTTGGTCACGGAATCGACTTGGTGTGTGAACGGGAGTGTCGAACGCCCCGACGCGATGAGGCCGAGGGACTCGTCGTTCAAGATGAACCAACTGATCAAGGCCCGCCCTCCGGGCCTTAAGACCCGCGCGGACTCGCGCAAGTAGTTCTCGATGTCCTCACGGAGCATGTGTGTGAAGACGGAACCCATCGTGAGGAGGTCAAAGGTCGCGTCGGGGAAGGTGAAGCGGTAATCCCGGGCGCGTTGCGTACCTGTTGGGTTGTACCATTTGTTGTAAACATCAATTTGAGTGAATCGAAAGTTCGGGAACCTACTCGTGATCTTCTCGGTACACCAGTCGACGCCGGCCTTGACGAGGTCGGTCCCTTCATAGCGTCCCCGCGGGCCCATATAGTCCGTGAGTTGGATCGTCTTACGGCCAATGCCGCAACCGACGTCCAGGATCGCTTCGTCGGGCCGCAGGCCGCACAGGTCCTTGTGGATCTTCAGGTACTCCAGGCCGCCCGCGTGAAACTCCTCGTACGTGTCCGGCCCGTCATGCATCAGGGACTCGGGAGGCACCATCGGTGCGAGGTGGCCGAAGAGCCGTCGTTTTTTCCTTTCATTCTTTGCTTTGCGATAATGGTCTTGGACGCTGGGCGGTAGAAATCGCCAGACGATGGCCTTCCAATTCGACGCGCTCAAGGACTCGTCCCCCTCATCTTCAGCGACCACCCAAACCCATGCCGCGACCGCGTTCCCGAGCTCCTGAGTTGGAGCTTCCTCAGTTCCTCACTGCTTGGAATGAGTGCATACCACACAAATGAAGGCGGTCATTGTCGCGTCGGAATAGGTTGGCCAATGGCGTATGAACTCAGGATTCTCTTTCAACTCTTCCATTGGAATTCAACTTGATCATGATGTCAACGGCCGGACCCGCGGGATGCCACGGTCGTTCCCGGAGGAAACGTGGCGTGCCGATTTGTGATCGGCACCCAAGATTGATTGTTCGTGGGGTGGGGTGTCTTGGCCTCAACGCGGAAACTCGAAGCCGCCTTTCTTGGGGTCGAGGATCGTCATCCCGGGAAGCGGGGCGAAGGTGACGGATTGGAGCCCCGCGCTTTTCAGGTCTCCCAGGAAGCGGGGCACGCCCATCTCATCAGGGCATTTCATCGTGGACTTCACTTCCTTCCAGCTTGCTTCGTCCCAGGTCGTGTCGTGAAAGAAGACAAGGGCGCCTTCGCGCAGCCAAGGGGCGAACCGCTCGTAGTCCGCCTTCACACCGTCATAGGAGTGGTCGCCATCGATGAAGAGGAAATCAATGGACTGCGACCACCTCTGGCCAACGGCTTGGGACGTGTCCTTGATGACTTCGCAATAATCCGAGAGGCCGTAATCGCGCAGACGCCCCCGGAGGAAGCTCTCGTTGTAGCCTGCCGTTCCGTACTCGGACCAGGCGTTGGGGACGTGAGGGTCGATCGCGTAGACCTTGCCCCTAAGGTTGTGCTTGCAGGCCAGGGCCATACTGCACGTGCTCTTCCCGCGGGCGCTGCCGATTTCCACGACGACCTCGGGCGCCAAGCAGCGGACGATCGCGTAAAGGAGATGGTTTCCGTGGCCGAGGCCTGAACTCCAGTCGGCGCGCTTCTCGTAGTAGTCGTCGAAAAGGTCGGTACGCGCGCGGAAATCTTGGGAGTGTCTCCGCAAGAGGCCGTAGAGAAGCCGCTTCATGCTCTCACGTGTGCGCCGCATGGGGTGCCGTCTCGCTCCGGGTCCACGATGAGTGGAAGGTCGTCAAGATCAACAAGGGGCGGGCCGTTCCTGGGTCGGGGAAGGCCCCGCGGCGTGCCGCCCATTGCCGGCATCATGGGTCGCGCGAGCGGCGGGCCACGTGTGGGCGAACGCCGTCATGTCTTTGTCCGTCACTTCGCCACACGGGGAGTCGATCGGCCGGTTTTCGTGTCGGGCCTCCACCGGGTAGCGCACGCTCAACTGCTCGTTGGCCCGCCCCACGAGGATTGGGGGCGTGCTGGGCCCCGCGTGTACCTCGATCTGGGTGAACGAGGGGACGTAATCGATGAGGGAGTTGTCGGCCGAGCGGGCGACGGCCCCTAAGATGTATCGCCCGGGCTGGAGCAGGTTCTCATGCGCTCGCAGGGTGATCTTGCCCTGCGTGTGGGCCGCGATGTCGAAACGCTCGCTGGTGGGCACGTCGGAATCGACACACATGACCCGGCCCCCCTCGATGTTCGAGAAGAAGGCCCCGAAAGCGACACCGTCACAGTTTCGTTCGGTCCGGTACTCCAGGTCGACGGTCAAGGGTTCACCGTGCCGCACCTCCCGACCATCATTGAGGGTCAAGCGACGAAGCCGCAGGGCCGTCTCCTTGACGTGGGCTCGTTCCGCGTCCTCCACGTCGAAGACGTTTTCAGTCCGGCCCAGGTCCTCGCTGAGGTATTGCTCGATCGCCGGCCCGACGGGGCCATCCAAGAAGACCTTGCCGGACTTGATCCAAATAACGCGGTCGCACAGGGAGTGGATCGTCGTCAGGTTGTGGCTGACGATCAGCACGGTGCGCTCGCCGCCGGAGGTCACGTCGCGGATCTTCCCAAGGCTCTTGCGCTGGAACGTCGCGTCGCCGACCGAGAGGACTTCATCGACGATCAAGACCTCCGGGTCCAGGTGGGCCGCCACCGCGAAGGCCAGGCGCACGTACATCCCGCTCGAATACCGCTTGACCGGCGTGTCCAGGAACTTCTCGACCTCGGCGAACTCCACGATCTCGTCGAACTTGCGGTCGATCTCGCGGCGGCGCATGCCCAGGATCGACCCGTTGAGATAGACGTTCTCCCGGCCCGTGAGCTCCGGGTGGAACCCCGTCCCCACTTCCAAAAGGCTGGCGACTCGCCCCACAATGTCGATCGACCCGGTCGTCGGCGCCGTGATTCGGCTCAGGAGCTTCAACAGCGTACTCTTGCCGGCGCCGTTGCGGCCGATGATGCCCAGCACCTCGCCGCGCCGGACGTCGAAGCTCACGTCCTTCAGGGCCCAGAAGGACTCCCTTTCCCGTCGGCCCTTTCCGAAAGGGTGACGGAGTCGATGACGCAGGGCCTCTCGGAGGCTCGTGGGCCGGGCCTTCAGGTGGTCGATCGTGTACGACTTGCCCAGGTCCCGGGCCGAAATCACGACGGCGTCAGATGACATCGGCGAAGTCCCGTTCCTGGACCTGGAAGACCAACAAGCCCACCACCATGCAGACGAGCGCGAACAGGCCGGAATAGGCGAGCGCGAAGGACGAAGGGACCGTTTCCCCCAGCAACGACCAGCGGAAGGCCCCGAGAAGGCCGAAGAACGGGTTCACCTGATAGACCCATTGGTACTTCTCGGGGACGAACGAGGTGGACCACGCCACCGGGCTGATGTACATGCCGAGTTGGAGGGCCACCGGGATGAGGTGCCCCACGTCGCGGTACTTCACCATCAAGGAGGCGGCCACCAGGCCGATGCCCAGGCCCATCATGAGCAAGATCGTGAGCCAAACGGGTAATAAGAGGACCCCCCAACCAGGCCAGACGCGGTAGTGGACGAGCATCAGGAGCATCAGAGCGAGCGAGACACCGAAGTCCACCAGCGTCGAACAGACCGACGAAAGGGGCAAGATGAGCCGCGGGAAATAAATCTTGGAGATCATGTGGGCGTTGCCCACCAAGGAATAGCCCACTCGGTTGATCGTCGTGGCGAAGGTGTTCCAGGCCATCAAACCGGCGAACGCGAACAAAAGGTAGGGTCGGTCGTTCGTCGCCAGGCCGGCGACGACCCCGAACACGAACGCGAAAATCAGGGCCGTCAAGAGCGGCTGGAGGACGACCCAGGCCACTCCCAGGGCCGTCTGCTTGTAGCGGACGCGAACGTCCCGGTCGGTGAGAGACAGCAGCAGTTCTCGATGCTGGACGATCCCTATCAGGTCCGGCGGGGACCAGCCGCCGTGCGCGCGAATCCTCACCGTCGGACTCTGCAGGGGACGGGCCAACGGCCGGGTGGGACTCATCATGAATGCGGCGATTCCGGGGGACTCGACCTGCATAGGACCGCGACTCCACGATCCTAGGACGAAAAGCGCCCGGAGGCGCCGGAGAAAAGGTCATTTGAGGGGATGAAAGGCAACCTCACGAAAACCGGGGTCATCTTACTTCACCGCGGTCGGGCCCTTCAAGGAACGTTCGCGAGCGCGTGTTGTCCTGGATCAACCCCGAAGGACGACCCGCGTCAGGGATGCCGTTTTCGATTATCAATATTTCACTATTGTTCACTTGTGATGGATTTCCGTGTTCTTCCGGAGAGGGTCGGGCGGACAATGCCCCCCTCCGCTTCGTTGACTTCGAGTGGCGTTCGCCTACAATCCGAAATCGTCGAGACCCGTTCCTCTTGTCCATGATTGCGCCCATGCGCCTTCTCACCGCCATTCCCATCTACAACGAGGAACAGACGATTGAGCTGGTGCTCTCGGCAATCGTGGACCATGCGCCGGGCGACGTGTTGGTGGTGGACGACGGTTCGACCGATCGCACGCCTGAGCTTCTCGCCGCGTTTCCGAACGTCCACGTCATCCGCCACGAACGGAACCGGGGATATGGGGCCGCTCTCAAGACGGCCTTCGCGCACACGCTCGAAGGGGATTACGAGGGCCTCGTCACTCTCGATTGCGATGGCCAGCACGAGCCCTTTCGGGTCCCCGAGATCGCCGGACCGTTGAGCGACGGCGTCGACATCGTCTCCGGCAGCCGCTACCTCACGGTCTTCGACCCCAAGCAACGTCCTCCCGAGGCCCGACGCCAAATCAACCGTGTGGTGACGGGCTGGCTGAACGAATGCTTGGACATGAGTTTGACCGACGCCTTTTGCGGCTTCAAAGCGTACAGGGCCTCGGCGCTCGCCTTGTTTGACATCGTCGATGAAGGGTACGCGATGCCCCTGGAAGTGTGGGTCCAGGCGGTCCGGCACGAGATGTCCATCGTTGAAGTCGCCGTCCCTTTGATCTATTTGGATGAGTCGCGGGCGTTTGGCGGGGCCTTGGATGATGCCGACTACCGACTGGCCCATTATCGGTCGGTCCTTCGCGAGGCGATCCGGCGCGCCGGACTGACTGTCGGGGGAGGTTGCCGTTGACTCAGGCCGGGCGGTTTCGGGCCCCTCGTGAGGACGGCGGCCTTCTGGCCCAGCCCGCGCTCGCGTCCGCGCTCGATATGCTCGCCGAAAACCAGGCCCATCTCGCGGCGTGGGACCACGACTTTCAAGGACGCAAGGCCGACCGCCTCCGCGAGATGGTCCGGCGCGAATTGCGGGAGCGGACCAGGGCCTTTCACGAGCGCCACGGCCTGGGGCCCCCTCCGGCACTTGACGAGGACGGACCGCTCATTGTCACGGGACACCAGCCCGAGCCCTTCCATCCAGGCGTCTGGGTCAAGAACTTCGCCGTGGCCGGCCTGGCCCGAAAATCGGGCGGCATGGGCCTGAACCTGATCGTCGACAACGACCTGCCCAAAGCGTCGAGCGTGCGCGTGCCAACCCTGACGCCCCTGGGCCTGCGTACCGTCGCCGTGCCGTTTGACTCGGAAGGGGAGGACCTGCCCTTCGAGGACCTCGCCCAGCGCGACGAGGCGGCCTTCGCGCAGTTCCCCGATGAGGTCCGCGCCCTGATGGCCGGCCTCGTCGCCGACCCGGTCTTGGACGTCCTCTGGCCGGAAATGCTCGAAGCGTCAAAGCAAACGTCTCGAGTTGGCCTGCGCTGGGCCGTGTCGCGCCACCGACTTGAGGAGTCTTGGGGGGTCCTGAACGCCGAGGTGCCGCTCTCGTCGGTCTGCGAGACCGACGGCTTCCTCTGGTTCGCCGCCCACGTCTTGGCCCATTTGCCGCGCTTTCAAGAGGTCCACAACGACGCCCTAACGCGCTATCGCAAGGCCCACGGCTTGCGGAGCCGTCACCACCCCGTGCCGGCGCTCGGTCGCGAGGGGGACTGGTTGGAGGCCCCCTTCTGGGTCTGGCGCAAGGACAGGCCGCGTCGCCGACCCCTCATGGCCCGTCAGCGCGGGGCGTCGCTCGATTTGCGGATCGCAGGGGAAGACGAGGTCCTGTTGGGACTGCCCCTCGCCGGCGATCGGGAGGCGTGTTGCGCGGTGGAACTTCTCCGGGGGCTGCCCGCGGCGGGGGTCCGCTTGCGGACGAGGGCCCTCACGACCACGATGTTTGCGCGCCTCCTCGTGGCCGACCTGTTCGTCCACGGCATCGGAGGGGCCAAGTACGACGAACTGGGTGACGAGATCGTTCGCGCTTTCTTTGGCTTCGTTCCAGCCGGCTACCTCACCCTCTCGCTGACCGCCTGGCTTGGCCTTCCCGAACTGCCGGCGACCGAGAACGAGTTGCGTCAGGTGGCGCGACTCGTCCGCGACTTGGAATTCAACCCCGATCGCCACCTTGCCCCGCGGGCGCGGAAGGGGCTTGAAGGCCCCCTGATGGAACGCCAGGCTGCCCTGGACATGCCCACCACCACCCACAACGAGCGAGTTGATCGTTTTCGGGCGATCCGGCGGGCCAATGCGGCCCTCGCCCCCTTCCTCGACGCCCAGCGCGTGTCTTTGGAGACCCGAAAGACGGCATTATCGGCCGAGATTCGCCAGAATGCCCTGGCACGGGGTCGCGAGTACGCATTCGTGCTGCACTCAGTGGCCCGGTTGCGGGGCCTTTTGATGGCCCATGCCTAAGAATCGGGGAGAAAACCAAAAAAAGTGGGGGGTGGCCCCGCGCGGGGGCTCGTCCGCTCTCATAGAATGAAGAAACGAGGGTTGGTCCGGGCTTCGCGGCCGACCCCGCCCCCTCCGAAACGACCCGCGCCGAACCTCGCCGGGGGCGCCCCGCCCAGGTAGTCCGATCCATGAAGACCAGTCCCGCCATCGTCCAACTTCCGTTCCGCCGAGGCGCGGTGGAATACGCCGTCGGCAACGAGGCCGATCAGGAGGCCGTGTATCAGACCCTGCTGCACGTCTTCCACGGTCCGGATCGCGAGACCTTTTTGGGTGGTCTCTGGGAGCCCTCGTACAAGCCGGACCAGCGCCTTCTCGTCAAGGTAGACGGCCGGATCGCCAGCCATGTCCATCTGACGAACCGGACCGTGCGGTATGGTTCGGTCGCCCTGCCCATGAACGGCCTGACCTGGGTGGGCACCTTGCCCGAGTATCGCGGCCTGGGTTTCGCCCAAAACCTGATCCGTCTGGCCGACGATCGGGCGCGGACCGCCGGCGTGCCCCTGCAAACGGCCACGACGACCATGCCCCACTTTTACAAGTCGCTGGGGTGGGGGGTCTGCGGCCGGGCCACGTTGGGGCGGGTCGCCAGCCGGAACCTACCGACGAGCGGGGGAGACGGCCTCGTCGAAGCCAAGGGGGGCCACTGGCATGTCCGACCCTGGCGCCAGGTCGAAATCAGCGACCTCATGGGCCTCTACGAACGCCAGTTCGCCCGGACGACCGGCTCGATTGTCCGCACCGAAGACTACTGGCGTTGGATCATCGGTCGCAAGTACGCCCATGTGATCTGGGTCGCTTGCCAGGGGGAGAAGGTCCGCGGCTACGCCTTCGTCAAAGACCACCGGATCCTCGAGATCGCGACCGACCCGGCCCACCCGCAGGCGATGCGGGCCCTGCTTGGCCGCGTCCGGGCCGAGGCCCTGGAGCGCGCTTATCCCGAGGTCGTCATCCACGCCCCGGTGGACCACCCGGTGCTCGACGCCGTCCGCGAAGGGCAGGGGCGGATCATCGACCAGGATGAGCACGAGGGTCTCGTGTCGCTCTACCACAGCCCCTCCCCCGAGAAGCTGCTCAACGCGATCCTGCCCGAGTTGCACCGCCGCGTGAAAAACGCGGGACTGGGTTTCCCCCAAGAACTGGGTTTGAACCTGGGCGGCAATCGCTGGCTCATCCGTATCGACGCGCGCTCCAACCGCTTGGAACCCGACAAGCTCGGCCGACGTTATCTCACCGCCTCGCCGGCCGCGTTCATCCGGCTCGTGATGGGACACGTCGGCATCGAGAAGGCCCTTCAGGAAGACGACATCGAGGCCGCGACCGCCACCGCCGTCGAATCGGCGAAGGTCCTCTTCCCGAGGCAACCCATCTGGCGCGGGCCCCTGGACGTCGCCTCGGCCTGAGGAACGGGCCGGGGACCACCTGTCGGCCTCGCCGACGATTGCCGCCCGAGGCCGGCGAAGCTGGAGTTGCACGTTCCAGGTGGTTCCCGGCCCGTTCCTTTCATTCGCTCGCGTCCACGAGGGGAAGACCCAAGACCTCGTCACGAGGCACAACACCCAGACCGGGCGACCGCGATGCCGCCAGCCGGCCGTTGACGCGCTGGGGGGCGCCCTCCGCGATGCTGACCGTCACGTAGCTGTTGAAGTCGGTTGACGAGAAGAGGAACTCGGGCGGCGTACTGTGGGCCAGGTGGGCGATGGTCGCGGTCGTGATGTCGCCCCCCCAACTGTCCTCGATCGTCATGGCGATCCCCAGAGACACGCAGAGGTCGCGCGCCTGTTTGGTTCGGGTCAGGCCGCCGAGCTTGCTGATCTTGAGGTTCACCACGTCCATCGCGTCGTCGCCCCGAGCGCGCAGCAGGGCTTGGATCGAGTCGATCGTTTCATCAAGCACGAAGGGCAACGTGGTCCGGCGGCGCACCGAGAGGCATTCCTCATGCGTGAGGCATGGCTGTTCGAGATAGACGTCCAAGTCGCGGACCCCGCGCGCCACGCGCGCCGCCTGGTGCGGGAGCCATCCCGTGTTCGCGTCGGCGACCAAGACCTCTCCGGGCGCCAGCACGGCCGCCGCGGCGCGAATCCGGGCGATGTCCATGTCGGCGTCGCCGCCAACCTTGAGCTGGAACTTCCGGTAGCCGTCGCGCCGGTGTCCCGCCACGTTTTCGGCCATGGCCTCGGGCGGTCCTTGCGAGATGGCCCGATAGAGTGCGAAGTCGTCGCCGTATCGGCCGCCGAGCAAGACGCACACGGGCAGGCCGGCCGTTTGGCCCAAAATGTCCCAGCAGGCGATGTCGATGCCCGACTTCACGTGCGGGTGCCCCTTCAGGGCCGCGTCCATCAGGCCGTTCAAGCGCCCCAGTTCGGTTGGGTCGACGCCGATGAGCTTGGGGGCCAGTTCCGTCAACCCGGCGCGCACGCCCAGGGCGTGCGCGGGCAAATAGGCCGGTCCAAGCGGGCAGACCTCACCATGACCGACCACGCCGGAGTCGGTCTCCACGCGGACGATCGTGCTGTCGAAGACGTTGACCGACTTGCCGCCCGACCAGCGGTAGGTGGTTTCGACCAGAGGCAAATCGACGCGGTAGGCCGCGATCCTCGTGATTTTCATGCTTTGGCTCGTGGATCGAAGAAGGGCGATGGAGACCCGACACACGCGCGGGTTCGGGCGTGGGCCGTTCCCAGCCGTCAGGCGCGTTCCGATGGCTTGGCTCGGAAAAAATGATCGAGAAGTCCCAAAATGCCCGTGAGCGTGGCCGCCAGCGACGTGAGGGCCGCCGCCTTCATGACCCGACGCACGATCGCCTGTTCGCCGGGTCCCACCGCGCCGGTCGCGAGCAACGGCGCCTGGGCGCGCCGAGAGGCGTCGAGTTCGAGGGGCAGGTTGATCAACTGGAGCACGACGGTCGTCAGGTAAACGCCGATCCCCGCCCATACGATCCCGCCGACGCGGCTGAAAAAACCCGTCAGGACCAAGACCCAGGCGAGGGCCGTCCCCAGATGGGCCAGACGGACGATCAAACTGCGCACGCGTAGCATCGAGGACCCCTTGGCCTGCTGCAAGGCGTGGCCCGCCTCGTGCGCGGCGATCCCGAGGGAGGCCAGGGAAGAAGCGTGGAAGACCCCTTCAGAGAGGCATAAGACCTTTTGGGACGCATCGTAGTGGTCGCTCATCAGTCCGCCGGACGATTCGACGACCCGCACGCCATGGACGCCCGCGGCGTCAAGCAAGTCGGCCGCCGCTTGCTCGCCGGTCACGCCGGAAAGCGCGGGACACTGGCCGGCGTTCAAGTAAACCGTGCCCACCCGCCACTGGGCCCATGCCCCGAGGAGCAAGCCGGGCACCATCACACAGAAGTAAAATGGGTCGAACTCTTCATACATGGTGTCTTGCGCAAGGCCCTCTAAGATGTGCCTGATCGACGTCGTGATCGAGGCGCCAGCCCAGTCGCGCCGCCCATTGCGATCGCCGCGCTTCGAGTTGGGTCACGGCCTCCTCCACGAGACGTCCCTCACCAAAGACGGTCAAGACGGGGTCGCCCCGTCGGAATGGCTCTCCCTCGTGGGGAAGGTCGGCGACCTCGGGGACCTTCCAGGCATCGTTGGGACCAGGCGGCGCCCAGTCCAAACAGGGAAACGCGAAGTCGCGACCCGCGCGGAGGACCTCCTTGGCGACCATGCCGGCAGGCGGGCCTTGAAACGACCGCCCGGTCGGGTCGAACGCGGCGCGATGTTCGCTCAGCGCCGATCGTCCCGTGGCCAATTCCAGGACCTCGACCGAGGCCGTGTATCGAGGATTGACTTCCACCGGCCAAGGTCGTCCGTCACGCTCCACGCAATCGACCCCGAAGAGGCCCTTCAGGCCGAACCCACGCGCGATCCTCTCACCCAGCCGCAGCAGGGCCTCGAGGAATGGACCGTGAAGGGCGAGGGGGCCCACGCTCCCACGATACGCGAATCGGCCGGGTTCGAGAAGCATCCGGCTCGCCCCGAGAAACACGATGTCCTCAGGTCGCGACACGAAGATGGCCCCGAGCGACGGACCTTCGATGAACTCCTGAAGATAGTGGGTCGGGCGAAGCGGCCGGCCGTCGTCGAAATGGACCCCAAGGCCACCCGCGGAACGGAGCGGCTTGATCAGCCAGCGCACGCGGCGATCCGTTTGTTCGCGCGACACCGCCACCCGCGGGGAAAGAAGGCCCGCCTCGTGAAGCAGGGCGTTCAAGCGGAACGGGTCGCGCACGGCGCGCACAACGGCGCCCGAATTGCCCCAAAGAGGTCGGTCACTGGCAAGCGCCTCCAGGAACTCGGGGTGGTTTTCCAAGGCCCCTGAGTAGAGGGCGGGTACCTTCTTGTGTGCGCGGGCGAGGTCCAGACCCGACCAAGGGTATCGGGAGCGTTCAAGGCTTCGCGTGGCCGCGATCGCCGTCAGGTCTCGATCGGCGAAGAGGTCCGCGGCGAGCGGCCTGAGTCCGGCCCGCAAGGCCGACCAGGCCGCGGCCCGAGCAGACGCCCCGACGATCAAGATCTCAATGGCGGGTCCCTCACGGGGGGTAACGCGAAACGCCCCGGCCAAGCGAAGCCGGCCGAGGCGAGTGAAGCGAGATGGGGTGTGCGAACCGCCTTATTCGACCACCTCGATCTTGGTGGGCGTGATGACCATCTTGCCGTCTTTCTCTTTCACGTCGCCGGTCACCTCGAAGACGGCCTTGCTGCCGGCGGGGCAGATCTTGCCGTGCGTCTTCTTGGCGACGTCGTTCTGCTCGACGTAGTAAGTGACGGTCTTGTCACCGTCCTTCACCTTCACGACGGCCTGGCAAGCGGGGGTTTCCTTGAGGGAGCACTTACCGCATTGGGCCTCGCCCTTGATCGTCTTGTCGGCGGCGGCGTGGGCGGCCAGGCCAAGGAACGAGAAAGCGACCGCGACGGCCAACATCGAGAAGAGCTTCTTCATCAACGCGACTCCTGAAGAGAGTGAGAACGTCTCCGTTTCGATCCGGCGATCGGGCCGGAGTAGGGCCATCGGGGACATTGCAGCACACGCGGCCGCAGGCCGCAAGCGCCCGCCGTACCCTTCTTGGAGACTTGTCGAACCAATCGGCTCGCGCTCATGATAGGCCATCCGGCCGGAAACGACGAGAGGGGATTCTCCCATCATGCCTGGAACAAGACGGTGGGCCCTCATCACGGGGGCGAGCGGCGGTCTCGGCGGCACGATCGCGCGAAGTCTGGTTGAGGCGGGTCACGGCGTGGGCCTGGTGGCCCGAGGGGCCGACCGCCTCGAAGACCTGGCCGGGGCCCTGCGCGAGGACGGGGGCGACGCCAGGGCCTTCACCGCCGACGTCTTGGACCCGCAAGCACTGGAAAGGGCCGTGGGCCGCTTCCTCGAATGGGCCCCACGATGCGACGCCCTCGTGCTCGCCGCCGGTCGTCTCCGCGGCATCGGGCCGATGGCCGCGATTGACCCGGACGCCTGGTGGCTCGACCTGGAAACGAGTGTGCGCGGCGCGCAACTGACGATCCGGGCCGCCCTGCCGGCCTTGAAACGCTCCGAGGCACCGTCGATCACGGTTTTGGTTGGACCGGGCTCGCACACGGAATTGGCCCACGGGTCGGGTTACGCGGCGGGGCAGGCCGCGTTAGTGCGCCTGGTCGAATGCCTGGCGATCGAGCTCAAGCCCGAGCAGGTCCCGATTTTCGCGGTGAACCCGGGGATCGTGCCGACGGCCCTGGTCCACCACCTCATCGACACGCCCGCTGGCCGGCGCTGGCTGCCGCGTTTCAACGACGCGTTCGCGGAAGGCAAGGAGGTCCGGCCGGAGATGACCGCCGAACTGGTCCAGTGGCTGGCGGAGGAACGCCCTGAGGCCCTTTCGGGACGGGTCGTCTCGGCCCTCTTGCCCCCTTCACTCCTGGCGACGCGGTTGACGCGCATTGAGGAGGAAGACATGGGCAAGCTCCGTCTGCGCTGAGCATCCTCTTGTTCAGGGCCCGGTGACGGCTTAGGATACCCACCTGACGCACCCACGAGGGCACGTCGCCTCAGCGACGCGCCCCGACCGCCCCGCCCCGAGCGCGATGGCCCGATCCCCGAGGTCCCGCCCCATGTTCCCTTCCGTCGAGAGGCCCACCCCGAAGTACCCTCCCGGCACGCGCGTTCAGGTCGTGCAATACGTCCGTGTGGGGCACCGCCGCTGGAAGACGTGGACGGTTGGCACGGTGGAGGGGGAAGCGCTCCGACCAGTCGGCGGGATGGAGATGGGCTCGAAGGCCCTTTACGGCCGGCAACCCGCCCTCACGTTGCGTCTGGAGGACGGCGAATTGACCGTCGTCGCCCTGGACGAGAACAGCGAGGTCCGGGTCCTCGAGACGGTAGCCGCCTCGGCCCGCGCCACGCCATGATCGCCCTGAATTACGGCTTTATCGCGATCCTCTTGGTCCTGGCGATCGCGTTCGCGCTTTTGCCCCTGGCGATCGCGGGCCTGATCGCGCCGCGCCGTCCATCGCGAGACAAGAACGACATTTACGAATGCGGCTTGAGGACGCAAGGGGAGACTTGGGTCCGTTTCCGCGTTCAGTATTACATCGTCGCGCTTTTGTTCGTTGTTTTCGACATTGAAACGGTCTTCCTGTATCCGTGGGCGGTGAGTTACGGAGGGCTTGGGACCTTCGCGCTGGTTGAGATGGTGATCTTCCTCTTGATGTTGGCGGTCGCATTGGTTTACGCCTGGGCGAAGGGAGTGCTTCGCTGGTTCTGATCGGGAGAGCGCCGGTGCTCGCGGGACCTTCGTCGTTATTGCTTTGGGCCCAGGCCGCGCCGGCCTTTCGCCGGGCGGAGCCGTTCGCGATCGCGTGGACGTGGTGGCTCGCCTGGTTGGGTGTCCTTTTCCTCGTCTTCCCGCTCCTGGTGGCCTACACGGTCTGGGCCGAGCGCAAGGCGATCGGCCGCTTTCAAGCGCGCGTCGGTCCCAATCGCGTCGGGCCACTCGGCCTTCTCCAACCGATCGCCGACATCTTCAAACTGATCAGCAAGGAAGACATCGTCCCCAGCGCGGCCGACCGTTGGGTCCACCTTTTGGCCCCCGTCTTGTTGCTCGTCGCGGCCTTCCTCGGCATGGCGGTCATCCCGTTTGGCGTCGCGGCCACGACCAAGGTGGTCCCCTTCGGCGTGGAGCGGCCCGACCCCACGAACACACGCGACTGGTGGTTCCCCGGCCTTTCCGCGGTGGACCTGCCTTCGGGCCTCCTCTACGTCGTGGCCGTTTCCAGCCTGGCCTCACTGGGACTCTTCCTGGCGGGATGGTCGGGGCGAAACAAATACTCGCTGATCGGCGCGATGCGCGGGGTGGCCCAGCTCGTCTCCTATGAGGTGCCTCAGGTCCTGGCGCTGGTGCCGGTCATCTTGTGGACGGGCAGTCTCAGCCTCGTGGCGATCTTCAACCGCCAGCTTGATCATGGCTGGTTCTTGTTCTCGCCGCCCGGCCTGGTGGGGTTCGTGGTCTTCGTGGTCGCGAGCTTGGCGGAAGTGAACCGCACCCCCTTCGACATTCCCGAGGCCGAGTCGGAGATCATCGCCGGATATCACACCGAGTACTCGGGGATGCGGTGGGCCCTCTTCTTCCTGGCCGAATACATGGGGATGATCCTGGTCGCCTGCCTGGCGACGGTGGTCTTCCTGGGAGGAGGCGCCTTGCCGTTCATCCGCTGGCCCCTGGGGGCGACGCCGGCCCCTTTGCTTGTGGTCAACATCGTGCTTGTCCTGGGCTTCGCCGTGAAGGTCGCCCTCATCATCTTCGTCATGTTCTGGGCCCGAGCGACCTTGCCTCGCGTCCGGGTCGATCGACTGATGGGTTTCGCCTGGAAGTTCCTGGTGCCGCTCTGCTTGCTCAACATCGTCATCGCGGCCGTTTGGTACGAGTGCGTCCATCGACCCGAGACACCCCGCTTGCTCCTGGGATGGGCACTCTCGGCCCCACTGACGCTCCTGGCGATCGCCGGGTCGGCCTGGGCCTATTGGTTGGGGATGTCGGCCGCGCCGCCGGAAAGGACCCAGCCATGAGTCAGGTCCTCTTCCTCGCGATCGCCGGTCCCGGCTTGGTGATGGCCCTGCTCACGGTGCTCTCGCGAAACCTCATTCACGCCGCGTTGTATCTGGTCGCCTTCTTTTTCGTGGTGGCCTGCCTCTTCGTGATGCTGGAGGCGGAGTTCCTCGCGGCCATGCAAGTGCTCGTCTACGTCGGCGCGGTGGCGATCCTGCTCCTGTTCGGCATCATGCTCACGCGTAACATCCAGGGGGATGAGACGACCCGAACGAAGGCAATCGTGGTCGTCCCCGCGGGGGCGATCGCCCTGGGACTGTTGGCGGTCCTCGTCTTGACGATCGCGCGCGAACCGGGAATGCCGGGACGCGCCGCCTGGTCGTCGGGCGCTCGGCGCCCGCCCTCAGCGGCCGATTCGCCAACCGCCCTTCTGCCCCCTCGGGCGCCCACGATCAACAATATGGCCAAGACGATTGGTGACGAACTGATGGGCCGCCATGTGGTCGCGTTTGAGCTGGCCGGTCTCTTGCTAACGGTCGCGGTCGTTGGCGCCGTGGCCATTTCGATTCGCGAAGGCGTGGCGCCGCCCGTGCCCGAGGCGGCCGTCCCCGACACCACACCCGAGGAGGCCCCGCTGGAAACAGCGAGCGTCCCAACATGAGTTCGGACGTCCCGTTGAGTTGGTTCCTGTACTTCGCGGCGGCTTCCTTCGCGATTGGCCTGCTTGGGGTGATGGTGCGCCGCAACGCGATCGCCGTCTTGATGGCGATCGAAATCATGCTCAACGCGGCGAACATCAATCTTGTGGCCTTTTGGCGGTATGGTCCGGCCCCCAGCGCGGAAGGTCCG
>CALLYK010000411.1 GCA_937858365.1 uncultured Isosphaeraceae bacterium | reverse complement strand
CCCGCCGGCGCAATAGTTGAAGAGCCACGACCCGCTCAGCGTCGGCCCCGGCACCGGTCGGGCGGGCTCATAGGGATAGCGGTCGATCTGGAAGCCGCGCACGGTGCGCTCGAAGCTGTCGGTGCGCGTTTCGACCAGGCCGAACGTGTCGACCTTCGCCATCGTCATCGCGCCGCCGTCCAGCCGATACGCGCCGCACGCTTCCGGGGTCGAGGCGCAGAGCGCGGCGAGCGTCTCGCCGCCCAGCGGCGGCCGGTCGGCATAGAGCCCGCCGGCATCGAACTGGCGCAGCTTCCAGTCCATCGTCATCTGCGAACCGCCCATCGGGTTCTGGATGAAATTGGTGACGGTGTAGACGAACAGTCCGTCCAGCGTGTCCGCGCCCGGCGGCAGGGAGGGCGAGACGGGGCGCGGCGTCGGCCCCATATAGAGCGAGCGCACCAGCGCCGCGAAGGTGCGGTCGGCCTTCTCGCGGCTCGCGCTGTCGACATTGATGAGGATCAGCATCGCGTCGGCCAGGCCCTCCGGCGCGCTGAAGGCGACGGCGGTGACGACGGCGTCGACGCTGGGGCTTGTGCCCGTCGATCCGCCGCGCAGGGCCCAGGCCATCGCCGCGCCGGTCGTCGTCGTGCCCTTGTGCTCCTGGATGGGCTGCATCCCGTTCAGCACCCCCGCGGCGTCCATCAGGGCCGGCAGGGCGAGGGCCGGATCGCCGCGAAATCCCGGCGTTCCGCTGACCACGGCCAGAACCGCGGCCTGGCCGCCGTTCTGGGGATTGGCGAAGCGCCACTCGTACAGAATGCCGTTGGGGATCGTCGCCTCCGCCCAGGCCGGATCGTCGGGCGATTCGAAATTGACCCCCAGCACGGAGCGCGGTTCGGCGGCCGCGCCGCCCCCCAGCATCCAGAGGCCCAGCAGGGCCGCTCCCCATCTCGCGCGCTTCAGCATGAATTTGCGTCCGATCCTGCACGCGGCGTTACTTTACGCGCCGTCCCTGCGTGCATAGTGTCCGCGCCGCATCAGCTTGGAAACAAGAACCATGGCCCTCGACCCCGAAACCCGCGAACAGCTCATCTCCTCCGTCGCCCGTTTCGTGCGCGAACGCCTCGTTCCCATCGAGGACCAGGTCAGCCGCGAAGACCGAATCCCCGACGAGATCATCGCCGAGATGCGCGAGCTCGGCCTGTTCGGCCTGTCCATCCCCGTCGAGTATGGCGGCCTCGGCCTCACCATGGAGGAAGAAGCGCTCGTCCTCTTCGAGCTCTGCCAGACCTCGCCGGCCTTCCGCTCGGCCATCGGCACCAATATCGGCATCGGCAGCCAGGGCCTCGTCATGTTCGTCCGGGGTCATCTCCACGACCTTCATGCCCAGGGACGACCAGAAGGCGCGCGCCCGTTCCAGACGGTCAAGCGGGGTGAGCGTCGTGGGTGTGATCACGCAGACGCGGCCGTGGCACAGGTCGGCCCGAGCGTGGGTCACCCCTTTCTTCTCGGACCCGGCGATCGGGTGCCCGCCCACGAACGTTGTTCGGCCCCGTTCGTCGGCCTCGACTTCGGCCACGATCCGCCTCTTGGTGCTGCCCGCGTCGGTCACGAGCAGTCCTGGTCCACCGTGACGCGCAGCCGCGATCGCGTCGCTGCTCACTCGCGAGACGGGGGTGCAGATTACCACGACGTCCGCTTCGGCGACGGCCCGGTCCAAGCACTCGGCCCCTTCGTCGATCGCCCCGACGCGGAGGGCCTCGTCGATTGTGGCCGGATCGCGACCGACGCCGACCACGCGGCGGGCCAGATGACCAGCGCGCGCGGCCAGTCCGATTGACCCTCCGATCAAGCCGACACCCACGATGGTCACCGTCCCCAGTCGATCCAAGGTCCCTTCTCCTTGGGCGCTTTGGTTGAGCGAGCGAAGAGACCATCATACTGCAAGAGGTCGACGAGTGACGAGACGGTTACTCATGGTCGCACTAGCCCCGATCGGTCTCCAACCGCGACAATGGCGAGACGATGCGGCAAGACCTGAGCTCACGACCCGCCCGCCCCGAGGACCGATGGGTGACGCGACGATCCTGACGGTCTGGACCCCTTGGGTCGCCTTCGGCTTCGACTTCCTCCTGCGCGCCGGCCTGTCCGTGAGGATCGTGATGCGCCGCCGTCCCGTCGGCGTTTCGCTCGCATGGCTCACGTTGATCTTGATCTCTCCCTGGGTCGGCGCCCCGATCTACCTGCTTTTCGGCGAGCTTCGCCTCGGCCGGCGCCGCGCTCGGCGGGCCGAGGCGATCCATGGGGCCTACATCGAGTGGCACCATCAGCTTGGTCAATGCGGGCCCGTGGATTGGAAGGCGGTGGGTGTCGATTACGAGTCGATGGCCCGCATGACCGCGGTCGCGGCAGGAGTGCCCGCCCACTGCGGAAACGCGTTAGACCTGCTTCCAGGCGCGCACGCGGCCCTTACTTCATTGATCGAGGAAATCGACAGGGCCAAGGTTGCGTGCCACCTCGAGTTCTACATCTGGAATGACGGCGGCAGGGCCGACGACGTGGCCAACGCCTTGCTACGAGCGGCCGCGCGAGGTGTTGATTGCAGCGTCTTGGTAGATGCCGTGGGCAGCCGATCATTCCTGGAAGGCGCGATGGCGCGCCGTCTGCGCGATGGCGACGTCGCGGTCCGCGCGGCTTTGCCTGTCAGTATGATGCGAGCCTTGTTTGTGAGGTTCGACCTGCGCCTGCACCGCAAGATCGCGATCATCGACAACTCGGTCGCCTACACGGGCAGCTTGAACCTTGTGGACCCGCGCTTTTTCAAGCGCGAGGCCGACGTGGGCGAGTGGGTGGACGCGATGGTGCGCGTGCGTGGGCCCGCCGTGGGCGCGCTCACGGCAATCTTCCTGGAGGACTGGGAACTCGACACGGGCGAAGGCTTGGACGCTCAGTCCGCGACCCCAACGCAACTCCTCGGGAGCGCCGCGGGAGACGCGATCGTGCAGGTAATTCCCTCGGGGCCCCAAGTGGGACGTGAGGGTGTCGTGCCGGCCGTCCTTTTGCTGGCGATCTACCGAGCACGTCATGAACTTGTCCTGACCACTCCCTACTTCGTGCCGGACGAGGTCCTCTTGACGGCCCTCTCCTCGGCCGCCTTGCGCGGGGTCGCGGTGACGCTGATCGTGCCCGAGCGCGTTGACTCCAAGCTCGTTCGGCACGCGAGTAACGCGTGTCTGGGAGACCTCGCAGAGGCGGGAGTACGCGTGCTCTTTTTCGAGGGAGGTCTGCTCCACACCAAGTCCGTCACGGTCGATGAGGAACTCTCGCTGATCGGCACGCTGAACCTCGACCCCCGCAGCTTCTACCTCAACTTCGAGATCACCCTCGCGGTGTACGACCGGACCTTCTCACGATCGCTGAGGGCCCTTCAGCAGACCTACGTGGACCAGTCGCGGTCGATGGACCTCGATGTTTGGAACGCGCGCTCAGGTTTGGCTCGCTTCGCCGACAATGCGGCTCGTCTCTTGAGCCCCTTGCTCTGAGACAATCATCCTTCCGTGGGCACTTCCACAAGCGGCCGGAGGGCCGAGGCCATCTCAGCAGCGCTGGCCCATCGGTCTCGCGGCTGCTTTTCCAGGGCCTTGCGGAGCACCTGGTCGAGGAGGTCGGGCGTGTCGACGCGGTGGGCCCTCGGAGGCACCACGGGGTGCTCAAGGATCATGTTGTACGCGTCGCTGCCTCTTGGGTCGAACTCGAAGTAGGGATAGTGGCCGGTGAAGAGGTAGTAAAGGGTCGCCCCGGCGCTGTAGATGTCGGCGGGGGCCTTCGCCTCACGGAAATCGCGGAGATGATCAGGTGATAGGAAACCGACGGAACCGCCGACGTCTCCCTGATTGGTCAACGAGATGATGCCGGTGGCCCCCTGAACGCTCTTTGCCAGGCCAAAGTCGGAGAGCTTGGCAGTGGGACGCGAGGGGGGACCATAGACGATCAGGTTCGACGGCTTGATGTCGCGATGGACGTAGCCCTTGCCGTGCGCGTGATCGAGGGCCATGAGCAATTGAACGCCGATCCGCGCGGCCGATGCGACACTCAACTTCTCGGGGAGCGCCTGGACCCATCTGCGCGCGTTCTTGCCGTCAACGTATTCCATGATAAGTTGAAACTGCTCATCCACTTCGACCATGTCGTGAAAGGCGACGATGTGGGGATGTCGCAGGTCGCGCAAGACCTCGAGCTCTCGGCGAAAGTAGGCCCGGGCCTTCTCGCTGGAGGCGATCGCCTGGCTCATCATCTTAATGGCGACCGGCCGATTGTCCTCGAGCCGTCGCGCGCGGAAGACCTCGCCCATGCCGCCGCCGCCGATCCTGGCCTCGATCCAGTACCCATCGGGCGGCGTCGGAAAGAGCCTGCGGCGTGAGGCGCAGGACTCGCACACCCAGCCCGGCTCGACCATCCTCCCCAGCCTCGTCGCGTTCTTTTCGACAGGGGCGGGCGCGTCGCAGCCAAGGCAGCGAACCGCCCCTTCGGGAA
>CALLYK010000410.1 GCA_937858365.1 uncultured Isosphaeraceae bacterium | reverse complement strand
CGACGATCCGCTCGAGCCGCGCGAGGTAGACCTTGTCGGAGGCGAGCGTCGCGAAGCGGTGCGGCGCCACCGCCTCGATCAGCCAGCGCGGGTTGCACGCGCTGCGCTGCCAGAGCGCCGGCTCGATGTCGCGGAACAGCGCAGCGCCGCCCGGCAGCCAGGACCAGAGGAAGTTGTAGGTCAACCGCGCGAGCGGGTGGAGCGGCGGCGGAAGCCGCTCGGCGATCTCCTTGATCGCCCGCTCGACGTCGCTGCGGCCATCGTGGGTTGTGGCGTTGGGGCTCGTGGGCGGCCTCCTTTCCTGGCTCATCCGGCGGACGCGGCTCGCGCCAGCAGCCGGGGTTCGACGCGGTGGGGCGGTGCGGTGAGCGCGCCCGAGACGACGGTTACGACGAAATTGCGGTCGGTCCGCCAGTGGCCGTGGAAGCTCTGGCCCCCGTCGGCGTAGCGGACCCGGAGCGGCCGCCACCCCGAGGCGTCCACCCCGGGAAGCAGATCGACCTCGACGGAGCGGGTGTCGAGGCGCAGGCCTTCGCGCAGCGCCTTCAGCGCGCTCTCCTTCGCGCTCCACACCACGGCCGTCAGGCAGTCCCGCTCCTCGACCGTGGCGCCCGCGATCAGGCGCCGCTCGGCCGCGGTGAAGAAGTCCTCGACGAGCGCGTCGTCGTGCGGCTCGATCTGCTCCAGGTCGCAGCCCACCGAAATCGTCGCGTCGGCCAGGGCGGCGATCGCCCGCCCGTCGCGGGGCCCTGCCGTTGAGCGATGAGATTACGCTCCAGGAGGGATTGGAGGTCCTTCCGCAACTCCGCGGCCGGAAGGTTGTCCTGGAACAACTCCCGGCGCAGGCGTGAGAGGGACACCCAGTCCCCTTCGCCCCGCAACCACGCCAGGACGCGAGCGGCCCGGTCGTGGGCCGAGGCCCCGAAGATGTGCGCGGCGCACCGGTGGGAGTAGTCCCACAGGGCGAGGCCGGCCTGGAGATGCGACTCATTAATCAAGCAGGTCCGGTCGCTCAAAGCGTAGATCAGGGCCAGGCGGATCACGTGGGGCGCACCGCGCGAGGTCACCTCGCCGAAGAGGCCGTCACCCGGCGAGGTCAACCGCTCGTAGGAGCGGAACCAAAGGTCCCTCGCCCGGTCCGTGAACGTCACCCGGCCGATGTCCCGGCAGGCCAACAGCACGTCCGCCAACGCGGTCTGATAGATCGCCAGGTCCACGTGGTTCCCGCCCAAAGGCAGCAAACGGGCCCGGCGCACGGCCAGCCACAGGAAGCGATTCCCAAACCCGTTCGAGGCGTCCACGTGGCTCAGCAAGTCAATGAGCTCACTCGCCGTGATGTGGCCCACGATGCTGATGTGGGCGTCGGTGGCCTTCACCTGGTCTTTCGTCAAAGACGCGAGGTTGCCGTGGTCCCACGCGTTGCGGATGATCGCGGAGAGGCGGTTCCCCTGCCTCTCGTTGACCCGCAACACCGCGCCGAACTCGGTTTCCATCGCCAGGAGCCGCTTGTCGTCCTCTCCCTCGGCCGCGAGCACGCGCTGATAGTCGCGGACGGCCCCCTTTTCGAGCACCGGCTCCATCCGGTACTCGGCGTCGCGGACGACCTTGATCAATCCCTCGCCGCTGGAGAGGCCCGAGCGAATCCGACCCGTCACCCAATCGGGATCGAGTTGGGCGAAGACGTGCCTCACCCAGTCGGCCGAGGTCCCCTTCCGGCCCACGGCCGACTGGCCGACAAGCACGACGAATTCGTTCGCGTAATGACGGGTCGCCTCGATCTGAAAGTAGGCTTGCCGGCCCACGCAGTTGCCGAAGAAGACCAGCATCTGGGCGAGGATGGCGAGCGGATCGGCCTCCGTCTGCGGCTCGATCGTGCGGACGATCTCGCCGAGGAGTCCGTAATAGACGGCGTCGGAGGGCGGGTCCGGCCAGGGACGGGTCTCGATCGGCCGCGACTCGTTTTCCTCGCCGACCACGCCCACGTCCGCCATCTCGGCGGCGACGCGGGTGAGGAGGGACCCGGTGTCGATGACCCCGCGGTAGGCTTCAACCATCGCCCGATCGAGGACGCCGATCAGGGCCCGACGGCGGGAAAGCTCGAGCACGACGCGCGCGTAATGCTCCGCCATACCGCCGGTGACGGTCCCTTCCATCGCCTGGGTCACGAACGTGTCGGCTTGATCGCTTTCCAATGGTCCCTCCCGGACGAGGTGCTCGAAGACTTCGAGCATCAAGGCCAGACCGTCGATGGAGGGATACTTCTTGAGCGTCCGACCGATCAACCGCCAGGCCTGGGCATGTTGCGGGGGCCCGAAGAAATCGGCCGGTTTCACGGTCGCGGTCATTGGGCCGCCCCAGCCCGAGGGGTCGCGGAAGATCGAGCCGATGAGCCGGACTTCGGCCTCAAGGTTTTGGGGAGGCAACGGGAGGTCTTTCACGCCCGGCCTCCTTTCCGGGCCCGGGCCATCCGCTCGGCGTCGAGCGGTGGGGCGAGTCGCTCCCCCTCCCTGGGGGGCGACTCGCCGGACGGGGCAATCGGCCGATCCGTGGCCGACAGGGCGTCAGGGTGACGTGTCGAGACCGCCGCGTCAACCCGACCGTTCACCTGTCCATTGCGTGCGGTGGTGAGACTCATCGATCACCTCCTTGCGCGCGGAGCCACCGCGGGAAGGCCATCGTAAAGGAATGTTTGCAACTGGACTGGGGCAGGCGGCGGTCCACCACGACGCGCTCATGGAGCAGGCCCCAGCGTTGCAGGGCCGCCGTGGCGTGCGGCGCGTCGACGAGCAGACGCAAGACCTCGACGTCGTCGAGGCGCCGCTCGGCGTCGAGCGCCGTCAGGCGGCGCGGCGTGTCCAGCCAGAGCCACTTCCAGATTTCGAGATAGGTCAGCACGTGCGCGGAGTCCATCGCCGACAGGCTCGTGAGCAAAAGCGTTTCCAGCGAGTCCACGCGGCCGAAGAACTCGACCATCTCCCGCACGGTCGGCATCTCGGAACAACTCTGCGCGGTCTCGCCGCCCTCGAATCCGGGCGGGTTTGTGAAGATCGCCAGGTCGATCTCTCGCTTGGGTCGACGGTCACGCATGGTCGGCCTCCTCTTGTGAGTAGTCGTCGCTGAAGAAAGCCCACCCCGATCGGGCCACGGCCTCAACGTGCTCGCAGTCCCAGGTCTCCGTGAAAAAACGGCACGTGCAAGTGCCGTACTGACCGTGATCGAGCACCAGGTGAGTCGGGCCAACGCCGTTGACGTAAAAAAGCCTCGCGACGTCTTGGTCGTCGTCGTCCGGTTCATCGCCGGCCGGCACGCTGGTCACGAGCTGCCCGTCTCGCACCGTGTACGGGAAGCCGCAAACGCGGACGTCTTGCTCCCGCGGCCCTCTTTCCCGCCACGGATCGAGTGAGGCCTTCGCCTCGACCGCTGCTTTCGGCCGCGTGTAGGGACCACACCGTTCGTCGTCGTCGTTGGGAAAGAGAGACGGAAGCTGGGCGTGATGTTGCTTAGCCACGGTCCACCTCCTTCCGCGGCGGAGTGATCGTCAGCGTGACGAGCGTCGTGTGGCCTTCCATGTGTTCTTCCAACACCACGGTGATTGGGGACCTAATCACCGGTGGCGAGTGCCACAAGATCATGCCCAAATCCGTGAGCGTCTCGACGACCTCGGCGTGACGCAGGCACGCCGAGGCGTATAAGCCGAGGTCGAGTGGCGCCGTCATGTCCCAGTGGCGATTGGCCCTCGCCGCGCACGATGACCAGAGGTCGATCCACGCGTCCAAGATCTGGTCGAACCACCGCGGGGCCAACGGCCCCCAGGCGGTCGGTCCATGCGCTCGGAGGGCGCTGCGGACGAGACGGAACACGGCCGGCCAGACAATGGGCGCACCTTCGTCAAGGCCGGGGCCGGAAAGCGTCGCCCGCGAAGCACGCGCGGGCCCTCGGTCCGGGGCGCACCCCGGGCCGGAAACGGGATCTTTCATCTCACTGGTCTCAACGCCGGGTCCAGGGATACTTTGGTCGGGTGACCCTGGACGGGGCGTGTCGCCGGAGTGCGCCTCGCGGCCGCGGCGGTCCGCGAAGGGGCGGGCCGCAACCCTGGGATAAGTGTTCCGATGGCGGATGTCAAGGATGAGGGGCGTTGGCCCGCATTGAAGACCGGCCCGGTGGAATGCCTATCGATGCGGGCCCGCGACGCCTTCATCCTTGTGGAGAAGGAGCTTGATCATGAGCCGGTTTAGGCGCAGCACGCAAAACCAGGCGTGGGCGAAGAGGAAGCCGAGCGCGACCGGCGCGATCGCGTCAATCCAGGCTCGGGCGATGTCGAAGTCCCGGGCGAGCACGGCGACCAGGGCGAAGCCGATGAACCGTGTGAGCGATCGGCCGGAAGAGCCGAAGTAGTCGATGAGCCGTTCATAGTGGCCCGTCCGACGAAGTCGCTGGGTGATGGGGGCGTCGATCAACGCGAGCATGAGCGACTGGGCGGTCGTCTGGAGCGAGCAAAGGATCGCGGCGACACCGATCATCAAGGGGAGGCCCTTGTCGAGGAAGCCGTCGACCGGTTTGCCCAGCGTGGTGGGTGCCAAGAAGACGAGGCCGACGATCGCGGCGAGGACCAGCGGCGACCATCTCTCGCGGCGGCGGGGGATTTGGGCGTCTTCGATCCAGGCCAGCAAGGACGCCAGACGACCGGGCGGGGCCAGCTCGGGGGGCCCTACCGATGCGCGATCAGGATCGCTTTTGCTCTTGGATGACAGGGAGGTAGTCCTTGAGCGAGCGGACCAGGAGCTTCTGACACTGGACGCGGTCGACGGCTCGCCCTTGTCGCGGGACCTCGATCTCGGTTTGGATGCGCGCCTTGATGAAGTCGAGGACTTGGATGGCGTCTCCGTCGGTCTCGGCCGCCTTCATCTGGAGTTTCGAGAGTTTGGTGGTCCCGATCTCCTGGATGCGGCGGATGAGGCGGGTCAAGGGTTTGACGGCGAAACCGCCTCGGTCGGTGTCGATCTTAACATGGAGGCTCACGGACTTCCCTCCCATCGATTTTCCCAGTTCGATCATGCTTTCGAGGGACTCGCCAACCCGCATGAGTTCTTCGCTGTTCGCGAGGTCTTTGATCCCGATGGAGAAGGAAACGACGAACCCCATTCGTTCCAAGCGCGCCATGACGTCGTCCCAGCAGATGGGGGAACATCGCATCACATGGGGCGCCCCGGCCTCTCTGAAGAACACGGGGAGCACGGAGTGTTTGGGACCGCGATGGGAGTAGAGGACGAGGGCGACCCCTTGGGAGGGTTCGTAGGCGAAGCACATGGTTTCGCCGAGCCCTTTGGCCGGCGCGAGTGAGAGCGGTTCGGGGGCCGCGCCTTTTTCCACGGCCGGCGGCAAAGGCTCGGTGCCGTGTTTCAGGATGCTCCCGGAGAAAACACGCGCCTCGTCGGAGTTGTCCCAGTGGGGCTCACAGAACTGATACTGGGCGTGCTCGTGCTCGAAGTCGAGCACGTTCATCGTTCCGTTTTCCATGCGGTCGGCCAAGGTACTAAGGGCCGCGCCGGCATCCTCGGCCCCTTCCCGGTCGGCCACCAAGCGAAAGAAGAAGGCCTTCTCGTTGTCGACGCGTCGCGGACTCGGCGACTTCTTTCGGGCCATTGCCGGACCTCCGCCTACGATGTCCCCCCCTGGCCGCCGCGCGACTCGCGGATGACATCGGAAACCCCGAGGTTGAGGTATCCCTGTTGGGGGGCCAACTCGGGGACGCCTTCGATGCGGATACGCCCCGCTGCGAGTTTTCGGAAATGCCTAAGGTCTTGAGTGATGATTTTGTCGGCCTTGTGGGCGATCGCCGTGGCGATGATCTCCGCGTCGGTCCGGACCTCATTTCGCCGTATCCCGCTGGATTTCACGAGTTCCGAGAAGCTGCCTCGCGCGTACATCATTTCGCCCGCGATCAGGGCCGCCTTGCCGTCATAGGGCGCGATGAAGAATCGCCCTTCCATGAAGGCCTGGACCTCTCGATACAGCGAGGGGTGCATCGCGGCCAAGAACTCTCCCAGAACGCACGCCGGGACCATGATCTTGGCCTTCTCCTCGCGAAGGCCGTGGATCAGGGCCGTCGCCCTGGGCACCATTTCCTCCTGACCGTTCGTGCAATCCTTGCGTATTGCCCAGACGATGATATGTGTATCGAGGCAGACCATCATGTCGGTGTTGCCCCTCTCATCTGAGGCCCTTCACGAACTCGTCGGGGTCGATTTCGTCCCAGGCCCCATCGCAGATCCTCGCCAGCTCGGCGAATGCTTCGACGACGTCGTTATTGCCGGGGCGATAGGCAGTCAGCCTGGTCGCCTTGAACTCGATCATCTCAATCCCGGCGAGGTCCCAGGTCGCCTCGCCCTCGATACCGACGTCTTCGTAGATGAAGCCGGCCATGGTCTTAACGAGGGCCTCGTCCGTGACGGAGAAATGGAGATAGCTGTTATCGGCGAGCTGCAACACGGCCCTCGGCTCGGCGCCGCCAACTCGGATGAGCCTGCCCCAGACGGCCGTATTCCCGCGGACGACGGGTGTGTCCGGTTCCAGGACGGGATGGTCCGGCAAGATCTCCGCCTTTGGTGGGATCCGGATGCCGTCCTGTTCGAGCAGTGATAACGTCCAATTGTGACGTGAAGCGATCTTCCATATCTTTTGCAGGGCGAGGGCCGCTTTCTTGGGCAGTTTTCGCGACTCACCCTCGGCGAGGGCCCCGGCGATCGCCGTGACCGACGCCACCGCCACGGGCGCGACCAGGAACTTCAAGACGGCGCTTCCTTGCTCCAACGCCACGAGCGAAAGCGCGGCGGGGTCGTCTTCCTTGCTCCGGGAGAGCCGCGGATCGGCTTCGATGATGGCCTCCTCGAAGCTCCGGAGGATCTCGCCGAGCTCGCCCGCCCGTAGCGTCTCGAGGCGCAGGCCTTCGCCGGCCATCCTCAGTCCGAATTCACCGCCTTGTAGTGGGTGGATCATTTCGGCAGCTCGCGACGAAAGGCGTCCGGCGGTGCCGCTTCATGCGCAGGGAACGCTTCATGCGCAGAAAAAACGCGGCGCCGTGTCACCCGACCAAGGGTCACGGCGCCGCGCCTGAGACCAGCACCACCCGCTCGACCTACGTGTTCCATCGTACACAACCACGAGTTGGAATCAATGGGACCAGTGGTCTCCGGGGTGGCCGGTCCCCCTCGCGTGCAGGGGGACCAATGGAGCGGAAGGGGATCGAACCCTCAACCTCAGCATTGCGAACGCTGCGCTCTTCCAATTGAGCTACCGCCCCTT
>CALLYK010000409.1 GCA_937858365.1 uncultured Isosphaeraceae bacterium | reverse complement strand
GGACCGTAGAGCTTGTGCGCGGTGAAACTCAAGAGGTCGATGGAAGACGCCTCGAAATCGATAGGCACCTTACCCACGGCTTGCGTGGCGTCGGTGTGGAAGACGATGCCGCGTTCTCGGCAAAGGCGGCCGATCGCGGCGATCGGGTTGAGCGTCCCCACCTCGTTGTTCGCGGCCATGATCGAGACGAGCACGGTCTTCGCCGTAAGAGCGTCCTGCACCTTTTCCGCCGCGATCATGCCGGTTTCGTCGGGCGGCAGGAAGGTGACGCGCCAACCTTCGCGAGCGAGGCGCTTCAACGGGTCCAAGACCGACCGATGCTCGGTCGCCGCGGAGACGATGTGGTCGCCTCGCGCTCTCAGCGCCGGAAGGGCCCCTTTGAGCGCGAGGTTGTTGCTCTCGGTGGCGCCCGACGTGAAAACGACACTACGGGTTGATGTGTTCAGGGTCTTTGCCACCTGGGCGCGGGCCGAATCCACGGCCTCGGCGGCCTCCCAACCATAGCGATGGGCGACGCTCGCGGCGTTACCGAAACGCTCCGTGAAATAAGGCCAGATCGCGGCCAAGACCCGAGGGTCCGGCCGCGTCGTCGCGTGGTTGTCGAGATAGATGGGCGGGACGATCACGGCGCGCCTCGGCCTGTTTCACTTACTTGGCGATGCCCAGCGCCTTGAGCTTGGCCACCGTGTCGGGTGCCGCCTGCGCCGCCTTCACGGCCTTGTCGATCTCGCGGATGACGCCTTCCTTGTCAATGTAGAAGGTCCAGCGGTTGGCCACGCCGTTGGGGTCACGGAGAACGCCGTACGCCTTGGCCACCTTCTTGTCGGGGTCGGCCAGGATCGCATAGTCCTTGGATCCGGTCGCCTCGGCGAACTTGGTGTTGGTCTCGGCGTCGTCCACGCTGATCGTGTAGTAAGCGACGTTCATCCCCTTCAACTCGCCCGCCTCGGCGCCGTACGACTTGCATTGGGCCGTGCAACCGCCCGTGAACGCCTTGGGGAACCAGGCGAGGACGACCGCCTTCTTCCCCTGGAAGTCGGCGAGGTGGTGGGTCTTGCCGTCGGAACCTTTGAGGGTGAAATCGGGGGCCTTGTCGCCGACCTTGAGTTCCTGGGCGGCCAGAGGCGCCGAGAGAAGGCCGAAGGCGATACCGCAAAGCGCGAGGCGAATCATGGAAGGTCCTCCGAAGATGGAGCGCGAGTGTGTCCGGTGGCGAGTATAGCGGGGTCGCGCCGGCGTCGGAACGGCTTGCCCCCGCGCTCGACCCTTCCGGGCGATGCGGGATAGAATGCCCTTTTCATCCGATCATTCGTCGCATTGAGTCGCCAACATGGTATCCGTCCCAGCCGAAGTGTCTCCGGCCCCCAAGCCGGAGACCGTGAAACGCCCCGTCGAGCGCTCCTGGCTCGGGCTGGCCGACACGGGTCTGGTGCTCTCCTTCCTCGCGCTGGCCTTCCTCCTCGGTTGCTTTCCCATGAAAGACACCGATTTCTGGTGGCACCTTGCCGCCGGGAACTGGGTCCGGGCCAACGGCACCGTCCCCAAGACCGACCTCTTCACGTTCAGTGTGCCCGACCACCCGTGGGTCGACCTGCACTGGTCGTTTCAGGTCATGATCAGTTGGACGTATGAGAACTTCGGGATCGTGGTGTTGAACCTGGCCAAGTGCGCGGTCACGTGCTTGGCCTTACTCATGCTCATCACGGCGCGTCGGCCCGGCTGGCCCGTTTGGGTCATGACGCTCGCCTGGTTGCCCGCCCTCTTCGTCCTGAGCGGCCGGATGTACGTCCGGCCCGAAACGATCTCACTCGTTTATCTGTCGGCCTATCTGGCGGTCCTCTTCCGCTGGCGCGAGCGGCCCTGGTTGGCCTTTTTGCTTCCTCTGATTCAAGTCCTCTGGGTGAACGCGCAGGGGATCTTCATCCTGGGCCCGATCTTGCTGGGGTTCGCCCTTCTCGACGCCGCGTTGGGTCCGGGGGCCTGGTCCAAGGCCAATCGCGGTTGGTGGCGCAAGGCGGGACTGGCCTCGGCGCTGACCTGCGCCGCCTGCTTGATCAACCCCTACGGCATTGAAGGGGCCCTCTTCCCGCTGGCCCTCACGCGCACGATGGGGAGCCCGATCTTTCAACGATCGATCGCCGAGTTGAAGCCCATCTTCGAGGTCGTCCCCCGCCTGCAAGAGGCCTTCGGTTGGCCCCATGAACCCATCAACGACTTCGTTCGATTCGACAACGGCGTGCGCAACGTGATGTTGATGGTCCACTTCGCGACGCTCGCCCTGGGGGCCCTTAGCTTCATCGTCCCCTGGCTCTGGAGCATGTTCACGCCTTCGGCCGGTGCGACCGCGGGCAAGGGGAAACCGAAGAAGGGAAAGCGAAACGCCAAGGACGAAGGGACCTGGCGGCCAAGTTTGTTTCGCGTGCTCGTGTTCTTGGCGTTTTCGTGGCTGGGTCTCCAGGCCAACCGCAACAGCCACCAGTTCGCGGCGGTCGTTGGGGCGATCACCGCCTGGAACCTGGCGGAGTGGGCCGCCGTGATCACCGCTCGCCGGCGCTCGACGAGGAACGACCCGACGGCGCACGCTCGGTCGGCGGCGCCTCGCGCGGTCGCCTTCGCATCCATCGCCGTCGCGTTCGTCGCGGTCGCTTCGGGGGCCTTCTACCAACTCGCGGGAGAAGGGCGCGTCGTGGGCCTTGGCTTCGAGCCGCTCTGGTTCCCCCACAAGGCCGTCCAGTTCGCAGGTCGACCGGAGATGCCCGAACGGTTCGTCTCGTTCAGCTTCGGCTGGGCGTCCCTTTATGACTATTACTTTGGCCCGAAGCGAAAAGTGTTCATCGACCCACGTCTGGAAGTGGCGGGACCGGAATTGTACGAGCGAAACGTGGAACTCGAAGGAAAGCTGCGCCGCGACGACCCGGGTTGGTCGGCGGAACTTGTCGGAATGGGCAAGCCGATCGTCTTGATCGGTCACGCCGGCCTCAGCGACCCGGGCGAAATGGCCGGCACGGGCGCGGCCTTGTTGGGACATCCCGATTGGAAACTCATTTACTTTGATCCGCAAGCGTCGATCTATGTCCACAAGGATCATGAGGACATTGTTCGCAAGTATGCTGTGGACTTACGGGCGCGGCACTTTCAGCCCGACCCGGACGGGGGACGCGACGGCGAAGCAGCCTTGCTCGCGTCGGCCCGTTCGTTTTGGTCGCTGGGGACCTCCCTGGCACAGCTCGGTCGGCCGGCGCTGGTGGAAACGGTCACGGCCCTGGGCCTGGACCACGCCCGTCGCGCCTTGCGGTCCAATCCGGAGGGCCCGGCCGCGTCCAAATTGATGGCCCTCTTGCTGCTCCTCCGCGCCGGTGGCGAGACCGCGACGGCCCCGCGGGCCGCCGAGCCGTTCGACCCGATCGTCGACCTGGACACGATCCGGGCCACTGCCGCGCTCCGGCGGGCCCGCGAACGTAAGGCCGACGACTATCTGCTTACTCTGGGGCTCTTCCAGGCGTATCTTTCGCAAGGGCTGAGGGAGGCGGCCTTGCCCTTGCTGGACGAGTTGATCGCGCGCCCCGCACGAAACACGTATCAGCGCGCGATGCGCCGCGGATTGATGACCCAGCGGTCGGAGCTGGTGGTGGACACGGCGCCGCTCGACCCCAGCCGTTTTCGGAACCGGAACGAGCTGGAACAGGCGATGAAGGGGCTCTTGGTCGCGGGGCGCGCCGGGGCGGTGGCCGACTTGCTCGAACGCGAATTCCCAGCCGAGGCCCGACCCTGGCCGCTGGCCGATCGCCTGGCGACGATCCGTCTCCACCTGGGGGAGCCCGAACACGCGCGGGCCATCTGGGAAGGGGTCGCCAATCCTCCATTGCCCGGCGTGCGCGCGGCCCGCGTGGCCTTCACGTACTTCGTGGAGGAGGACTTCGAAGCGGCCCGCCGCCACTACCGCGATGCCATCGCTCGCGACCCCGCGCTGTTCGAGGCCCATTACGGCCTGGCCCGTTTGGAAGCGGACGCCAGGCGGGCGCGACACGCCGCCGAGTCGGCCCGGAAGGCACTGGAAAACGGACCCAGCGAGGCGGCCCGAGCGACCTCGCGGGCCCTGCTCAATTCGGTCGCCCCGTATCAGCGGTCCCAGGAAAACGAGGAAGGGAAGGGGCCCTCCGATGATTGAACAGGACGTGATCGCTTGAGGACCGGACACCCCTTGACACGACTACACGAGATTGTGTAATCGTTGATCAGGAGGTCCCAACTCATGCCACATCAGCGATCGACACCGGCCGATCTCGCCAACCGCTCACTTGATGACGCCTGCTGCTCGCGGCTGCCGCTGGCCGACCGACCTCTCCTTTCGTTTGTCGAGGCGGTCAAGGTGATGGCCCTTTTCAAGGTGCTCGCGAACGACACGCGGATTCGGCTCCTCCACCACCTCGTGAAGAGCGGAGAGGCGACGGTCACGGAGCTCGCGAAGACCCTGGGCATGAAGCCGCAAGCGGTCTCGAACCAACTCACGCGGCTCTCAGATACCGGGATGCTCGGGTCTCGCCGCGATGGAAACAGCGTGTATTACCGGGTCGAGAACGGCTGCGTGGCCCCGCTCCTCGACCTGGCCCTCTGCCTGATGGAAGACGAGTGCGGGCCGCGAACGACCAAAGGGGCAAGACGATGAGCAAGGGCATCGAAGACCTCGTGAGGGAGAAGTACGCGGCGGTCGCCGTGAGCTCGCTGACCAACGAGAGTTCGGGGGTGCAGGCCGTGGCCCAGGCCTTCGGCTACTCGGTTGAGGAGCTTGCAAGCATCCCGGCCGAAGCGAACATGGGTCTCTCGTGTGGGAACCCGACCGCGACCGCCAACCTTCGACCGGGCGAGGTCGTGGTCGACCTGGGCTCGGGCGGCGGCATCGACGTGCTGCTCGCCGCGAGGAAGGTCGGGCCGGAGGGTCGGGCCATCGGCGTCGACATGACCGATGAAATGCTCGACAGGGCCCGGCGGAACGCCGCCAAGGCTGGGGCCGAAAACGCCGAGTTTCTTAAGGGCAC
This sequence comes from uncultured Isosphaeraceae bacterium, assembly GCA_937858365.1. Lineage (GTDB taxonomy): Bacteria > Planctomycetota > Planctomycetia > Isosphaerales > Isosphaeraceae > CALLYK01. The sequence continues at coordinate 20,297 of CALLYK010000409.1, read as the reverse complement.
CATCGATGCCCTGCCGCTCCCCGACGCTTCGGCCGACTGCATCATCTCCAATTGCGTCATCAACCTCGCACCGGACAAACGGGCCGTGTTCCAAGAGATGGCCCGCGTCTTGAGGCCCGGCGGCCGAGTCGCGATTTCTGACATCGCCATCAAGAAGCCCCTCCCGCCCGAGATCGGCCAAGACCTGCTCGCCTACGTGGGGTGCATCGCGGGGGCCGTCTCGATCGACGAATACCGCGAGGGACTTAAGGCCGCGGGTTTCGCCCACGTCGAGATCATCGACTCCAGGGCCGACCTGAACGCCTACGCCCGGATTGAGGGGCAGTTCGGGTGCTGCGGCGGCGCGATGGCGGGCGAGCCCGAGCTTGTGGACTTTGGCTTCGGCGAAGACTGCCGCGCGCCCGAGGGGAATCCCTCGGACATCGTCCCGGAGGCTTCCTGCTGTTCACCGGCCGAATCAAAGACGCCCGAGATCATCACGCGACTCGCCGAGCTCTCGCGTCGACACGATTTGAACGCCTATGCGGCGAGCGTGAAGGTCTTTGCTGTCAAACCTCGCTAGCTCATATCACCAAGAAAGGCCCCAACGACGATGTGCTTATTCCTCGTCCTGACGGTCCTCGCGGGCCCGCTCGACTCCCCGGACGTGGGCCCGCTCGTCCGTGCACTCTGGCTCGTCCAACGGTACGGGACCCCCGATGCGTTGGACCCGAAGAATGACCAGAAGGTCAAGGCCGTCCTCGCGAAGGCGCTCGCCAAGGACGGTGTGATCACACTCGAGGAGCTCGGGGCACTCATGCGGCCGGACACATTTCGCAAGCTCGCGGGCCCCGATGGCTCGCTCGATTCGGACGAGACGGTGAAGGCCCTTGAGGCTTCAACACCGGAATCGCGAAGGAAGCTCTTCCCCAAGGTGCGGGCCCACGCCGACTACCTCACGACGACTTTCGACCGGATCGAACCGAAGCACCTTGAGGCCGGACAGACACTCGCGCGCTGGATCGCGAAGAACCACCAGCCGGGCAAGCCGCTCCACGTAACGGTCGTTTGCACGGGCAACTCGCGTCGGAGCGTCCTGGGCGCTTCGATGGGGAACCTCGCGGCGGCGTACTACGGGATGCCTGAGGTCCGCTTCCACAGCGGCGGCACGGCCCCGACGGCATGCAACCCGAGAACGGTCCATGCCCTGAAGGCCGTGGGCTTCGAGGTCGAGCCGACCGGCGAGGAAGCCCCGCGAGGCGAGCCGAAGACGGAGAACCCTGTCTATCGAGTCGTGTGGGGCGAGGCCCTCGAAACGCTCGAGTTCTCAAAGCGATACGGCGACGCGAGCAACCCTCAAGAGGACTTCGCGGCCCTCATGGTGTGCAGCGAGGCCGATGAAGGCTGCCCCTTCGTGAAGGGGGCGACACTCCGAGTCTCGATGCCGTACCAAGACCCCAAGATCTTCGACGGCAGCGCCTATGAGACTGCGAAGTACGCTGAGCGGCTCGACGATCTCGGACGGCTGATGCTCGCCGTGATGGTCCAGGCCGTTGCCGAGTTGCCCGCGAGAGGATCGGCGAATCGGTGACGGAAGGACCCACTCCGCTTCCGCGTTTGCATTTCCAGGCATTCAAAGCGGGTCCGGTATCCCCGACAAATCTCCGGGCCTCCGACTCAAAGGGTGACTTGCATGTCGTGGGACCGGCGGACACGTTCCATGGAGGGACGACCTCGCCCCTGGGCCGTCCCCCCGCGACCGTCTCGGCCGAGGGGGACATGGTCGGCTCGTTCGGATCATCCCAGGGTTGCGTGGCGCTCCAGCCCACGCTACTGACGGTGGCCCCTCCCGAGGCCGCGACCGACACTACGTGAGTTGACCGCGCCGGAGGAATACCCGCCCATCGGTCTCGTGCTCTGCACCGACGATACTGAGGCGGTGGTCCGTTACACGTTGCCCGAAGGGAACAAGCAGGTCTTCGCGTCCCGGCATCGGCCCCACCTGCCGACCGTGGAAGAACGCGAGCCTGCGCTCGGAAGAGGACTGATTTCGAGAGTGCGAGTTCTTCACTCAGAAACGGGCCGGGCCGTCAGTTCCAGGCGATCTGGAAGCAAACGATGGCGAGGCCGAGAAACAGCGCGAAGGCCACGCCGAGCCGGGTTCGTTCGACCCTTTTTTGGAATCGTCGCTCCGCTTCGGGGTCTTCGACGAGCCTTTGCAAGAAGGCCACTCGCTCCGCGATGCTGCCGTGCCGCCAGGAGTGCTTCTTCCGGTCGATCCCGTTGAAGTCGGCCGTTTGCTCCAAGGCTTGTACGAAGGTCGAGACCCCTTCCGGTCGGAGCGCCTCGCCCTGCGTCCCCGCCGCGACCTTGCATCCATAAATGTCGGCTTGTCGTTCAAAGCGACGCGAGATGGCCCCGAACGCGATCACGAAATAGACGCCGATCGCCAGCAGGAGCGCGGAGGCCCCCAGGGCCTCGCCCCACGGGCCTTCAGGAAGACTCGGCAGCCATGACGTGGGCACGACCTCGGTCCCCAGCGTGACAAAGCCGATGCTCGCCACGCAGAAGAACCCCAGGTAACCTAAGTGCCGGTGGGCGATGTGGCCCATCTCGTGGCCGAAAATCGCTTCGATCTGTGGGTCATCCAGCCAGTCGATCAGGGCGTCGGTCAAGAGCACGAACCGGCTCCAGGGGACCACGCCCGTCACCACCGCGTTGAGCATGATCCCTCCCGTGTCCCAAACGAGCAGATCGCGGAAGCGGAAGCCGTGCCGTTGGGCCACCGACTCCAAACGCGAGCGCAATTCGCCGGGTGGCAGCGGGCGCGTCGGCCAGGCGAAACGCACGAGCACAGGCGCCAAGATCAAGACACCAACACCCATAAGACCCATCAAAATCGTTTGTGCCAACACATCATGCGCCCAGGTTGGTCGCAACAAGCCGACCAGGTCTTGCGCAAGGAGCAAGACGACCAGCACGGGCAAGACCAAGCCCCATTGCCGACGCCCTTCCAGGAACAGCCAGGACAGGGCCCGTCGGTGCGCTCCGGGCAATTCCAGGGCCCGCTCAGCGCCCAATAGGCCCCACCAAACGACCAGTTGGAACGCCAAAAAGGGGGCCAGCAGCAGGACCTCCTCCACCACGGAGAGGCCGCTCGCTCCCGCGATCCCACGCGCCACGCCCAGCCAATTCGCCCCGAGCAAGGTCCAAAGGTAGGCCCCCATCACGAGCACACCCAAGAGGCGGTTGGCCCTCAGGAACGACTGGCGCAGGCCTCGTTCATAAGGTGAGAGCACACGGGCCCGCCGGGCGATCCAGTAAGTCGTGCCGCCACTCAGGGCCGCGAGGCCGAAAAAGAGCCCGGCCACCCAGGAACAGGCGACCCATACGGGGGACGGGGCGAACCCGATGGCCCGCTCCGGATGGCTCGCCAGCCAGAAACTCGCAACGATCGCCAAGATCAGCGATGGGGCCATCCGACCACCTTCGCGCCGCGACGGCCGGCTAGCCGGCCGAGGCGCCCACGATCACCAGGTTCAAGGGGACGCTTTGTGGGGCGGACTCGCCAGCGACCGCCAGTCCGAGTGGGACGACCAGGCCCCAAATATTGTCCATCTCTTCGTGCGTCAAGGTCGGGGCCGTCGCCGAGGCGGTGGGTCCAGGTGGGATCGCCAGGTTCAAAACGGCCGGGTGCGTCGTGCCCGAGGCCCCCGCGCTCGCCTTGTGCAACGCCTTCGCGGCGACCGCGGGCAAGGTCGTATCTTTGGCGGCGGGCAGGAGCAGGAAATAGTCCTTGTAAGGACTGACGTTGGCGTGGTTGCCGTCGTCCAGGCGCAGGCCGTAACGCATCGTGTACAGGCCGGGGGCGATCACCTGGTCGCGATAGTCTTGCCCCTCGGCGTGATATCGCGCGGCACCGACCACCTCGCCTTCGGTGAGCACTGGGTAAAGTAGCGAGCCCTTGGCGCCGCTCGGCTTCGCTGAAGCCGGGACGGCCTGGCGCAGCCAGATGTCCACGAGCGGCTTGCCGCCTTGGATGACCCGGAAGCCTTGTTCTCCCAGGGTCTCGCGGATCGGCGCGGCGACCGCCGAAGGGGCCGCCTCCTTGAGCACTTCAACCTTCAACTCCTGCGCCGACGCGACGACCGGGGCGAAGGAGACCACCAAGCAAGCGAGCGAAGCGCGAACCATTGCGGGGCGTCTCACGACGGGACTCGAAGGGTCAGGCACGGTCGAGAGGTGTCCGTGCCACGAGGTTCCATGTTCCGGCGGGCCCAGACGCAGGACGCCCGCCCGCCCTTGAAATCATCAGTAGCTGAAGTGACCCACGAAGCTGCTACGGCAGTTCGGGTCGTTCCAGGTGGTGCCCAGGCCCAGTCCTTGGAACTTGTGGCCGGTCGTGTAGGCGGGCAGGGCCTTCACACCCTGCGAGAGGGGCGCGTAGGCCACCGACTCGTTGCCGCAAACGTGGTCGTTGTGGTTCAACGAGCGCGTTGAGATTTCGGCCAGACCGGGGGCCTGGAAGGAGGCGGCAGGGGCCTCCGGCATCGAGTGGTCCGCGGGCGCGGCGCTGTGGCCGTGGGCCTTGCGCCGGGGCGACTCGATCGTCAACGCGAGTTCGGAAGTCCGCACGACCACGACGTGGTTCAGGCGCTTGCCCGCCAGCGTCTTGGCCATGGCGATCAGGGCTTCTTTCTGCTTTTCGGTCGCCTTGGCATCGACGATCAAGACCGAGCGGGCCAGTTCGGGCTTGTCTTCCGAGAAGGTGGTGGTGCCGCGAATGGCCGCCGCGACGCTCAGGCCCGAGACGTCCACGCCGTCCCACGAGCCTTCCGTCACCTTCCAGGCGACGACCGCTTGATGGCCCGTGTTGAAGATCTCGGAGTTCGAGAAGCATGGGCCCGTGTAGATGTCGGCCGTGCGCGACTCGACGTATTCGCCCTTGATCGACCCGGCCTGGACGGCGCCCGCGACGCAAAGCGCGGCGCAGACGGCGGCGAACGACTTGATCATGTTCCGGCTCCTCGATGCGTGCTGGCGAGTGGGGGCAGAAGGACCTTCGCGGATGAACATTATTTCGCCATTCGCCTGCGATCGTCAAGACCGGCCGATGGCCCATGGCGGTCTCGGGCGGCCCCAAAAAAGAAATGAGCGGAGGGGTGAAGGGTCGGCGAGACGTTCGGGGATGGACCGTCCAGAAGGCCGCGGCTGATGACATCGCGGGCATGAGACGACGACACCTGAACGACACCACAAGGGACCGGCACCATGAACGCCACCGCACGAAACGAACGAGGCGCCAAGACGACCCGAGAACGGCGCTCCTCGCGGCCTACCTTGGAAGTGATGGAAGGGCGGCAATTGCTCAGCGGCGCCCCCTCCTACGCCTTATCGCGTGGCGCCCTCGTGATGCAACTCAATGGTCGGACGACGGCGATCGCCGGAAACGTGGCCTCGTATCAAGTCGCGTCGGATCGCTCGGTTTACTTCCTCTGTCAGGATGGCTCGCTCTATCGGCGCACGACCTCGGGCGCGTCCACGCTTGTCGATCGCACGGTCAGGTCGTTCAAAGTGGTCGCCCCGGGTCAGGTCTCGGTGGTGGACTGGTTCAGCGCGAACACGCGAGACAGCGGCGTTTGCAGCGTGGCGCGTTCCCTCAACACGCGAGACGCCGGCCTCAGCTTCAACGACATGCTCTCTCTCTTCAATCAGGTGATGAAAGACGGCCGGATCACCACCAACGAAGTCAGGGACCTGCGAACGATCGTCTGCTCATCCTCGATCTTTGTTCCGGACTATGTTCGCTCCTTGTCCGTGAAGGTCCTGTATCCGAGCCAGAACGACCTCAATTACCTAACGAACTACTACGCCGGCGGCCCCTCGATCTCGACGATGCGGGCCCTGGTCAACCAGTGGTTTCTGGGAAGCGTGCAGCCCGACACGTCGTCGGAATCGTTCGACTCGTGCCGGTACACCAGGGAAGGGGCCACAGGGTACAAACTGTTCGGTCCCGGCGGTCCCTCTTTCGCCGACGTGGAGCAGCGACAACTGGGCGATTGCTGGTTGCTCGCCGGCCTGGCCGAGGTCGCCGCGCAACGGCCCGACATCATCTCGAACATGTTCATCAATAACGGCAACGGGACCTGGACCGTCCGCTTCTACGTGAACGGCAGACCCGATTACGTCACCGTCAACGATCAACTGCCGGTGAACGACTACGGGAACTTCGTTTACGACGCGCCACGCGACGGCGTCCTCTGGGTGGCGCTGGCGGAGAAGGCCTACGCGATCGAGAACTTGATGGGTGGCGTTCAGACAGGCCGGCCTGGTTCCTGCTCCTATGGCGCCTTGGAATGCGGGTTCACGTCCTGGTCGTTGGCCGCGATCACCGGATGGTCGTCGGACGAGTTCTCCTTCCCCACCGACGCGACCAGCGATGACATCGCCGACGCCCTCGACTCCGGTAAGCTCGTGTGTCTCGGCACGCCCGGTAAGGATGCCTGGGGGAACCTGCCGGACATCGATTCCCATCTCGCCCCCGGACATGCCTATGCCGTCGTCGGCTACGATCCTTCCTCATCCTACCCCTTCCACGTCTTCAATCCCTGGGGATTGAGCACATACGGGAACACGAACGGCGCGACCTGGGGTCAGTTCTGGTCAACCGGTTGGTTCCTGGAAGAGAACTTCGTGGGTATGGGTATGGCCGGGAGGGCCCGCGGCGCACATCAAGCCTTGGGTGCGGCGGAACGCGACGCCTTCGCCGGACGGCCCTTGATCGTGGCGATGAACACCGAACTCACGGCGCCTGAAGCCGGCACAGGGCTGGAAGCCGTCTCAGGATCGGCCCGACGAAGCTCGCCGACGGCCTCCACTTCGGTCCGACCAGCCCCTCGCGGGCCCCTGGCCCATCCGAAGTACGCTGTAGGCTTCGGGACCAATCCCCGTCATCTGGCCGCCGCCACTCTCGTCTGAGCTTCGCTCACCAGCCGGATTCGACTTCAGGATGACGTGTAAGAGAAAACGACCGGGCCGGATGACCGGTCGTTTTCGCGCGCTAAGCGTCCTCTCGGTTCAATCAACCCCGCGCCCGGCGATTCGGACCACGATGGACCCGGGAGGCGCCGTGCTCTCCGAGTCGCCGGTCACGACGACGGCGGCCTTGTCGAGTCGCCCCGAGTCGATCAGCCAGGCGCGCACACGTTGCGCCGGTCCTTCCGTGTGCGACGTTCGGACCACTTCATCGACGGGTCCGGCGACCAGTTGGATGGTTGTCGTGTCGCGCTGGGGGCCGTCGAGGAGGTTCGTGAAATCGCGGAGCCAGTCTTGACCCAGTGGTGAGAGTTCGTCCGACCCCGGCGCGAAGAGGCGGGCCAGAGGCACGACACAGACGCTTGAGCCCGCTTCGTGGACCACCCCGGGATGACGCTGGGCGAACGTGTCGAGGCGGTCCGCCCAGGCGGTCGAATCGCCGCCCGGCACCCGCACGACTCGCAAGACGCGCTCCAGTTCGTTGGCCAGACGCTCGCGGTCCTCGCGGAGCGCGTCCAGGCTGTTCTCCTGGCGGGCGACGATGTCTTCCAGGCCGGTCAGTCGTTTCTGGTCGGTCTGGGCCCGTTCGATCAGGTCTTCGTTCTTGGCCCGGAGCATGCCCGTTTGGTCGCGCAGTTGGACGACCTCAGCCTGAAGGGCCTTGCTGTATTTATGGCATTGGTCCAGGCGCGAACGGGGCACCAGCGCGCAGCCGGACAGCGGCGCGAGAAGGCTGAGCGCGAGCGCCGCTGTCCAGGTTTGGTGAGTTCGACCGGGCATCCTTGCCCTCTCTCTTGGAAACGCGGTCCGAGGCGACTCGCCTCGGGCGAATCAGCCGAAGATGGAGTCGGCGATCACCCGCACGAGGCCCGACGCCGGCGTGTTTTCCCGCCATTCGTACTGATTGCGGACCAAGTCGAACGAGATGAAAGCCAGCAGGAGGCTGAGGAAGGTGGCGAAGCCGAGCAGGCCGACCCAGAGGCCGCCCCACTCCGCTTGCGGGCCTGAAGGCGCCAAGGCCGGAGAGGCGACGGCGACCGCGGCGGCGCCCACGGCCGCTCCAGCGCCCGCGGCGCCGAGTTCCTCACCCCAGGCGTCAAGTTCGTCGGCTGACGACTCGACACTGGCCTCGCCCGCGCCCTCGTCGTCTTCGTCGCGGACGGCCGGGGCCATCGCCGTGGCGGCGCTTTGGTCCACGTCGTCCTCGTCGAGCGCGAAGACTTGGGAGCCGGAGTCGGCGTCGTCTTCCAGCTCGAAGTCGCTCGCGGCGTCGAGCTGCATGGTCTTGTCTTCGACCTGGCCGGTGTCGAGTGCGTCCACCTCGAAGTCGGTGTCTTCGAAGAGGTCTTTGCCGGCCTTGATGGGCAAGGCGGTGGCCGAGAGGTCGGCCTTGTCCTTCTTGGCGGGGGCCGCCGGCTTCTTGGGGGGTGCCGGGACCGCGTCGTCCTCGTCTTCGAGGGGGGCCAATTCGATCGATTCTTGGTCGCCCATCAGGCCCAGGCCGCCAACGTTCTGAAGGCTGATGCCCGAATCGCTGGGCCGGCCCAGGTTGATGCCGGACGCGGCCGGTTCGGCCGCCGTCACGTCGGAGTCGCTCGGCTTGAGCGTGGTCGGCCGGACGTCGAAGTCGTCGCTGGCGTCCAGGGCCGAGAGCTCGAAGTCGCTGCCGGATTCCGGTTGAAGTTCAAAGTCGCTGCCGGAATCGGGCTGAAGGGCCGAGATGAGGTCGCTACCCGAGTCGGGTTCGCCGGCCGGCTTCGCCTTGGCGGCGCCGATTTCGAAGTCGCTGGAGCCGGAGCGGCGGGCGGCCGGGATTTCCTGCGAAGAGCCGCCCTTCTTGCCGGGGGTCCGAGGCGCGGTCGTCTTGAAGAGTTCGGTGATGCCCGGGATCGTGCCGCTCTCGTCGGAGACGAGGGTGACGTCGGACTCGCTCCGCTTGAGGTTGGGCTCGGGCGTGCCGGAGGGGGCCAGGCGGACGTCGGAGTCACTGGAGCCCTTGGCGTCGTCGGGCACGAGGCGGACGTCGGAGTCGCTGGGGCGTTTCCCGGATGGTTCCATGCCGATGATGGTCGAGCTCGAACTCGTCATCGGTTGGGGGGGCAGGTTGAGGTCGTCGAGGAGGATATCGTCGTCGGAGACCCGCGAAAGGGGTTGGCCCGACTTGATCATGCCCCCTTCGGCCGGGGTGGTGACGCCGAGCTGGAACTCGGACAGGTCGATTTCGACGCTGTCGGAGAGCGGGTCCTTGGAGCCCGGGGTCACTTCGATGTCGGAAAGGGCGAGGTCGGGGTCGCTCCCCATGCCACGCCGGCGCGCCAGTTCGTCGATGTCGGCGACCCGGAACCGCCACGAGCCGCTATCGAGGAAAGCGCGGATGTCCCGCGATTGGGCCTTGGCCTTCAGCTCTTCGGGGCTCATGCCCAGGGCGCGGGCGGCCTCTTCGAGGGTGTAGAACTGAGCCATGAGAGATCACCTCGGGGGTCGGGGGCGGCCGTAAAGGGCACGCGTTTCGGTTCGGGTCGGGGCTCGGGTAGGGGACGTTGGCGTCGGACCACGCACCAAACCGAGTCGCCGGGCCACCCCGACGCCTCGCGTTGGCTCACTTCCGGCCGGTGGTGGCGACCATGGCCTCGATGGCCGAGGCCTCTGGGGGTAAGTTGTTCCACTCCAACTTCAGGTCTTGGCGATAGGGACGTGACGCTTCGAGCTTGAGGGAGCCCTTCATGGGGTCCACCCGGTAAACGGCCAGGGCCTTTTCGCGGGTATCGACCAGGAAAAGCAACGGAGCGCCTCCCTGAGTGGGGGCCGTCAAGGCGATCGTGCCGCCGGTCTCGCCCCCGGATGGGGTGGTCTGGGCCAGGGCGACAGGCGTCCGACCGCCGGCGCAGACCCACGCCAGGGTCAGACCCAGACAGCCGCCGATCACCAGGTCGCGTCCGCGCATCTCCCACCCTCGGGACCGCCGCTCCATCCGTCACCTCCGTGTTAGACGAGGGAAAGCCCCGGTTTCCTCCCGGGACGTCCAGAAATGCGCCAATGCGACCAGGCCCGAAGGGCCCGCAACACGGGCGATCCGCTCGCGAACGACTCCAGTGTAACACATCGCGGGGGCCGCGTGAGGAGGGGCGAGTGGGCAAAATCCGCAGATGACCAGACCGGTCCCAACGACATGAGCACGAGAGGCGTGTCCGACATCTATTCTAAGGCCCGGCCTGATCCCGACAAGGCCAGGACAGGGACATCCTCGGAGAAGGCGCATCGTCGGTCCTCGGTCATGGAATTGAGCCTTCGTCGTTCCGCGAGGTATGGACCCACCCGGAGCATCCCCCGAGTTCGCCCCGAAGAGGACGAGTCGTGGCGGACGTTCGGCCGATACGCAGGGCCTTGCCCTCACCACGGTTTTCCCGTGCGTCTTGGCGGGACGGGGCGATGAGCTAATGCTTGGGCCCCGGGAGGGGCCGGAAACGACTCGTGTTCACGGTGTGACATCATGTTCGCACCTTGGGCCGCAGTGGATGTTGCGGGGGTGGATTGGGGAGACACGGGATTGGATCGTCGCCTGGAAAAACCGATGTCGGACTTGGGAAACAGGCCCAACCTCAGCCGGCCCAGAAGAGGCGATCGTTTGTCGCCGCGGGTGAGCGCGGCGAACCCTGGATGCCCCGAACGCGCCGACCAAACCCCCCTCGGCCAAGACAGTCCCCAGGGGAACGGCTCCGGGGCTCGGTCGTCCCTCCCGGGTACGTATCCCCCGGTCCCACGCCTTGCCCCGAGCGCGGGAGGGCGGCATGTTACGAGGCACTCGGCAAGGGAATCTCTCCGCTGGAATCCGGGGTGATCGCGGGGTCCGGCCCCGAAACTCAACCTGGTCGCTCGAAATGTTCCACGTGGAACAGTCTGCCAAGTCAAATGGAGCAACCCGGCGCGAAGGCGTGCGATGACGTTGAAGGGACCGCGGCCGCCCGCGCGATCGTCACGATCCGTGGGATGGTACGCCAGCTTCGATTCGGGGCGCGACCTCTGGGGCCCTACAATCAGCATGACCCTTGGGATGGTACGCCAGCTTCGATTCGGGGCGCGACCTCTTCGGGGCATGAGGTATCGTCACGACCGTCCTGATGGTACACCAGCTTCGATTCGGGACGGGACCTCTTCGGGGCATGAAGAATCGTCACGACCGTCCTGATGGTACACCAGCTTCGATTCGGCTCGCGCATACACGGCAGTCAAGCAGCCATAAATGATATATAAGCAGATTAGTATATTGACTTGAATTTGGGATTGTTCAGCACGGAGGGCCCCGTGTCAGATCGAGTTTCGGCATCGCGCGGGGTTTCCCCTCTGACACAGGGTCCCCCTCGTGAGGTTCGAGTCTATGCGATGGCTATTGGGTCTTCAGGCCCGTTCGCGGGTCTTCGCCGCGTCGTGGTCATCGACCCGCCGTTGACGGCGGCTGGAGACGAGGCGTGCGAATGTGTCGGTTCTCCCCGCCGTGAGCGGCGGACCGGTGCGCGACAACACAGGTGTGCGCGCTCCCTCCCCCCCGCCGTCAACGGCGGGTCGATGACCGATGCGCGGCAAGGCCGGGTGAACCCCGCTGAGAAAAGGGAGTGAGCGGACCCCGTGACGAGAGAACCCGTATCAGAGAGAACGCCGGAGAGGACCCCGTGTCGGATCGGTATTTGCAATTCGCGGGGTTTCCCCCAGACATCTGGTCCCCAAAACTGCCAAAACGAGATCCGACACACAGGGTCCTGCTCTATGCAGGGTTCGATGACAGAGGGTCTTACTCGCCTGTGGTTTTGGCCCTCATCCGGTCGAATTGTCCGCCGAAATCCCCCCGTGGGAAACCAGGCTATGGTTGCGGCCCGAGAGGAATTCGAGGACCCAGCATCCTTGGAAGTGCGGGCCACCGCCGCGCAGGTGCTCGAGGATCGCGGGTTCGTGACAGCCGGCCCTCTCCAAGGCGTCAGCCAGGGAGGGCAGGCGATCGTATGCCTCCTCAGCACGGATCGACTCCGCGAGCTTCGGGATGGGCCCTTGGGTCCATTCCAGCCACTCCGGCCGATGTACCAAAGATCTCCGTGTGGGAAGGCGACACCACCACTCCTTCACGGGAGCGGCATCGCCACAAGGAAGCCAAGCCCCCGCGTCCCCCGGCGGACCCAGGTATTCTCCGAACAAGTCGTTCAGCACAACGCATTGGACGCGCAACTCCTCCGTACTCGCGTCCTGCGCCGCCTTTTCAATCCGCGCGTCTGCCGTTATCGAGATGAGCTTTCCGTGCTCGGTCATTGTTGGCCACTCGATGACCGAGTCATCGAGGTCCTTACGGGGGGCCGTGACCTGGTCGCTCCCCCCGGCATACGCGGCCCAGTGGGCGGTTGCGACGGCCCATCGAGAACTGGGTGCCCAGTACTTGGCCTCAAACGTCCCCGGTTCGTCGTCCGTCACGCGGGGGTCGCGGCAGACCGCGCTTCGGGCCGCTTTGGTCGCGAACAGGTCCCGACTCACGGCGGCGTACTTCGGCGTCATGCAAAAGTTCGCCTCAGCCTCCGCACTCCACTCGGCGTCTTTCGCTTCTTCTTGGGCTTGCTGGGCCGTCGTTCGGGCCTCCTCAAGGGCCCCTTCCGTCGCGTCGCCGTCCGCGAATCGGGCCGCGACCTCGATGGCCCGCCGACTTCGTTCGTCCTGGATCCAATGGTCGATCCGACGGCAGCAGGCCAGGGCGAAGAGTCGCCAGGGCCGGTTGCTCCCCTTGTCTTGAAGGAAGTGCAATAGCGAAGTGGGGTCTTGGCACGCGCGCCAGTCCGCTTCGGTGATCAATCCGCTGTGGACGGCGCTCTCACGTCCCAGCAGGGCATCCAGGACCCAGCAGCCGCGGACGTGCGGACCTCGCGTCCGGCAGTGGTCCACCATGGCACGCTCACGGCAACCCGCTCGTTCGAGCGATTCGGCCAGCGTGGGGAGGTCGCCGAATCGGCCTTCCTCTTCGATCCTTCGGGCCAACCTCGCGGCCGAATGGCCCTGACCCGTGAGCCAGTCGGGATCGATGCGCAAGGGTCGAGAAGGGTCGCCGAAGATGTCGCGGAGCAGCTCGGATTGAATGACCTCTTCGGCACCCAACGCGGCGATCCAGTCTGGGCCCTCCTCCTCGCCCTTGAGGCAAGCCAGACCCCTGGCCGCAAAACCCGCAGCGTATTTGGCGGCCTCCGGAGTCGTTAGATGGCGAGCCGCCGAAGCCATGTAGCGGAACGGACCCCGTTCCCATTCCAGGACCCTCGCCCACAATTCTCGGACGGGTCGCATGGCCTCCGCGAACTCGGGCGCATTGAGGTCTCCATCCGCTGTCCGCTCAGCCGCTTCCACCGCCCCAAGAAGCCTGGGGTCGTCAGACAAGTGCCGGGCCCGTCGACAACACGCGACGGCGAAGAGCCTCAGTTTCCGCGCGCTCGCCCTTCGCTCCAGGAACTCCAGCATCCTCCAAGGGTCCGTGCAGACCAGCCATTCCTCTTCATTCATCACGGTCATCCTTCATCCTCGAACGAAGCCAAACCGACGTCAAGCGGGCCGCCGATCGTTTCAGGGTCCGTGTAACCTTGCCGGAGCAAGACCGCCCGCACGTGCTCCGGTCGGGTGATCAACACCTCGGCCGCCTCGACCAACGCCTGGGGCCGGATCGTCAAGACGTTCTCCAGGGCCCGCTCGAAGGCCGGGTCCCCTCCACGGGTCAGGAGTTGCTTCAAGCGGACCGCATCGTTCGTTTCTTCGCGGCGGGCCAGCGCCTTCGCCGCGGCGCGGAGGCCCTCGGGCGACTCGCGCGCCCAGCCGAACAAGGGCCCATTCACGCCCGGTCGCGGCTGCGCCAAGGTCAACCCTTGGCCCCAGAACCTCGCGAGAAACGGCGTGGTCCGAGCGACCCAATCCGGGAGCGGCGCGATCTGCGCCTGGGCCGGCGGTCCCGACGCGCTCGCCAGGATCGTCAGCGCGAAGGCGCGCGAGACGGCCGTCGGGTCGGCGATCGACGCCACCCGCGCCCCTTGAAGCTGCTCGGGACGACGCTCGTACCAGGGCGTCATCACGAACAACAAACGCGAAAAGGGGTCGGCCTTGGAATCGTGCGTCAGCAGCCACTCGAACGGGAAGGCCCCTCGGGGCTCGCCGTCCAAACGCAGGTCGTCCCGCAACAAACCCAAAGATTGAAGTTCATGAAATGTCGGCACGTTTTCATGAACGTTGGGTGGACCCAGGTAGGACCCGTCCGGCATCGGTTTGGCGTTGATCGCCCGCAGCGCCTCGGCGTCGAAGCCGTCGTACCAGTAGTTCAGCTCCAGGCCGCGCCTCCAGGCGCCGGTCGGTCCGCCGATGAGTTCGTTGTAATAAGATAACTCAAAGGGATGAATAGAAACGAGCGACCGACCCGCATGAGCAAGGGCCCCCGCGACCATCAAGAACACAAGTGCCCTGAACAAGTGGCCCACAAAGCCGGACATGGACCCGGCCAGGCGATGAGCGGCGTATCCAGCCAGGGCCGCGAGGAAGAAGAAGGTGGGCAGCATCAGGCGGACGCCGTCGTGAGCGGGCGTGGGCAGCATTCGCAAGATGGGGATGGTCACGAAGTTCACCAGCAGAAAGAGCGGCAAACGATTGGCCTTCCCCGCGAAAACGGCCAGGAAGGCCCCTGTCAAACCCAAGGTCAAGATGCCGACCGGCACCGTGAGACCGAGCAGGACCCAGCCGTTGTGCCAGGGCAGGCTGAAAAGGTATGTCTCACCGAAATAGATAATGCGAATATCAGGGAGTGATCCTTCCCGGTTTGTGTTCAAAAGGTAGTAGTGGGCCAATCTTGGCATCGTCTCGCGCCACCAGGCGGGATTGCCCAGCCACGCAAGCACCGGGCCGAACGCCAGGATCGCCGCCCAAGTCTCCAGCGCCGGGCGTTCGACACCCCACAACTTTCCCCTGAGAAAAAGGCGTCCGAGCAGCCGCCGGACCAGCCAGAGACCCAGTGGCACCGCCAAGACCCAACCCGAGAATCGGGCCTCGGGACGATGAATGAACAGGTTTGTGACCTTCGGCTCAGGCAACAGGGCCGCTAACCGCAGGACTTCGCGAAAGGCGACCCCAATGGGGGCCGCGAGAATGGCCGTGGTGAAGAGTCCGTCCAGCCAATCCCAGCGCGTTGCTCGACGGAAAGCGGGAAACAAATGGCCGACGATCAGCCATGTCATCAGCGGCAAAAGTACCATCACGGCCGCCATTTTCTCGAGAAAGCAAAGGCCGAGCAGCACCCCAACCAGGGCCCGCCAACGCCTGGCCTTCTCCTCGGTCAGCCCCTTCCAAAAGGCGAACGCGGTCAAGCCCCAAAGCAGCATCCCAGGCATGTCGGTGCCGATCACGTGGCCGTCGCCGTAAACCCGAGGCATCAGCATCAAGGCCAACCCCGCGACCGTGCCCGCCCACACCCCGTACCGTCGCGCCAGAAATCCAAACAGCAAGGTCACCGCCGCCGCGTATTCCAACGCGGTCGCCAGGCGCCGAGCGGCGACGTCCAGCAACCATTCGCCAAACAATTCATACGTTAATAAGTTCATTTGACCAGCCAGCGGCGGGTGGAAGTTCATGCCGTGCCGCCCGTGGGGCCAGTAGTAGAGGAGGGTGTCGGCCTCGAGCAGGCCCTTCAGGTCGGCCGCCGAGCGGACCTTTCCCAACTCTTCCCACCATTGACCCGTCATGAGTTGACAATAGCGATATGCAGGCTCGTCCCAGGTCAAGCCGATGTCGCCCGTGGTGGGCACAATGGCGACGAGCGCGATCGCCAAGGCCAGGCCCACCGAGAAGCGCCAGGCCTGGCCGGTCAGCGGGACCATCACGGTCCCTCCTCGGGTCCAACAGGGAAGACCCAGAGCAGTGGCACGCCGAACTTGGAGACGACGTGGGCCGGCTCGCGCCGGGAGATCAGCAAACGCTCATCGGGCCGAAACGCCCCCGGCCGGTCCTGCATCACCAGCCACTTCGGTCGGCCCACGCGATGCTCAGGGGTGAAGGCGCGGGGTAGCTTCCCGGTTCGCTGAAGGTACATGAAACTCGTCGGGTTGCTCGCGAAGACGATCGCCTCGTCCTCGTCGGTGTGCTCGTTGAGCCAGGAAATGGCGTCGCCCGTGAGAGCGTCCCAGAAGTAGGTTGGTTCGAGTCCCAGGGCCCGGGCGCCGGGCAGGCCGCCAATGATCGGACTGTAATACGAAAGCGGCACCGGCATCATCAGCGCCAAGCCGGCCGCGAGTTCGGCGATGGTCAAGGCCGAGACCACCTTACCGAGCACCTTCCAACGTGCGATGAACCAGGCCGCACCCAGTCCGGCCAGGACCGCCAACATGCCGAAGGCCGGCAGGAATTGCCGCGTGCCGTCGTGACCGGGCGTGTGGGGCAGGGCCCTTAAGACCAACAGAAAGACCCAGTTCACGACGAACAACGAACCGTAGTCGCGCAGCATCTTTCCCGCCGCCACGCGCCAGGTCGCCACCAGAGCCAGGAGGAGGGTCAGCACGGGCGAGGCGAAGAGGGTCCAGGCCAGGGTGTTGTACCAGGGGAGTGATTCCACGGGCGTTTGATAGATCTGGCCCAGAAAGAGGACCGGAATGGGGATCGTCTCGCCGCGCGTGAGGTTCGAACGCAAGAACCGGATGACGCCGTCGATCGGGTCGCGCCACCAGGGGGGGTTGAATGCGTAAAGTGTGGCGATCGCGATCGGCGCCGCCACCACGAGCGCGATCAGCGCCTTCCGATCGCGACGCACAAGGGCCCAAACCAAGAGGGGCAGGGGCAGGAACCAGCCGGTCAGCTTGGTGTCGGCGGCGAAACCCAGGACCAGCCCCAACGCGAGGACGGATGGCCAACTCGGATACGGCCGTTCAGCGGTCTCGCCCACGCGCGACGCACCGGCGAAGTGAAGGACGGCCAAGACCCAAAGACTCGCCAAGATCGCATCGACGGTCGCGTAATGCCCATGAGCGAACAAGTGAGGATGCAAGACCCATGCCGAGGCCCCCACGACCCCCGACCAGGCGCCGAAACGTTTGGCGAGGGCCGAGTAAATCGCCCCGGCGGCCAGGCTGAAGACCAGCATCGGCCCCAATCGGGCCCGCGGCAGGACCTGCCAATCAGGGGTCACGTAATCACCGATCATTCCCACGATGGCATAAAAGGGGGGATGACCGTGGGGTTCCTCGCGGCCGAACGGCCAGAAGTAGAGGAGGGCCGGTTTTTGGAGGAGGTCGGCGCGGGAGTCGAAATCGGCGCCTCTAGGGGGCAAGACCGGGTCCTTGGGGCCGTCGGGCTGGACGAGTTCGTACGGCGGCGGTTTCCAAGCGTCGAACGTGGTGCGATCGTTGAAGAGCTTGATCCATTGGCGGACCCGCTCCTGCCGGCCGAGGGTGTATCCCTCGTCCCAGACGATCGCAAGCATCGGCTCAGTGGCGATCATCAGGGCGAGGGTCGCGACGCAGACGAGGGCCCCCACTAGGTAGGACCAGGCGAACGAGGCGGCTGGGGAGACGCTCTTCACGAGGACCTCGGACATTCAACGGCGACTGGGTTTGACGACCCGTCTTCGAACCTGCTGGTCCGAGTAGCCGTCTCTCATCAACCTATCGGATTCCAGACGAGTTGGCGAGGTCGCCCCCGGCTCGGTTTGCGCTCGAGATGATGACCCTATCCCGTCACGCACGGTCGCGGCCGTCATTCCACACCCTTGCAAACCCACGCACTTCCAGAAAAGACACCGAACGAACAAGCTCAGCGGCCAGCAGGGCGCGGGGAGCCTAGAATCCCAGAAAGCCAACATGCCCTGAGGGTCAGGTGCAGCGTCTGGTTCGGCTTCTGGCAACTTCGCCAGAAGCCGCGCGTCAGTCGCTAGGAGTCTAACAGGGAAAAGTCGCCATCGTCCAGATCATGTGCCTGGACGGCGCGGGCAGCGGCCGCGAGGTTAGGGCCATAGATCAACTCGCACATCCCCCCCGCGGCAAGCACGCGGTCTCGGTGCATAAGGACCCCGAGACCGTGGTCACGGTCCCAGCCGGTCTGGAACTCGAAGGAACTGAAGCCGCACTCGTCTAACCCGCTGTCGGCCAGTCCGACCCCGACAAGTTTAAAGAGTTGGTCAATCGCCGACGGCTCTGTGAATGCCACCTGCTTCTCGATCTTCTTCCAGTACTTCTGGTACTCCGGCACGTGCGGCAGGTTCTCTTCCTGGTGCTGTGCCAATTGCTTTCCGTGCCACGCAAAGAGCTTTCGGCGGAGGGCGCTTTCGATCCTGGCAGCGTTCGCCAGGAGGAACTCCCACGCCCGTTCTTGGTAGCCGCTGTGGAAGCCGTTGCCGCTATAAGCGTAGAGCACGACCTCCAGGTCGGACCCGGCATCTCGTGCCGATGGGCAGGACGGACCGCTTTCCGGACCCTGTCGCTTGGACACCTTTAACTTTGGGTAGTCGGGATAAGGTGGCGCTACTGCTACGACCGCATCTTGGAAGAGTGGCTTCGTTGTCCGCCACAATCGGCGAACCTCCGCCATCTCCGGGTCGGGGTCGGGCTGGAAGTTCTTCAGGAAACCGCCCATGTCAAGAAACCCCTTCCATCACCGAACGACTCAGCTCATCGGACCGGCCCGCCGAGTACGACCTTGATAATACCGGAAACCGCCGCGCGGGCCGGGTCCGCTGCAGCGACTGTTTCGACGGCTCGCTTCTCGCTTCTTGTGACTGCGACCGTGCCAGGGATTCTCGCGTCACGTCTTCGCGCCCGCAAGGGCCCAGACCTGCCAACGACGCCCACACCGCTTGACCACCAACCAACCGACCCGGGGGGCCGACACCTCATGGTCCCCGGGCCAGGCCGCCGAACGACCCAACTCACCTGCCCGGCGGGCGCGGGGAGCTATGTACCTCAGAAGGCCTACATACCCGCCGGGTCAGGTGCAGCGCCTGGTACGGCGTCAGGTTCGACCGTGCGGACGGCCTGAGGGTCCAAGTACACCGCGACCGGCCACATGCAGTCCGACCGCTCAGTGCCAACCGCATGGCCGCATGCGCAGACGCGGTTGGGGCCGTGGGCACCGCTCGGCCCGCAGCACCCGACCCACCGCCCGCGCTCCGGGTGATTGCCCACCCCGACCAGTGAGTCCGTCCGGACGGCGAAGCACCCGGCGAAGTCCACTGGTCGGCCGTCGAAGCTGCTCGGCAGGTGGTCGGCTGCGACCGGCCAGTAGCGCCCCTCCGGCACGAGCGGGGCCAACTCCTTCTCGCAGAGGGCCGCGGCGTCGTCCAGGCGCCGAAGCGGCGCGGTCAGTACTGCCCCGCACAAGCGGCATGCGAAGACCGCGACCTCCGGCGGTGGGGGCGGGACGTACCACTGTTCCCGGTGTCGTCGGACTCGCTTCACGCCGCGCTGCTCTCCGCCGCCGAAAGAACCCATGTAAGCCGCATGGCCGTCGCGAGGGACGATGGACTTGGGACCCCATCCAACCCTGCAGAGCCACGCGGCCATGACCACCATCCTCGGTCTCGACCTCGGCAAATTCAAGTGCGTTGCCTGCCTTTACGATCCCCAAACCCAGGAGGCCCGTTATCGCACCATCGCCACCGATCCGGATGTCCTCCGCGGCTTCCTCGCCGCCCATCGGCCCGACCTCGTCGTCTTCGAGACCTGCACCCTCGCCGGCTGGGTCGCCGATCTCTGTACCGACCTGGGCCTGGCTTGCCGCCTCGCCAATCCCCTGGGGGAGGACTGGCCGTGGTCGAAGGTCAAACGCAAGACCGATCGCGACGACGCGTTGAAGCTGGCGCGGCTGGCCGCGCTGGGGCAGTTGCCGAATCGAATGCGAATGTCTCAACTCGCTCCTCCGTTTGATTGATCAGATCGAAACCCTGCTCGACAGCCTGGGCGCGGCCGACGAGCGGGTGCGGCTGCTCGAGACGATCCCCGGCATCGGCCGCCGCACCGCCGAGGTGATCGCCGCCTACCTCGACGACCCGCAACGGTCCCGCGACGGCGGCGAGGTCTCGGCCTACGCCGGCCTGGTGCCGCGGCAGTTCCAGTCGGGCCAGACCGACCGCAAGGGTCGGATCACCAAGCGCGGTCCGCGACTGCTTCGCAAAGTGCTGGTCGAGGCGTCCTGGCTGATGCTGCGATACGACCCCTGGGCTGCGCGGCTGTTCGCCCGGCTGACGCGGGGCCAGAAGGGGCCTCGCAAGCCGGCGCTGGTGGCGCTGGCCCGCAAGCTGCTGGTGC
>CALLYK010000408.1 GCA_937858365.1 uncultured Isosphaeraceae bacterium | reverse complement strand
AGGGGACCTTCCACAAGCAGGCGTTGCGTGTGCCTGTCGATCTCGTTCACCAATTGCTTCATGCGTTGCGCAGGGTCGGCGACCGTGCCGATCACTTTGGGCGGGGCGCTATTCCAGTCGATGCGCGTGTCCACCATCGCCTGGGCGAAAAGGGTCAATGCCGCTAGTCCCCAGGGCGGACCTGGAACCCGGCCCGGGCCTGGGACGAACGTGACGAAATCGGGGGCCAAATCGCCAATCAATCGACGGGCCCGCGCGATCTCGTCGCGCACAACCTCCGGCTCCGAGGTCGCAAGGCGACCGGGCGCGCCGCCGGCCCCTGGCGGAAGGGTCACGTCCGGGGCCTTCGCTTCATCAATGACCAACGAACGGGGCGCCACCATCGCGGCGAGTTCGGCGTCGCCGAATTGTTCCAAGAGTCCGAAGACGTTTCGATCGATCGGCTGACGCCAAGTATTGTGGGCGTCCCCAAAGGCACCGCTCACTCCCACAACGTCGATACGTGGGTCGATGGCGCCGGCGAGAAGGGCCAGCCAACCGCCTTCACCCCAGCCAATCACACCGACCTTGCGGTCTTGTCGTTTCTTGAAGATGTCCACCGCCGCGAGGACTTTCTGCAATTCATGACCAAGGATGTGCCTGCCCAATTCAAAGGAGGGGCGATAGAGGTATTCGCGATTTGTGAGTTTGGCCCGGCCGTTGCGTGACTCGACGGTTCGGTCGATCAAAGTCGGCACGAGCACCGTGCAACCCGATTCGGCAAGGAGGCGGGCGTATTGGGCTTCTTGAGGCAAACCGGGGGCGATCCCCACGAGCTGTTCGGGAGAGAGATCGGCATCCGGCAAGGCGATCACGGCCGCGGTCCTCTGGGCCCGCTCTTTCGGGACGAGGAGTAATCCCTCGCCATGAGTACCGTCGATGGCGGGCCATCGAACGTAGAGGGCCTCGAATCTCGGTGTTTCGGCGACTTTCGCCGACCGATTCGTCGTCGCGTGCAAATCAAAGTCGTCGCGGGCCGTTCGCGGGTCTCGTAGGCCTAGGATCTGAGCGAGTCTCTCGCGGTTCGGCTCGATGGACTTGTTGTAGGACTCGGGGGAAGAAAGGTCGCGCTTCCAGAACGCATCGTGGCGAGCACTCGATTCCTCGGTCTTTCGGAGGAGAAACCGATCGACACCCGCGACGAGTTGCGCCGCGATGTCCCCTTCCATAGTCAGCGGTTTCGTCTCGGGCAGGACGGCGGGCGGGTCGTCCGTGCAACACGTGATCGTCGCGGCGAAGACAAAAACGGCTGAGGGGCATGTCCACATCGCGTTACACTCCCGCAGGCGGAACCCAGAGGCCGACCCCATTGGCGATGAGCATCGCACACACCAAGCCTCGGTTCAATCAGGCCGCGATTCAGCCGCCCCTTCGTTGCATGGTCTCAAGTAGGGACCGACAACTCGAACAGCGTCAGGGCCTACGTTTCTTTCAGAATGTCTCCAAGGAATATCGGGCCTCGGCGTTGTTTTGGTGGAGAGCGCCGAGTACGGTTCAAAGAACCGTCCGTGTTGTCGGGTCCAAACGTGTCTGTTGAGCGGGGGTCGGAAAACATGAGTCGTGCAACAATGGTCATCCTGGGGGTCCTCGTCCTTGGTTTGGCGGGCCTACTGGGGTTTCGTTTTTTGGCCGCCAACGCGGACCCATCCGCCGAGTCGGTCAAGGAAGGCCAAGGCGGTGGGGGCGGAGGACTGAGCTCGCTCTTGGGCGGGGGCAGGACCGAAACGTACACCGTCGAAACGACCCGCTACGACCCGCCGCCCAAGCCCGACGACGAGGCGATCGCCGACGATCGGCTGGAAGACAAGCATACCCAGTTCGATCCCGAACTAGTCTTCCCCGAGACCCGCGACGGTTGGCGCTTGAACTTCAGCGACGCCATCCTGCGGCTCGACGTTCCCTTGGTACTTCCCGACTCGGAAGGGCACCTGCTCGCATTCCATCCCTCCTACGCGGCGGCTGTGAAGTCGCTTAGGCGGTTGGTCCCGGGCGCGAGGGTCCTTCCGTCCGTGAACATGATCGACGGCAAGGCGAAACAGTTCGATGACGGCTTGTACGCCGCCCTCGACCTCGCCTCGCTCGACGAGCCGCACCTCCGCAACATCCTGAACCTGCCCGAGGTGATGGAGCGCCCCACGTTGCTCCCCGCGCTCGCGACGCGGATCGCAGCGCGCCCGTCCACCTCCTTCTGGCTGCGCTACACCCTCGCCGCCCGCCTCGACGCGATCGATCAGCCCGCGCTCGCCCGGCAGGTCTTCATCACCCCCGGCCTCTGGCCCTGGATCACCACACCCTGCCCCGAGTGTGGCCCGCGCAGCGGCTGCAACCCGAACCTCCAGGACTCGATGGACCTGGTGAGCCGCCTCGATCCCTGGCTCCTCCTCCGCGCCCTGCGCCGCACGCGCATCGCGTCGGTGCGCCGCCTCGACGACGAGCCCGAGCCG
>CALLYK010000407.1 GCA_937858365.1 uncultured Isosphaeraceae bacterium | reverse complement strand
TGACGGCCGCGGCCGTGCGCCAGACTCGACGCTCCAAGGCGAGATAGGCCCGGAACTTCGGACCACGGCCCAGATGGTCGCGCTCGACTTCGTCGCCGAGCAAAGAGTGGATTTCGTAAACCATCGGCCAACCATGCATTCGGCAGGCCGCGTAGGCCCTGGTGGCCCCGCCGTAATGCTGGGCATGGACCAGGTCAAACCCGAATTCGCGCTGAACCCGGCGCAGGCCCGTGATCCAATGCGCGGGGGGCAACGTGTAAAGGGGTATCCCCTCGAAGTCCCCGCGACGAGCGAGGCCCCAAGCCGGCCTTGCCTGCAAATGGGCGAGGGCGACAGGGACGCTTCGGCCTTTCAAGGCCCGGGCGATCTTGATCGGCAGCATCGCCGTGCCGTCATAGTCGCCGGGGATGGGAAACGAGGTGACGATGAGGATGCGCATCGAAGAGGGCTCCTTCCCGTGACGTGTGCTTCATCCCGATGACACGCTGAAGATACTCGCGCGGACCGGTTTCGAGGAGCCCAATCTGAACGAGAGCATCCCAAGGGGAGAGTCAACCAGGTTGAAAGGCCGTCCGAGTCCCCCCATCGCGATCAGTTGAAGGTCGTGACGAACGGGCCTTGGGCCTCCTCAAGTCCCTGGAACTCCAGGCGACCGTTTCGAAACAAATACTGCTCATCAACATAGTCGTTGATTCTATCGACGCCGCCCGTATGTTGGGGCGTAATCCGAACGAACACGAGCGTACCCATTGGCGTCGCTTTCATGTCGATGATCCTCGCGGTCCATCCCGTAAGCACGCCTTTGTAGTCCGCCAGCCAGGCGAAGTGCTCGGCCCTTCGATCGGGAACGAAATCATCGGCCTCAAGGCGGCTCGCCACTTGTTCCAGGGCTGGACCCCGAGGGTGGCCATCGAAATCGGTCCGATCGACCTTCACACCTCGATAGCGACGGAGCTCCGCCCTGGCCTCGTTCAGGATGTCCGCGACAGTGCGCGATCCCGAGGAGGCGCTCTTCGGCGCATGCTTTGGAACGTACGGGGGGATCGATGACCTGGGCCTCTGAGAGGCGAGTGTGTAGTAGCCGGCGCAGGTAAGGACGCCCAGCCCAACCGCGGCGATGAATGCGCTCCGCATGACTCCTCCGGAGGATTCGTGGGGTGAACGAGCTTGATGAACGATCGTGACTGTCTTGGGGCCGACCAACCGTCAGGGACTCGTCCGCAGAGACCGAGCCGCATGAGAAAGAACACTTATCAAAATTCCAAAAATATTCGTCAATTATTGATGATTTTTACTTGCTGAAAATAAAATGTTTTAGGAAAATGCACCTCGGTAGTCCCGCCGCACCCGTTTGCCAGTCGTATCCCGAGCTTCTGGGCGAATTTGTCGACGACGTAGTTGGTAGGCAGTAGGCCATAAGTGCTACTGTAAAGCACTCCTTTGTAATCCAATATCTGTGCCGCTCCGCTGTTCACCTGTAAGTACTCACCAACGAACCATGACCTGTCGGGCGCATAACCGTAGGGTGTCCGCTGAATGTCCTCCACGACAACGCCGCTGATGTAATAAAGACGGCGCTCGCCTCTCTTCATTTGAAAAACGACTGCCGTGACGGGAGGTGGTTGATAGACAACAGGCAGATTGACGCCGAGAACATCCGTACTGTTGACCATCTCGACGTCATCCGGCGGAAAGATGCCAACGTCAATGGTCTTGCCAACTGTATTTTGACCTCCGCCTCCCAGTTGGCCCCGTTGAAAAACCAGGGCGACCCGGACTTGGAAATCACCTAACATAGACTCATTATTGGATATGCCCAACGACGATGAATTTACAAGCCATGTTGTTTCACCTACTTGAGGTGAACAATTCGTACATCTGAAGTACTGACTATAAGACACAAATGAATCGTTTCCCTGATAATTCACGGTGTAAGTGACCGAATCTCCGATGACTAGTCCGGTACTCCCTGGATTGGAGTTGTTCACAACGGTGATCGATGTGATGGTATTGTCAGCCCCCCATATTGAGGGGGTATACCAAAAAACGAACAAGAGAAAGGTCAACCGAAATTGCGAGCGGCGAATAATCATTGGTGAAACTCCTTTCGACAATCAAAGGGTCTTCTCGCCTCACAGCGACGCTGAAAGCGGGCGTCAATAGGGTCCCCAAAAAAACCTCGCTTCGTCGAGCAATGCGATGATTGAGAAAAGTGAGGGGACTCGGATTGCCGATCATTCAGATTGATGTGGATCGCCGAAGGGCAGCGCTCGGGAGGGACCTTGGGATGCTCGCCGAGGATGAAGTTCGGCTGGCGCTTCGGGCGCATGAAGATGGCCATTCGGGAATGCGCGACTCCCTGCTGACCCTGGCGGTGGCGGACGCCGGATTGGATGACATCGTTTGGGCCGAGCGCTGTCGACGTTGGCTCGTCGCCAAGCGGCCCGGGCACCTTTACGCATCCTTCCCCACCCTGGGAAGGGCCCTGGCCGACCCACGTGTCGCCGAGGCCCTCGAACGCGTGCGCAAGACGTTTCCGCCTGTCCGCGTGCGCCATCTGCTTCTCCGCGCCGAGGCCCAAAAGGGTCGGTACACCGGCAAGAAACCATCGCTTTGGGCCACCGTGGACGCGATCGTCAGTCATTCAGGCATCGCGGCTACGACTCGTAAGCCATTGCGGGGACACGAGAAGGACCGCGACTCCGCCGGCTTCTCGAAACGAGACGCCCTGCTGCTGATGGCGGTCTTCCGCTCGATCCTCGTGCCGCTCGCCTCGGCCGTCTTCAACCTGCTCTCGATCGGCGCCGCATACGGCGTCGTCGTCGCGGTCTTCCAGTGGGGATGGGGCTCGTCCCTCTTGGGAATCGGCGGCGAGGTCCCGATCGTGGCCTTCGTGCCGCTCTTGATGTTCGCGATCCTCTTCGGCCTCTCGATGGACTACAACGTCTTCCTGCTCTCGCGGATCCGCGAGGCGTACTTCGAGGGAGACTCCCCGCCGGAGAGCGTCGTCCACGGGCTCTCGCGGATCGCCAAGGTGATCCTCGTAGCGGGCCTCGTCATGGCGTCGGTGTTCCTGGCGTTCATCGCCGGCGGCGACGTGATCGTGAAGATGTTCGGCCTCGGTCTCGGCGTCGCGATCCTGATCGACGTGCTGATCGTGCGGATGATCGTCTCGCCCGCGCTGATGACGTTGCTCGGCGACCGCGCGTGGTGGATCCCCGCCTGGCTCGACCGGATCCTCCCCGACGTCTCGCTCGAGGGCGATCACATGGATCGCCAGGCGCGCAACGGCGCCGCCGCCGAGAGAGCCTGACCTCTAGGTCAATACGGGATCGGGCCCCGGCCCGCGCAGCATCCGCAGCGTGGTCAGGATCGCGAGCAGCACCATGATTCCATCGGGCTGCGCACGAAGGTGGAGGCGCTGGAGCGGGTCGCCATGAACCAGCGCCTGCTGACGGGAGGCGCGCCGTTCGACTTCACGACCACGCGTGGCGAGAGCCAGGTGGGCGATCCGGACTCCGAGTTCCGGGCGCACTTCTGGTCCAACGGCAACTTCGCGAAGGCCAGGCTGAAGGATCCGGAGATCGACGCGCTGATCCAGTCGGCGGCCGGCACCTACGACGTGAAGAAGCGCGAGGAAGAGTACAAGAAGCTCCAGAAGATGCTGTTCGACAAGGCGGTGTACGGCTACCTCTGGACCCAGAACTGGAACTGGGTCGGCAACAAGCGGATCCAGGGCGTGCCCGACCCGATGGGCAGCATCTGGAACTTCCGCAAGGCCTGGATCAACAGCTAAGACTGGAGAAGCCCCACCTCAGCGGGCGCAATGAATTGCGCCCCTACAAGGGACGGCTCCGTAGGGGCGCAATTCATTGCGCCCGCCGGGGTTGGGGCCTCAACGTCGGAGGCACTGGATGGCGCGCTTCATCGCCCGGCGGTTCATCTCGATGGTGCCCTTGCTGATCCTCGTCAGCATGATGGCGTTCTCGCTGATCCTGCTCCTGCCGGGTGATCCCGCCCTGGCGATCCTCGGGGAGGAGCGCGCGAACGCCGACAACAAGGCTGCGTACTACGCCCTGCGCGCGGAGCTGGGGCTGGACGACCCGGTCCCGATTCAGTACCTGCGCTGGGCCGGGCGGGCCGTGCGCGGCGACTTCGGCATGTCGATCCGGAACAAGACGCCGATTGGCGAGACCATCGGCACGCGCATCTGGCCGACTGCCGAGCTGGCGCTGCTGGCGGCGATCATCTCGGTGGTCATCGCCTTCCCGGCCGGCATCATCTCGGCGCTGCGCCCGAATTCCTGGGCGGACGCCGGGGCGACCCTGGCGGCGCTCGGCGGGGTGGCGATCCCGCACTTCTTCCTGGGCATCTTGCTGATCTACGCGTTCGCGGTCTGGTTCCGAGTTCTGTCGCCGTCGGGATACGTGGCCCCCTGGGAAGACCTCGGTCAGAACTTGAAGCTGATGATCATGCCAGCCTTCGCGGTGGGGACCGGGCTGGCGGCCATCTTGATGCGCCAGATCCGCTCCGCGCTGATCGAGGTGCTGAACCAGGAGTACGTCATCACGGCGCGCTCCAAGGGGCTGGCCGAGCGAGCGGTCGTGATCGGGCACGCGCTGAAGAACGCCTCGATCCCGGTCATCACGATCATGGGCCAGCAAGTGGGCACCCTGATCGGCGGCGCCGTGGTGACCGAGACGATCTTCGCGATCCCGGGCATGGGGCGCCTGATCGTGGAGTCGATCTCGTTCCGCGACTTCCCGGTGGTGCAGGCGGCGGTGCTGATGCTGGCGCTGTCAGTCCTGGTCGCCAACCTGCTCACCGACATCACCTACGGGTTTCTCGACCCGAGAATTCGGCACGACTGATGATTGGACAGACTTCGCCTGCCGACTTTGTCAGGACACCAGCGCTGCCGGCGGCAGTCGTTCCTCGGCGCCGTGGCCTGATCGACTGGCGACGCCTCTCGCCGCGCATCTGGATCGGCGCGTCGGTGGTCGGCGCGATGATCTTCCTGGCGCTGACCGCCGACTTCCTGACGCCGTACGACCCGAACTATCAGAACTACGCCGAGTTTCGCCAGCCGCCGAGCGCCGACCATCCGTTTGGGACGGATCAGGTGGGGCGGGACGTCTATTCACGCGTGGTGTACGGCGCGCGGATCTCGTTGCTGGTCGGCGTCGTGGCCGTTGGGATCGGGATGACCGCCGGCGTGATGATCGGGCTGGTGGCCGGCCTGTACGGCGGTTGGGTTGACGAGATCCTGATGCGGATCATGGACGCGATCTATGCGTTTCCGGCGCTGGTGCTGGCGTTGGCGATCTCGGCAGCCCTGGGGACCGGCATCGTCAACATCATGATCGCGATCGGCGTGGTGTACATGCCGTCCTATGCCAGGCTCGTGCGCGGACAGGTGCTCTCGATCCGCGAGCGCGAGTTCGTGCTCGCGGCCCGGATCCTCGGCGCGGGCGCACTACGGCTGATGCTGCTCCACATCTGGCCGAACGTCACGGCGCCGATCATCGTGCAGGCATCCTTGAACATCAGCACTGCCATCCTGACCGAGGCGTCCCTGAGCTTCCTGGGCCTTGGCGTGAACCCGCCCACCCCAAGCTGGGGCTCCAGCTTGAACGGCGGCGCGCAGTACCTTGCCACCGCGCCGTGGCTCTCGATCTACCCGGGGCTCGCGATCTTCGTGGCGGTCCTGGCGTTCAACCTGTTCGGCGACGGGCTGCGGCAGCTGCTGGACCCGAGACTGCGCGGCCGGGGCCAGGCGTAGACGAAGCAGACGAGTAGCGAGAGGATCGCCCCTCGCAACTCACAACCCACAACTTGATACGTTGCAGGCGAGATACCATCACTATCATGATGCTTGTAGATCATCGGGGGAGAAGGCACGTTCGGCATGGCTGCGCGGCCAAACATCCAATCAGTGGCGATAGAGAGTCTCACGGCGCCTCGCTATTCCTTCGCCGAGGCTGACCGTCTCGCGGGCGTCAGCCGTGGGACGGCACGACGGTGGCTGGCCGGCTACGCGTATCGCGATGCCGGCGGCCAACGTGCCGTGATGCCGCCGATGACGCTGGGCAAACCGGCAGCAGATGCAGCGTCATTCTTGGATGTCGTGGAGATTGTCGCGATTGGCAGGCTCAAACGCGCGGATTTCTCGACGAAGGCGATTCGTCAGATCGTGCAAAACTGCCAGCAGATCCTTGGAGTCTCACGACCGCTGACCTCAGTGCGGTTCAAGGTAGGCGGTCGTGAGATCTTCGTGGACCGGGGCGAGACACTGGTTGAGGTTGGGCGTCGGAAGCGGATGCAAGCCTGGAACGAGGTGCTCGCACCGTTCCTCGTCAACCTGGACTACACCGGTGAGGTTGTGAGTCGCTGGTGGCCGCTCGGTCGCGCGGTCCCGATCGTGGTCGATCCGTCGTTCGGGTACGGCCTGCCGGTCATCGAAGGGTCCGGGGTGCGGACAGAGATCATCCGTGAGCGGGCCGAGGCCGGAGACCTCGTGGAGCAGATCGCCAGTGACTTCAATCTCGACCGTCTGGAGGTGGAGCGGGCGCTCCAGTTCGAGCTTCAGCGCGCTGCATGATCTTCATCGACCGGTCCATTCCACGGTCGGTCGCCCAGGCGCTGAAGCTGGTCCGGTCGGACGTACGCTGGCTCGAAGACGAGTTTCCGCATGACGTGTCGGATGCCGAGTGGCTCCGCGAGATCGGCATCCGTGGGTGGCTCGTCATCGGGCGCGACCGTCGTATTCGCCACCGTCCTGCCGAGAAGCAAGCCATCCTCGACTACGACGTTGGGTACTTTTGCATTGCGCAGGACGCCAACCCCACGCGATGGGAGTATCTGCGGCTGATTGTCGGTACACTCGATCAGATGGAGCTGGTGTTCGGAACGGTGGCGCGACCGTTCATCTACGGAATCTATCGAGACGGCGCGTTCAGGCGCCTCCTATGAAGGGGTGAGGGGTGAGCGACGACGACACGGCCCGGGCGCATGCGCCGAGGATGCGGATCGGGCTGGCGCTCGATTGGGGCACCGAGCGGACCACGCTCGACCAGCTCCTCAAAGAGTACGTGCCGCTGATCCAGCTCGTCGCGCTCTATCGCGGCGGCGAACCGGTGAAGATGGGCAAGCGCAGCGGCAGCTACGTCACGCTGGAAGACCTCTGCGACGAGGTCGGCGTGGATGCGACGCGGT
>CALLYK010000406.1 GCA_937858365.1 uncultured Isosphaeraceae bacterium | reverse complement strand
TACCGGGTCTACATCGACTTGGGAGAGGGTGTGCCCCCGAAGGTGGCCCGCGCCATCGCCAAATACTGCGACTTCGATTCGACCGACCTGGTCGTCTCGGTCCAATCGGGGTCGACTGAGCTCCCCCCCCTCGTTCTGAAATAGAAGAAGCCGTCGCGTCCGCAAGGCGGGCCCGATGGTTTCACGAAATTTTCGTGAGAAATTCACCAAGAGTGGCCCTCTCGGCGCATACCATTTTTTCTTGTTCTCGATCGGCTGGATCAATGGTCTTTTTTCCCGACAAGTCTCATTACAAGGGATCTTTTGAAGTGCCTACGCCATCCGCCCAGCGAGGGCCCGCCCACCGCGGCTTCACGCTCATCGAATTGCTCGTGGTGATCGCGATCATCGGCGTCTTAATCGCCTTGCTGCTGCCCGCGGTCCAACAGGCGCGAGAGGCCGCGCGGCGGATCCAATGCACCAACAACTTCAAGCAGGTCGGCCTCGCCCTGGCCAACTACGAAAGCGCTGTCGGTTCCCTGCCGCCGACGACGATCCTGGTCGGACCCCAGGGGAGCAACGGCAAGTTCTTTTTCGAGTCATCATGGAGCGTCAGCGCCCGAATCGCCCCTTTCATCGAGGCCGGCGCGCTTTACAGTTCGATGAATTTCTCGCTCACCTATTCGAACGTGGTGAACACGACCGTCCAACGCACTCCGCTGAGTTTCCTTCAGTGCCCGAGCGACCCGTCGCAGAAGGTGCGCGACGACGGCTCGCTCGACCCTGTCAAGGGTCTCAACGCCGTCTCGAATGTCGCCTTCTGCGTGGGTGACTGGTATTCGTTCGGCACGACCGCCGGCACGGGCGCGCTGTCGCCCCCGAATCGCACCGCCTTCTCGCCGACCCTTTCCCGTACTTACGCCAACTTCACCGACGGCCTGAGCAATACCTTGCTCGCTTCCGAGGTCCAGGTCGGTCGCCTCCAACTCCGCGATTGCGCCGGCTCTTATCCAGCGACCCCATCGGGTCTGACCCCCACCAGTTACCCCGACCCGGGGGCACCCTCGCTTCAGTTCATCGCCGCGAACGCCGGCGGTTGCCGGAAGCGAAGTATCCTGGGCATGATGCGCTGGGCCAACGGTGGCGCCTATTATTCCGGGTTCACCACCGCGCTGACCCCGAATACGAAGAACATCATGACCTTCACCGATACCATCTACAACGTCGGACAGCCGCTCCGAGGGGCATGGGATTGGGTCAGCCAGGACGAGAACAACGGCGGCCCCACCTACGCCGCCTTGACGGCGTCGAGTTATCACCCCGGCGGGGTGACCAGCCTCTTCGGGGACGGCAGTGTCCGGTTTATCAAGGACACCGTGTCCGGCACCGTCTGGCGCGCTCTAGGGAGCATCGCCGGCGGCGAGGTGACCTCGTCCGATTCCTATTGATGAACGACCTTCCCACCGAACGACCCAATCCATCCGACCACGCGGTCGCAATGGCGGTGGGTGAGGACATCTAGGCGGAGCGCCATGGGCCGTTGGGCAAGTGGCCCCCCTCTCGCAACGCGACCCGCCGCAGATCGGACTCGTAAGGACTGTCCGGATCGGACATGTCAAAGATAGCCCAGGTCCGCGAGGCGTTGCTGGATCGCTTCTTCCTCTTCCTCCGTGTAGCCCGTTCGATCGACCTCGGTGTTTTCCACGGACACGGGGTCGATCCTTGAATGCGTCTCGTCCGTGAAAGCCGGGTCGAGGATTTCCGTGAGGACGCGCCCGTCGAGGTCTTTGGGGACGGGGACGCCGAGGAGGCGCAGCACGGTCGGAGCGAGGTCGAAGAGGTTGGCGTCCTCCGAGAGTTCGGCCCCCGCGCGGAAAGCAGGTCCAACGGCGAGGAAGACCCCCTCCATCCGGTGATCGCCGGTGGGACCGAAAGCGGGAGAGACGACCCGGTTCGTCGTGAAATCGTGAAGGCCGATCGTGCGATACCGCCAGTCCGCCGGGACGACAGTGAGGTCCGGGGCCAGGTGGGCCAGCGGCCCTTCATAAAGCTCGTCCCGTTCGTACGCTCGCTCGATCAAAGGTCCGCCCGTTTCCGGGTGCCTCAGCTCCATCAACCCGCTCTTGATTTCCTCGATCACCGCGCGATAGTCGGCCGGGTCGACACACCCGAGAGGTTGACGCCCCTTCAGGTTCACGAAGATCTGGCCGAAATTTCCCTGGGAGTAGGCCCGCGTCCTTGACCAGTCGATGTGCCGCCTCGACAGAAAAACGCCGCGGGCCAACGATTCCAGGGGCCCCGTTTGGCGGCCCCGAAAGCGCCGGACACGCTCCCCAGCGAGACCCAGGCGGGTCATCACTCCGTAAAGCCATTCCGGTGTGATGCCGCGCTTCCAACACCAGTGTTTCTGCCGGACGTACGGTGTCTTTCGCAAGGCGATGATCCCGCGGTCCAACAACCAAACATTGATGTTCACATAGGACGTGATCGCGCCGAAACCGTGATCGCTCATCAAGATCAGGGCCGCGTCTTTGGGTAGGGCCGCCTCGATGCGCCCGATACCGTCGTCGAGCCGTCGCCAAAAGGCGATGAACCCGCGACGAACGCCCGAGAGGTCGCGACCCCTCGCCGCGGGGTGGTCCGGCCCCCAGACATGCCAAAGTTCATGCTGAATGCGATCGGTCGCCATCAGGTCGAAGAGGAACAGGTCCCAACGGCACCTGCGCGCGAGGAACTCGATCGCGCGGAGGTGTTGATCGAGGAAGTCGGTGAGGTCGGCCAGGACCTCCGCCTCATGCCCCCCGTCGTGGACCACCGTCGCCCAAGGGCGATAGGGCCTGCCCAGGTGCTCCTCGAGTTCTCGAAACAGACTGGTGTCGCTGGCGAAATCGGCCGCGTTCGCCGGACTCAGAAAGTCGCCGAGAAAAAACCCCGGCACGTTCGGACGGTGGGGATAACTCAACGGCACCCCACCCGCGACGGTCGCCTTACCGTGACGTCCGGCGATTTCCCAGAGAAGGTCGGCCTGGATCGATCGCGAGGAGTTGACCCGCCCTCCCAAGGGGTCATGCTCATACTCCAGGAACTCGAAAACGCCGTTCTTCCCCGAGTTCTTGCCGGTCATCACGGCCGTCCACGCGACCGGGCTTAGTGGCGGGAAGACCGAGCGCAAGACCCCGGACGCCCCGCGCGCGCGAAGGCCCGCCAAATGAGGAAGGTCCCCCGAATCGATCAAGGGACCCAGCAGGTCCCATGTGGCGCCGTCCAAACCCAGCAGGAACACTTTCATTCAGGCGTGTCCTCACGTCAGACCGTTCACACGGCCATCTTACTCCGGACCAAGAGCGAATGCGAAGGAGGAACGTGATCGGCTGCACATTTCGCGATACAAACAGCATATTTTCTTCGCCGCTTCTCCCTGGACACGGTCCACCAACCGGGGTCGCTCACCAAAATAGGCACCGTCGAACGTCGAAAGCGCCTTGGAGGTCGTGGGGAAACGTTTGTCTCACCTAAGAAACGAACGAGTCAGTTCCACTACCTGAAAGCGCGGACCCTTTCGAGGACGTATTGACTTGTGGCTTTTGACCCGACAAGATCGAGAGTGTACGTTTTGCATCAGCTTATTTTAACTTGATTGTTGGCGTTGAGGACAATGTCCTAAGGTTCTACCGATTCGCGCAGACGACCAAGAATTCGGCCTACGAAAGAGATGAGGGCGCGGCGACTTCGCCCAGGCGAAGCCAAAGGGGGCCGCGTCGGGAAGCAGAGTCGGTCCGCTGCGTTCGACTCTTGGCTCCCATGGTGCCCCGTGTGTGTACGGGACGACCCGTTTCTTCTTCAAGACCATCGAATAATGTACAAATGTTCTCAATAAAGGGCGCATGTCATATATTCATCAGAGATCTTTAATGGTGGACATAAACCAAAATAAAGATCGTGTCGATATTTTGACCGTGGCCCTGGAGGATTATTTCCAGGTCGCCTCGTTTCATCGTCTAATTGATTCTGGTCAATGGTATCGCTTCGAGCGACGTTTGGAACGGAATACGGCCGCCACGTTGGATTTGTTGAGGCGTTTCAACGTCAAGGCGACCTTCTTCGTGCTGGGCTGGGTCGCCGATAAGTTGCCGGAATTGGTCCGTTCGGTCTTTGCCGAAGGGCACGAAATCGCTGACAAAGGTTATTTTCATAGAAATATTCAACAGATGACGCCGGACGAGTTTCGCGAAGACCTGCTCCGTTCGCGCGAGGCGATTGAACGGGCGACGGGCGTCCCCGTTCAGGGTTACCGGGTGGCCGATGGGTGGTTCCGGCCCGAAGACCTTTGGGCCTTGGACACGCTGGCGGACTTGGGATATCGCTACGATTCCAGCATCTGTCCCATCTTCCGCCGGTTCGCCCATGAGCCCTGGCGCCGGTTCGTCCACCGTCATGAATCGGCTGGTCGGACACTTTGGGAGTTCCCGCCCTCCACGACCCACTTCCTCGGCTTGGACCTGCCCATCGCCGGCGGCAACTACTTCCGCCAGCTTCCGAGGCCCTTCATCCACGGCGCGGTCGAGGACTGGCACCGCCGACGCTCCGAACCATTCGTCATGTATTTTCATGTTTGGGAGATGGATCGGGATCAGCCCCGGATCAACGCCCCGTCGCTATGGGAGCAGGTCCGCCATTACCGGAACCTGGGCACGATGGATCGCATCCTCGAACCCTTTCTGGAAGCATACAAGTTCACCAGCGTGGCAGACCATCTCGGCCTCGAGAAGTCCCCACTGGAGAAGGCGCTCGAGTGTGTACGGCCCCGCTCGCCCGTCGCCGAGACAGGCGGCGGCCGAGGGACGGCAGGTGACCCCGCGGAACGGACGCCGATCACCATTGTCATTCCTTGCTATAATGAAGAACTGATCATTCCTTATCTCGCAAACACTCTTGAGAGTGTTTTGAACAAGTTCCAAGCGCGCTACGAGTCGCGATTGATCTTCGTGGACGACGGGAGCAAAGACGGGACCTGGAAGGCCCTTTGGAAGACCTTCGGCGCCATGCCGAACGCACGGGTCCTGCGCCACGATCGCAATCGCGGGGTCGCCGCGGCCGTGTTGACCGGAGTTCACGCGGCCGAGACCTCGATCGTTTGCACGATGGACTGCGATTGCAGCTACGACCCCCACGACCTGGGCGTCATGGTCCCGCTTTTGACACGAGACGTCGATCTGGTCACGGCCTCCCCATACCATCCCCAAGGGGAGGTGCGCAATGTCCCCGCCTGGCGCCTGGGCCTTTCCCGGTCGGCCTCGTTCCTTTATCGCCGGGTCTTGCACAACAAAATACACACGTACACAAGCTGTTTTCGTGTCTATCGTCGTGAGGCCGTCCTAGAAGTTCAGTGCCGCAACGATGGGTTTCTCGGGATCGCCGAGGTCCTCGGCCTGATCGACCTGCGTGGTGGCAACATCGTCGAGGTACCCGCGACCCTTCAAGTGCGTGTCTTGGGCCGGTCCAAGATGAAGACCCTGCGAACGATCGTGGGGCACCTCGGCCTTCTGGGGCGGCTCGTCGCAATGCGCCGGTCCGCGAGTCGCTTGGCTAAGCGGCCGGCCCTGATTGAGTCTCCCCCCCAGAGCGGTCCCACGGGGGGACCAAGTGGGACCCCCACAACTCGGAGAAGCGCATGAGTTCCACCTTGGGAATGAAGCGAATGATGACCCTTCCATCGGACCAGGAGGCGTCGGGACGCACCCTGGGCGATGAGGAGATCGCCTTGCTCACGCAAGCGATCCACTCAGGGACCCTCACGGCCACGAAGGGGACCTTTACCGCGAGTTTGGAACGGCGGTTCGGCGAAATGTTGGGCGCGAAGCACGCGTTCGCTTGCTCCTCCGGGTCCGCCGCCATTCACGCGGCCGTCGCGGCGATCGACCCCGAGCCGGGCGACGAGGTGGTCTCCACGTCGATCACTGATATGGGGGCCCTCACCCCCCTGCTCTACCAAGGGGCCATCCCTGTCTTCGCCGACGTCGAGCCGAGCACCTGCAACGTTTCGGCCCGAACGATCCGACCGTGCCTCAGCGAACGCACCAAGGCGATCGTCGTCACGCACCTTTTCGGCAATCCGTGCGAGATGGGGCCGATCGTCGAATTGGCCCGACAACACGGCGTGCCGATCATCGAAGACTGCGCCCAGGCGTTTCTCGCCCGAAGCGACGGCCGCAACGTGGGGACGATCGGCGCGATCGGCTGCTTCAGTCTTCAACAAGGAAAGCACATCACGACCGGTGAAGGCGGTCTCCTCGTCACTGATGACGACGCCTTGGCCCGACGCATCCGCTTGTTCATCAACAAGGCCTGGCCTTACGGAGAGCCCAACCCAGACCATGAGTTCATCGCCCTCAACTATCGGATGTGCGAACTCCAAGGGGCCGTGGCCCTGGCGCAGCTTGAGAAACTCGAAGACGTGGTGGACGCGCGCATCGCGGCGGCCGAGCGACTCACGGCGCGACTTGCCGGCTGCCCCGGCCTGGAGACACCGGCCGTCGAGCCGGGTTCCGTCCACACCTATTGGCGCTACTGCCTGCGCGTCGATGAGCACGAGGTCCCCGGCGGTCCTCAGGCAATGGCTGACCCCTTGAAGGCCCGCGGCGTCTTGGCGGCCCCGCGATACATCCAGAAGCCGGCCTTCGATTGCCGCGTCTTCCGCGAGAAGAACACATTTGGTCGGAGCCGTTTCCCGTTCACATTGGCGCGGCCCGAAGCCGTGGACTACGCCCCGGCACGCTTCCCCGGCACGTACAAAGCGCTTCGAGATGTGCTTGTTTTGTCCTGGAATGAGCGTTTCACGGAAGAACATGTGGACTACATCGCCGACGCGGTCCTTGACGCCGCCGATCAGCTTCGCGGAGGACCCGACAATGCCTGATTCAGTCCGATTCGCGCTCGTGGGTGCCGGTGCGATCGCCCAGACTTACGCACAGGCCATGCGGCAGGTCCCGGAGGCACGCCTGGTCGCCGTGGTCGACCCGCGCCTTGATGCGGCGCGGGCGCTGGCCGAGACGGTGGATTGCCCCTCGTTCGCCACGCACCGCGAGTTCCTGGAAGAAGGGCCAGTCTGCGATGCGGCGGTCGTTTGCACGCCGCCGTCCACGCACGAGGAAATCAGCGTAGACGTCCTTAACAAGGGCCTCCACGTGCTCTGCGAGAAGCCGTTCGCGCTCGACGTCGCCGGTGCCATCCGCATGAGCGACGCGGCCATTGAGGCGGGCGTCTTGCTGTCGATGGGCTCGAAGTTTCGATACGTCGACGACGTGGTCCGGGCCAAGAGCATCGTGGATTCGGGCATCCTGGGCGAGATCATTTTGTTCGAGAACGTGTTCACTTCTCGGGTAGACATGTCGAAGCGCTGGAACAGCGACCCGGCGATCAGCGGCGGCGGCGTCTTGATCGACAACGGGTCCCACTCCGTGGACCTGATGCGCTATTTCCTCGGGCCGCTTTCCGCGGTGCAGGCGGTAGAGGGCAAGCGGTCGTTGGGCCTTCGGGTCGAGGACACGGCCCTGGTCTTCGCTCGGAGCGAGTCGGGTGAAATGGGCCGCTTGGACCTTTCCTGGAGCATCCACAAGGAATCCGAGAACTATCTTTCGATCCATGGCCGACACGGCACGATCTTCGTGGGCTGGAAGCAGTCGCGCTATCGACAATCATCGAGCCCCGACTGGGTCATTTTCGGTAGCGGTTACGACAAGGTTCGCGCCTTCTCGAACCAGGTGCGCAACTTCGCTCGGTCGATCCAGGGCCGCGAGATCTTGCGGATCACGGCCGAGGACGCGGTCGCCTCGGTGGAGGTCATCGAGACGGCCTACCGCTCGATGGTGACTGAGCACTGGGTGTCCGTCGAGCATGA
>CALLYK010000405.1 GCA_937858365.1 uncultured Isosphaeraceae bacterium | reverse complement strand
ACGACCCGGTCCCGCTCCGTGCGGCCGGTGAGCACCACTCACGCCGAGGCGCGCAGCGCCGCGGGTTGCGTGGCCGGCAGCAAGGTCGGGGCCGTATCGGGCTCCGGCAGCTCCAAGGGATACCGTACCGCGTGGCGGCTGGAAGTGAGCACCATCTGGCGGCCGATCCGGCGCCTTTTGTTGATCACCACGGGCCCTTGAAGGTTGACGGTCAGTCCGCCTCCTTCACCGCGGTTGAGAATGACATAGACCTGCAAGTCGCGTTCGTCCTCCAGCTCCAGCGACGCCCGGTCCCCGGGTCGCAAGTCCACCTTGTAATCCGCGGCCGAGGCCGGTGGCGGAACCAGCCCGAAGGCCAGTTCAGGGGCCGACGTGCTTTGCAGCCACGTTAGGCCCCGGACCTCCGGGTCGGTCCACAGTACAAATTGCGTATGGCCCCGGAACCCGACCAGGCCGTCGGTGATGCGGACGAGGTCCGCCTCCGAAACCTGGATCGTCCCGAAGCGAGTCGTGACGACGTTCACTTCCTGTTCCTCCTTGGGACGTCGGGGCCCCGGACAACCGGGGACCGGCAAGCGATCGGAGACGGACACTCCGATCGCGGCCACGACGCATCTCAGCGGTAAGCAACGTCCCCGCGCCGGGTCCTGCCGGCGTTCGGGAACGGTCCTGACCGAACGTCTTATCGTCGCCTTGCCCCGACACTCCAAAGCGCCCGGTCTGGGAAAACTCCCCCGAGCGGCCGTGCGGAAGGGCCAACACGGTCCTTCCGGCGATGACGGCCGCGTATGGCCGCGCCAGTCGAGACGGTGAAAGCGATCGCCCGGTGGGACTTGCTCCGGCTCGGACAATGATGCATAATAGTTGTGTTGGTTATTAGGCGTGAATCCAGGGTCCGCTTCGACGTTGGGCGGCCATCTTCCCACGAATTGTCTGGTTGACGCCGACCGTGATCGCGATTCTTGTTGAGAGAGTCACCTCGTACTTCGGGCACTCGGCCACGCTGAGGGAGCGCGCGGTGGACCCCGCCCTCAAACCGTTTCATTGCCCACTCGAACGGGCCGACGCCGTCTGCCGAGCCGTGGACTTGATTCGCGGACAACCGCATTGGCATGTTGTCGGCTTTGACTCTGTGCATGGGTCCATACACGCCGTTCACGTCTCGTTGATTTGGCGGTTTGTCGACGACGTGAAACTCCACTTCGATCGCGCCGATCAAGGATGTGTCGTCAATGCGCAAAGCAAGTCCCGGTTCACTTTCCTGACCCTGGGTCGCAACACGCGCAATCTTCGCGCGATCGGCAAACTGCTGCGCGCTCAGCTTCGGTAGTTCTCCTCCAGGCCCCAAAGCCGCTGCAGTTGGCGATCGCGCCGGCCCATTTCAAAGCGATAGATGCCGATTTCCTCGATCGACTCGCCGGCCGCGAGACGGTACTCGGCCTTGCGTTGCTCGGCATCGCGGAAGACTTGTCCCAAATGATCGGGGCAGGCGTGCCCATAGGTCTTCAGTTCCGCGAATTGACCGTCGCTCCAAGGGGCCGCGATCTTGTACGTTGCGGCGGCGGAGCAACCGGGGACCGAACAGCGAACGAGCGTCGTGGGCATGGCGGGGCCTCGCCGATCCAAAGAGGTGTGGGGCGATCTACCCTTGCATGATGCCAAGGGCCGCGATCTGAAACCAGCGCGGACCGCATGATTGCCTTTCCTCCGCCCGGTTGTCAGAATCGAAAGTCGGCCGTTATCACTTTGTTCCGGCTTGGCTTGAGAGGATGATGAGGGATGTTCTGTTCCAATTGTGG
Source organism: uncultured Isosphaeraceae bacterium (assembly GCA_937858365.1). Taxonomy (GTDB): domain Bacteria; phylum Planctomycetota; class Planctomycetia; order Isosphaerales; family Isosphaeraceae; genus CALLYK01. Next base: position 2,067 of record CALLYK010000405.1, on the reverse strand, counting down.
CGGCACCGTCTCAAGTGGTGCGATCTTCTGCCCGGGCTGCGGGGCGAAGCAAGGGGTCAAAGGGGGCGAGCCCTCGGCCGCCGGTGTAGACACCAGTTACGGCACGCGCGATCAGGTGCGCTCGTCCGGGCTGGTCTATCCCAAAAACCCACCGCTTTCCCCCCACTTCGCCCTACTAACCGTGACGTTTCCAGGTCTGCCGCAGATCATCTTTGGCCAGACCCTGAAGGGGTTCGCCTTGCTGGTCGCGTTCCTCCTCAGTTTGCCTACGGCCGTGGGACCCATGTTGATCTTGGTCGCGTCCTTGATCGACGCCTATAAGGTGGGTTACACGCTTAAGGCCGGCGTCCCGGTAAAGAAGTGGCAGTTTTTCCCTTCGTCCAATTAGGGGGAGGCCTCTGTGAGTGCGCCCGTCCCCCTCAAGGGGCTTCATCCGTTAGAGTATGAACACCCGTATGATTCGCAGGCCCTGGACGCCGTGCGGGCGACCCCCGGTCTGGACTGGTTCGTGCGTGGTTACAACAAGCACGCTGTCGAGCGGATCATCCGGCTTCAGTACACAGGCAGTCATCTGCGGATCAGCGAGTCGAACCACCCCGAGGTCCTGGCACACCTCTGGGCCGTTTGCGAGGTCTTGAACCTACCGGCGGTCCCAGAGCTGTATCTCGAATGGGAGTATGGGATCAACGGTTTCACGATCGGCGTGGACCATCCGATCATCGTCCTCACGTCCGGGGCGATCGATCTCCTCGAAACCGACGAGCTGCGCTTCCTGATCGGCCACGAGGTCGGACACATCAAGAGTAGGCACACGCTTTATCATCAGGTGGCCGATTACTTCCCCGTGATCGCCGACATTCTGGCGGACGCGACTTTCGGGGCGAGCAACCTGACGGGTCCCCTTCAGCTCGCCTTGAAGCTGGCGCTGAAGCACTGGTCACGGATGTCCGAGTTCACGGCCGATCGCGCCGGGCTATTGGCCTGTCAGGACTTGGATGTGGCGGCCCGCGTGATGATGAAATGGTCCGGCATGCCCGTCAAGCACCACGCGAGCATGAACGTGGCGGCCTTCATGGACCAGGCGCGCGCCTTCGAGGCGATGGACCAGGACCTTCTGAACAAGGCCACCAAGTTCATGGCGATCGTGGGCAGCACGCACCCGTGGACGGTCCTTCGGGCGGCCGAACTCACACGTTGGAAGGAAGAAGGCGACTACGAGAAGGTCCTTCAACGCCAGACCAAGGAGATGGTGGGCACCAAGACGACCAGTTCGGGCCTTCTCTGCCGGAATTGCGGGCGGAGGCTCGAAGGAAATGAGAAGTTCTGCGAGACCTGTGGCGCTCGCTTGAAGGCGTGAGGTCCAGGGAATCGGGCGCGGCACCAGCGCGGGCTCCCGGTCGTTCGCGGACCCGGTCGAGCGTCCCCGAGTTGGAGTTGCGCGCCCGCGGTCCGCGATCAAGGGCCCTTGTCGCTCAATAGTGGTCGTAGTAGCTGTGCCCGCAACCCGAGTTGGCGCAGGTGCTGTAGCTTCCCTCGAAGTGCCGGCAGTAGCACTTGCAGCAGCGACCGTAACCCAACGAGTCCGACCCGGACATCGCCGAGGCGGAAAGCGCCAGGGCCGACGTCGTGATCAGCAGGGCCAAGCCCGCCAGGACCAATCGCATTCGCGTGGTCATACCGTGAAACATCGCGGTCCCTCCGTTTCGCGTTGTCGACGGGAGGTCGGTGGTCTCGTCCGCCCCGCGATCGCGTGGCCGCCGTCGCGACCTCTCGACCCTCCCGCACAACCCGATGAGCGAGGGCCCCGGCCTGGAGCGGACAGCGCCTTCCAAGATTTTTCGGTGTCACTCCCCAGAGGCCCTTTCTCTCCGCCTGATCGCGAGGCTTGCCGAGCGCTCTTTCCGCGCGGACTGTCCGTTCCGACGGCCCGCGCTCGCTCATCCGAGTGTGGCGGTGGAGCGTCGGCCCCCGCCGGGTGAGGCGGAAACACGACGGCACCCTTTTCGGAGATGTCATCCATGACCGGTTTGGAAGTGATGCTGATCGTCGGCGCCGCGAAGCTCGCTT
>CALLYK010000404.1 GCA_937858365.1 uncultured Isosphaeraceae bacterium | reverse complement strand
AATCCCCCGCCGCGATGGCGACATGCCGCGTTCCCGAGATCAACATCCAAGCAAGTACGGAGAGGACCGCAAGGAGCCCTGAAACGTTTGTCAAGTAAACGAGTCGCGTGATGCGTTCCTCGGGCAACTTCCATTCCAGCAACGATGAGACACCCAGGACCAAGGTCAACAAGAGTGGGCTGAGGACCGCAACCATGCCCACAAAATGAATGAAAGCATCAATTTGTATCATTTATGGATCTTTCAGTTTTAGTGTGTCGTATCTTAGTGCGTTGTGGTTTCTTCACGAGATGATCTGCGCGAATTCGAGGTGGTCCCGCCACCCTCGATACCAGTCCACGGAGGAGGCCGCCCTGGGGACGACCGTGGATTGGGGCTTGTAGGCATGGAAGGCGCCGTTTTCGAATACGCTCAATGTGCGATGCTCTGGGTCTATCAGGGCCAGCAAGACCCAACCGTTGCGGCAGAGACGGCCGATCCCTTCGTTGCGGTCCATGATCCGCGTCATCGCGCCGGGCGTGGTCTCGATGAGGAAGAGGGCCCGCACGGGCTCATGGATCTCGACCATCTGCCAGGGGAGCCCGGTCCGCAAGTCACTCATGGCGCCGTCCATCACGCCTAAGAGCGAGGCCAAATTGTGGGGCAGCTTGGTGCCGGCGCCGAAGCCCGAGTTGTCCACGTGTGAGAAATAATATTCGAGGTTGATCCCGGAACAGACCGGGAAGACTGCTTGCAAGGTCCGTGTGAGGACCCCGCACTCCGCGTCGTCCTCCGTCGGGTCGTAGGACGCGAGGAAGGCCCGTCGGTCCAGGAAGAGGCCTCGGCTCCATTCGCGGCGGCCCACGATGATGATCGCGTTGGTGGCGTGGCCGAGTTCGGGCCTGGTTTGGGCCAGGTCTTCGGAACGTTCCTCGACGTGTTGCTTAGCGGCGGCGAAGGACAGCGACAATGGGGCCGACATGAACCGCCGGCAACGCTCATGGGCGTTTCGCTCACAGGTTCGGTCGATCGCGACGCGGGCCTCCTCGAACTCACGACTGTGTGATTCGGGCAGCCGATCGGTGTCGTAGTAAGTGACGGAATCATCGCAGGTGTTGTGGTATCCGCCGACGAACACCGTGTCGGTTGGGAGCTCCAAGCCGCGTTCGCCGAGTCCCGATCGCACGCGCGGGTCGTTCAGGATCTGGGCCATAGTTCGTGCGTTCGGGCCACCAGCCGCCCCGCCGCAGGCCCCGCAGTTGTAAGCCGAGTTGTGAGGGTTGTTCTGGCTATTCGAGCCATGTCCATGAAGAAGCACAAGCCTCGCCAGGCCGCGAGTCAGGCCGATATCGCGCAGGAAACGCTCGGCCGCGTCCACCATCTCCGCCAAGTTGAAACCGACCGCGCCGTTGTCGGGGCCGGCCGACGCTTCGGCTCGTTCCACTCGAAGGCAAGTGCGAGGTGGTAATTGGACCAGTCGACCAAAAAGCTCTCTCACTTTCGCGGCCAGGCGAGGGAAGAGAATGCGGGCCACAAGAGGAAACGAGGCCAGTGACCCGAACGCACCCGTGATGAAGGCGCCCATGGCGAAGCCGCGCGTTCCCTCATGGAATCGCAGCGAGACCGTCCCAAGCATCTTGCGCGTTTGGGCCCGTCGACGTTCCTCGTCGCCGAGACCGGTCTCCACTTCCTCCACGACCCACACGGAGGGGCGGATGACCACCGGGCAGAGGGGAGTGAAATGGGCGTCTGCCGCCCCCTTGTAGTAGATCGCGACCGCGTAAAAACCGGCCACTCCGAACGTCTCAACATCGGGAACGAGTTCCTCCAAGTGACGCCGAAACGACTCCTCTCGTTCGTCGAGACAGAAGACCGCCTGGAAGCGAGGCGACTCGGGTCTTCCCATGCGAGACCGCACGTGCAAGGCCACCGAGTCCAACGTTTGCGCGCGGAAGCGTCGTTCGTATGCCAAGTGGAACACACGGCGCCTCTCGAGTCCCGAGAATGCCTCGATTTCTCGGAGGAGGACCGCCCATTCCCGCTCGTTCAGGCGGTACATCACGTCCGGCGAGAGCCCGAACACTTGTGCGAGCTGGAACACGAGAAACGCGCGCTGCTCAACGCTTGGCGGCCAGTGAGGGTCGTGCCGGCCGCGAGCGAGCGACCAGAACTCGCGCACCGGCGATTCAATTCCCAGGGACGTTCGTACCGCGTGGGAAAGCGCGAACCGTACGAGCAACAAACGCACCGCCAGGAAGCCGACAAGGCTCCCCTTGACGATCGGCCGAACCACGCGGTCTTCCCGTTGCTCAACTTGATGGACCATGCCGGCCCAGCCTCGCAACGCCAACAGCTTCGCGGCCAGGAACCGGGGCCATTCGTCTTGCACGACCCCCAACGCGTCGAGTGATTCCAGGATGGATTCGAGGGGGCCGATTCTCTCGTCTTCGAGGCGACCAAGTTCCTTGTCCAGCCCGCGCATCCAGTCGGCAGGTGCCCATCCTTGGTGGCGGTACAAGGCGCGGAATGCTTCATAAAAACCCTGATCGCGTCGAGGGAGTCGCCAACTCGCCACTCCCTGGTCGAGGTACGCCGCGCAGAAGCGAATCAGGACGTCGTGGACCATCGAGTCGGTGTCGACACCCGTGGCCTCGAACAGAATGTCGCGATGCCTCAGCGCGGGTGGGGGCGGCGTCGTGAAGGGCGGCAGATTGCGGACCCCTTCACAACAAAGGCGCCAAAGGGCTTGAAGGGTGAACCCCTCCCAATCATCGTCGCTCCAGGTCTCGATCGTGGCCGCGCCGAAGCGTTGTAAGAGGCTCGATAGGGCCTCTGCGGTCGAGCCTTGAAACGACCCGTCACGAGGTCCGCCGTTGCCGCCGCGCAAGTCGCGGACGACCCAGCGCCTCGTCTCCGCGATCAATCGTGAACGGACTGCTGAAGAGACCTCACTTCGAACGCGTGTGAGGGCGTTTTCTTCGGCGACGTGCCAGATGAGCTCGTCGGTCGGGGCCGAGCGCATCGGGTACTGAAGCATGGCCAGACGAATGCCCAGTCGCGTGCCGAAGCAGGGGACCGACCGTTCGGCCTCCTCACCCAGGTCTTGCTCCAAAACGTCCTGAAGGTCGGCGAAGCGAATTCGCCCCCGGGCCAGGGCGTCGCGATATCGGTCTTCGGAAAGGTAGGGTTGGCAGCCGAAGTACAGGGCGGCCTTCTTCACCGCTTCGTGAAAGGGATCGTTTTCGAACGCGTGGAGCGTGTTGTGGTGAATGAAGACCGTGATCGGCCCCTGCGCCGGGAGGAGGTGGGCGGCGTGGTCGATGGCCGTCTGCAACCGGGCGGCGGCGGTAGGGGAACGCGGGTCGTCCACGGCGGCCTACGGCCCCGGGGTTGGGGGTGAGGGGCGGCGGGCGTGCGTCACCGGTGCCGCCGGATGCGCCCGTTGGGGCTGGTATAACGAGTCGCGGGGGCGGAAGATACCCCCGTCGCGTGGCAGCGCCCGGGCCACGGTGGTCGCCGGGCAACCAGCCGGCCGGGGGATCGCATGTTCGGGCCACGCCTCCACTACCTCGGGCCGGTGCTCCTCATCACCCTCTGCCTCGTCGTTCTCTGCACGATCACCGCCGTGTCCCTGTTCCACCAGCAGGCGGAGGTCACGTTCCTGCTCCGCGAGAACGTCCGGAGCCGGCAGGCGGCGGCCGACCTCCAGGGTACGCTGAACGTGCTCGTCGAGCTGGAACACCGGCACGTCGAGACGGTGGCCGACCTGCACGTGCAGGCGGCCGGGCATTTGCAGGGGCTCCGGGCGACCGCCGACCAGCCCGACGAACAGGCGCTCGCCGCCCGGATGGAGGCCGGGTTCGCCGCGTACCTGCGGCGGTGGCAGG
>CALLYK010000403.1 GCA_937858365.1 uncultured Isosphaeraceae bacterium | reverse complement strand
GTAAGCGAACTGGCATTTGATGTCGGTGAGGCCCGAAATGGAAATGCAGCGGAGGCTTTCCAGGCCGGGCATGCCATTGAGGGCCGTCTCCAGGGGGATGCCGACGAGCCGTTCCATCTCCTCGGGACTGGCGCCCGGGTTCTGGGCGATCACTTCGACCAAGGGGGGCGTCGGGTCGGGATAGGCCTCCACATTCAAGTTCATCGCCGAGTGGGCCCCAACGCCGATCAAGGCCATGATCGCCAGGATGACGATCAGCCGATTGTGGAGACTCCAGAGGATGATCGCGTGGACCATGGCGCCTGGGCTTTCCGTGAGGGAAGGTTGCGGAGTCGGAGGTCGCGTCCGAAAGAAGACCAGCGCGAATCAGCCGCGCGGGGCCGGTGCGCGTTCGTCGAGCCGGGAAGACCCATCGTCCTAGAAGCGGTAGCGCGTCGAGCGCTCCAGCGCGCAATCGACGATGGGGGCGTGGGCCGGGCCGACCCTCATGAAGGCACCCGAGGCGACAGCGTCCGGCGCTGAGGGGCCTCTGTCTCCAAAGTGCCAAGGCGGGAGGGACTCGCCCGAGTCGGTGGTCTCGTCTTCTTCCGACTCGTCCAGTTCGAACATGCGCGTGAGGTCCTCGGGCGACCAGACGATCACACGATCGTCGCCTCCGGACGGTGCGTGGAGGTCGGCGGTGCCACGAAGGCCGTCCGTCGGTGCGGGCGGCACGGTCGGTAGGCTCGTGGCCCAGGAGGCCAAGAAGGCGAACGCCAGCGTGAGGAGAAGACGGGCCGCCATGAGCGAGTTCGTCCAGCCTGCGCGAGTGCTGGGACCTGATGTCCCCGCGACCAATTATGTCGCCCGTGTGTTGGTCTCGTCGAGTGGGGACCCGGAAATGTGATGTGGCCGACGTGCCTGTGAGTTTGCGGGTCGTAACGGTCTCGACGAAGGTCGCGAAGGCAACGTACCCGGCTGGGGCGAGTCCGTCCGATCGTGGCGCCGATAAGGATCGTGACGACCCGCTCGGCCCGATGCGCGAGACGCCCAGGCGCGCCCAGACACGGGTTGAACGTTGAGGAGGCTGAAGCCGTCATGTGGGTACGATCACCTCGAATAGTAACGCTCAGTCCGGTGATCCTCCTCGGGACCGTCTTGAGCGCCCTCTCGGCACACGGCCAGGGACCCACCATTGATCCGGCCGGTCCCGACATGCTCCCCCGGTCGTCGCGCCTGGGCCGCCTTCCCGGCACTGGGGCCAACACGGGCGATGCCCAAGACACCGGCGCCCCATTGGGCGGACGCGTGGGACCGGGCGTCAGCCGGGCCCCCCAATCCGTCACGACCCCCAGCGGCGGGCTGCAAATCCCATCGGGGACCGCCATCAACGCCCCGGCCGCCCTGCCCTTGACCGAGCCACCCATTTACGGCGTCCTCTCCCTGCCTGAAGACGCAGGAGACGACGCGGCCACCAAGGGCATGTCCTTGACGGAAGCGATCGAGCGATTCATCGCCAACAACTTGACTCTGCGTTCCCAGTTCCTGGAAATCCCTCAAGGACGCGCCGACGTCTTGACCGCGAGCCTTCGCGCCAACCCGGTCTTCTATGCCGACGCCCAGTTGGTACCCTACGGCACTTACTCGCGACAGCAGCCCGGCGGCCCGACGCAATACGACGTCAACGTGACATGGCCCCTGGACGTCACGCTCAAGCGTCAGGCGCGCATGGCGGTCGCAGAAAGGGCCGTGCGGGTCCTTGAGGCCCGCTATCAGGACGCCGTCCGCCTGGGCATCGACAATGTGTACACGGCCTATGTGGACGTCCTCGCCGCGCGTCAGACGGTGCGCTATGCGACCGCGAGCGTCGAAGGACTGGACCGCGTCGTCGACGTGATGCGGCAACTGAAGGAGAAAGGGGCCGTCACGGCGGCCGACGTGAACCGCTTCGTCTTGCTCCGGGATGCCGCGTCCGTCGGCTTGCAAGACTCCACCGTCACCCTCAAAAAGACCAAGCGCACGTTCGCGACGATCCTGAACCTACCCCCAACCGAAGCGGACGGCCTGGAGCTCCAAGGTAGCCTCAAGGACAGGGCAGCCAACCCGCCACCCGTGGACGTGCTTCAAGACCTGGCCCTGAGGAGCAGGCCCGACATCCTCTCCTTCCGACTCGGCGTCGAGCGGGCCCAGGCCGACGTCCGCCTCGCGAGGGCCAATCGCCTCTCCGACGTCTACCTCCTCTTCCAGCCGTACACGTTCCAAAACAACGCCCCGTTCGGCGTCCAAAGCTCGACCTCATGGGCCCTCGGGGTGACCGTCCCCATGCCGATCTTCAACCGCAATCAGGGGAACATCCAACGCGCCGTGATCAACGTGGACCAAACTCGGATCGACCTGGCCGCGTTGGAGCGTCAGGTCATCACGGACGTGGAGTTGGCGCTCGCGGAGTACGAGGTCACGAAAAAGGCGGTCCATCACCTGGAAACGGAACTCGTGCCCACCGCGCAGGCCGTGAAGGACGACACTTACCGCCTCTTTCAGGGGGGCGAGGTGTCCAACATCAACTATCTCAACGCACAACGGGACTACAACGAGGTCATCAAGCAGTACCGAGACTACCTCGCGCGCCACCGTCGGAGCATGTTATCACTCAACACGGCCATCGGCGTCCGTCTCTTACCGTGAAGCCAAAAGGGAGGGACCGCGCGAGCGGGCCCTCCCGAGGGCAATACCGGTCGTGGCGTTCGCCGCGGAATCACGGGATCAGGCCGAGGCGGGCGGGAGCAAGGTCTTGACGATTTCGGCCAGTGCTTCGCCGGTCTCGGTCAAGCTGTAGTAGTTGTTCTTGCCCTGACGGCGCGGGGCGATCACACCACCGTGACGGAGCAAGGCCAGGTGGTGGCTGACGGCCGGCTGGCTCTGGCTCAACTGCGAGCAGAGGGCCCCGACGTGCTGCTCCCCTTCGCCCAGGATCAGGATGACTTGGAGACGGGTGGGGTCGCTCACGTGCTTGAGCAGGATCGACGCCTGCTTGGCTTGCTGTACACGGTTATCGGTCTTACCGGTCTTGGGCCGACCGGCCGCGGGCTTCGCTGTGGTGCTCTTGGGTGTCTTGGTCGCGGCCATGGCGATGATGCCTCCTCAAAACCGACTGGCGGACAGGCCCGACGCCAGGCCGCCGGTCGAATGGTCCAGTCGCGACATCGTCCCGCCATCGGTCGTCGGGACCACGGAGTCCCGACCCGCGCGCATCAACCCCGCCACGCCGGGACATGTCCCGGCGGCCACGCGACTGACGCTCGTTCGGCTGTTCACGTCCCGATGTCGGTGAGTAGCGATGTCTTGAGCCACCGAATCTATCACACAATCGCCCGTTGACAATACCGAATTTGAAATTTTCAATGGGGTATGCGAACGTTACTTCTGAAGAAGCGCTCATGAGGGGGCGATGGCCCACCACCACAAACCCTTGTATGACAGTCTCAGACTTGTGAGCTACTTCGACCGGGTCGTCCGCTGCTCGCGCAGAGACCGAGCCAAGGCGGCCGGCGACCACTCTCGACCGGTCAGCGTTCGGACCAAAGTGCCGTCGGGTCCGATCACGGCCGTCACCAGATTATGGGCGATTTCCCGCTCGCCGGGGGCGTAAGTCAGACCCAGGCCCTCGGCCACGGGGGCCAGTTCGTCATGCGTGGCCATGGCGAAGGTCCACAAAGGGGGGACCGCGCCATTGCGTTTCGCGTGCCGCGCCAGCACGTCCGGAGTGTCGTACTCGGGGTCGAAGCTCAGCGAAACCAGGCGCGTGGCCTCAGGCGCCTCGGGGTCGAGCTTCAAGCGACCCGCCAATTCGGCGAACTTGCGGTCCATCAACGGACAAAAGTCAGGTAAGGGGCAACGTGTGTAAATAAATGTGAGGACCACCCACCGGCCCCGCAGGTCGGAAAGGCGCTGGTGTTGGCCTTCCTGAGTGGTCATCGCGAAGTCGGGCACGAGGGCGCCGGTGGACAGCAAGGTCCGAGTCCGTGGCGGGGGCGCCTCGGCCGTGGCTGGTCGCGTCACGCGCAAGTCCCGCAACGCGTACGAGCGGACCTCGTCGCCGACGGTGGCGACCCGGAGGAGCCCTTCCACTTCATCGCCCGGATGCAGTTCCGCCAGAAGGTCTTCGTCGTCCAGCGTGAAGGGCATGGTCATGGCCCCCATGAATCCGGGGATGGCTTCGTGCTTGATCACGACCTGACGGGAACCGGCCGGGACCTCGCGAACGACGCCGACAAGCTTGTGGTCCTTGACCGCCCGATCAGGGGCCTTCTCGCTGCCGGCCGAAGACACGGGGACCGATGGGGACGGAGCGCAACCGACGACCAAGAGGAGCACGGAGACACAACGCCCCACGGATTTACCCACGAACGCCCTCCGCAGTTTCACTTTCCATAAGGGAACGTGGGGTCAACTGGGCTCGCCGCGAGTTCGACGAGGAATCCGGCGACCCGCTCGACGACAAGTTCGGTGATCGCGTGACCTTTTTCGGCGGTCGCGGGTCGGGGGTCGCCGGCCCCTGAGTTGGTGGTGAGCAGGTGCCAAGGACGCGTGATTTCGACCCAGCCGCGATTGACGGCCTCGAAGCGGGTGGCGGCCAAGGACCCCTCGTCGGCCTGGTCGAGATGGACCAGGCTGGGAAAGTGGGCCAGGCCCATGCTCGTTTCCAACTCGCCGGCGTGGTCCCCCGGATCTTGAAAGATCCGCGCGTGCTGGTCCGAACCGACTTTGTACCAGTTACAGAGAAACAGGTGAACGCGCGACGACAAGTGCATCTCCCGAAGGACCCATTTCAGGTCGTTGCCGCCGTGACCGTTCAGGAGCACGCATTTCTTGACGCCGTGAATGGCCAGCGACTCGACAAGGTCGCCGATCACGCGCGCGACCGTCGTGGGGTCGAGGTTCATCGCCAGCGGGAACCGCATTTGGTTCGTCTCGGTTCCGTAGGGGACCGCGGGCAAGAGGACGACGCTCGCGCCGCGCCTCGCGGCCTCGGCGCAGGCGCGCTCGCCGATCACGTCCACTTGGAACGTGTCGGTCCCATAAGGCATGTGAAGATTATGGGGTTCGGTGGCCCCGAGCGGGAGCACGGCGACCTCATAAGGAGGCAAGTCGCGTACTTCCCGGTAATTCATCTCGGCCAGGCGCCAGGGTCGCATCATCTTCCCTTCGTGCCGCTTGCGGCGGGGGACTGAGGCGGATAGGATCGGGTTGGGTCGTCAATCGCCAATGCGAGCGCTCGCTCGCCCCTGTCCCGAGTCAACCACGGATTGGGCCGCCCATGCAAGCCTTCGAGGCCACCAATCACTTCTTCGACCAGGCCGCGAAGCTCCTTGACCTCTCCGATAACATGCGAACATTGCTGGTCACGCCCACGCGTGAGCTCCGTGTCGAAGTCGCCATCCGACTCGATTCGGGCAAGATCGGCAACTTCATCGGCTATCGGGTCCAGCACGACAACGCACGCGGACCCTTCAAGGGCGGATTGCGTTACCATCCTCACGTCGACGACGACGAGGCCCGCTCCCTCGCCAGCCTGATGACCTGGAAGACGGCCGTGGTGGACCTCCCTTTCGGCGGCGGCAAGGGCGGGATCAACTGCGACCCGTCCCAGCTCTCACCCAACGAGCTGGAGGCCGTCACACGCCGGTTCGTCCAGCAAATCCACGATTTCATCGGCCCCGACAAGGACATCCCGGCCCCCGACGTGGGGACCGACGCCCAGGTCATGGCCTGGATCATGAACGAGTACAGCAAGTTCCACGGCTTCCACCCGGCCGTCGTGACTGGCAAGCCGGTCGAACTGCATGGCTCGGCTGGTCGCGAGGCGGCCACCGGATATGGCGTCTATCTCATGGCCCGCGAGATGCTCGCCGGGATGGGCCGCTCGATCAAAGGCACGACCTTCGCCATCCAAGGCTACGGCAACGTCGGCAGCTTCACCGCGCGTTTCCTTCATCAAGACGGCGGGACCATCATCGGCGTCTCCGACGCCTACGGCGCCGTCTTGAACAAAGAGGGCATCGACATTCCGGCGCTCGACCTGCACGTGGGGGTCCAGCGCAAGGTGATCGGCTTCAAGGGGGGCGAGGCGGCCACCAACGAGGAGTTGCTCACGCGCCCCGTGGACGTGCTCATCCCGGCGGCGCTCGGCGGCGTCTTCAACGCGGAGACGGCCCAAGAGGTGCGCGCCGGTTTCATCATTGAGGCCGCGAACGGCCCCACCTGGCCCGATGCCGACGAGGTCTTTCAAAGGCGTTGCATCCCGGTCGTGCCGGACATCTTGGCCAACGCGGGCGGCGTGATCGTCAGCTACTTCGAGTGGGTCCAGAACTTGCAGAACTTCAAGTGGGGCCTGGAACAGGTGCGGTCCGAACAAGAGAAGCGCATGGTCGATGCGTTCGCCAAGGTGACGGACATGGCCCGCCGCAAAGGGGTCTCCCTGCGCACGGCCGCCTTCATGCTGGGCATCCAACGTGTTGGCCGGGCTCGGGTCCTCGGCGGCATCTGACCAACGACGCCCCTTCCCCACTTTCCACGGTCCTTTCATGTCCGACAAGTCCGTTTATGAGAACCCGTTGGTTCGACGTTACGCCGGCGCCGCGATGTCCCGGCTTTGGTCCGACCAGACCAAGTTCTCGACCTGGCGCAAACTCTGGGTCGTGCTCGCCGAATCGCAGCGGGCCTTGGGCCTGGACATCACGGAAGAGCAAATCGCCGAGTTGCGAGCGGTCGTGGACCAGATCGACTTCGCCGCCGCGTCGGCCCATGAGCGCCGCTTGCGGCACGACGTGATGGCCCACGTCCACGCCCTGGGCGACGTCGCCCCGCGCGCCCGGCCGATCATTCACCTCGGTGCCACGAGTTGCTTCGTCACCGACAACACGGACTTGATCTTGATCCGCGAAGGGCTGCTGAAGGTCCGCGACGCCCTCGTGGGCGCGATCGACGCCCTGGCGACTTTCGCCGAACGCTGGAAGGACCTCCCCTGCCTCGGTTACACACACTTTCAGCCGGCCCAACTGGTGACCGTCGGCAAGCGGGCGACCCTTTGGTGCCAGGACCTCGTGCTCGACCTGCGCGAAGTCGAACACCGCCTAGGCGAGTTGAAGTTCCTTGGGGCCAAGGGGACGACCGGCACTCAGGCCAGTTTTCTGGAACTCTTCCAAGGCGACCATGCCAAGGTGGACGCCCTGGACAAGATGGTCGCGACGGCCTTCGGCTTCGCGGCGACTTACGCGGTCTCGGGTCAGACCTACAGTCGCAAAGTAGACACGCAGGTCTTAAGCGCCCTGGCCGGTATCGCCGAGAGCGGCCACCGCTTCGGTACCGACTTGCGCTTGCTGGCGCACGAGCGCGAGTTGGAAGAACCGTTCGAGGCCGAGCAGATCGGCTCTTCGGCGATGGCCTATAAGCGAAACCCGATGCGGGCCGAGCGGACCTGCTCGATCGCTCGGTTCGCCATGGGCCTACCGGCGATTGCCGCTCAGACGGCCGCGACCCAATGGCTGGAACGGACCTTGGACGATAGCGCGGTCAGACGGCTCGTCTTGCCCCAAGGTTTCCTGGCCGTGGACGCGGTGCTGGGACTCTATTTGAACGTCGTGCCCGGACTGGTGGTGAACCCGGCCGTGATCGGGCGCAACGTCGCTCGCGAGTTGCCCTTCATGGCGACGGAAAATGTCTTGATGGCCGGTGTCAAGGCGGGCGGCGATCGCCAGGAATTGCACGAAAGAGTTCGCCGGCACTCGCTCGCCGCGGCGGCCCGCTTGAAGGAAGGGGCCGACGACAACGATCTGATGGCGCGCCTGGCGACCGACCCGGCCTTCGCGGCGATCGACGTTCGGCAAGTGCTGGGGCCATCGGCGTACGTCGGCCGCTCGCCTGAGCAGGTGGACGAGTTCGTCCGTGAGGTCGTGGGACCAATCCGGCGCGCCCATCCCGACAAAACGGGGCAGCGCCGGGACGTTTCCGTCTGACCCCTACGATCAGACCCGGGTCGCCTGGCGGGCCTTGCGTAAGCGCTTAAGTTCTTCGCGGCGGCGGCGTTCGCTGGGCTTTTCGTAATAGGCCTTACGTCGCATTTCCTTGCGGAGGCCGCTGCGTTCGCAGAGCTTTCGGAAGCGGCGGACCGCGTCTTGGATCGACTCTCCGGATCGGACCCGTAACTTCACCACAGGGCAAGACCTCCGTCGGCGCGGAATGGCTGTCAAGGTTCTCAAGGGACGAAAACCTCAATATAACCGATCGAAGCACCACAACCAAGACCGGGCCGCCGGGTTTTGGGGGATGGGGGACTCACCACAAAGACACAATGGACACGGAGAAGAAGAGAAAAGACCCGATCATGGACTTTCTTCCTTAGCTTCTGCGTGTCTCAGGGGTTTCCTTCTTCATCATCGGGCTCTTTCTCGTCTCCGTGTCCTCCGAGTCCCCGTGGATGATTTCCTTCGCTTCTTCCTCCCCTCTCAAGTCGAAATCGGCCTATGCCGATTGGTCCGAATGGGGTATCAGAGGGGCCCCTTTCTTTGCCTTGAAGCGTTAGGTCGCCCATCACAACCCCATCTCTCGGAGGCCGGCGATGGACCGCCGACGTCGTTTCGTTCCCGGCTCGGACATGCTCGAGTCGCGCCAACTTCTCTCGGCCGCTCCCGCCACGGCCCCTGTCGCGCAGATCAACGTGACGACTTCGACCACCCCCACCGGACAAGCCGCCGCAACCAAGACGACGACACCCCCGACGGCGGTCGTCAGCGAACTTACGATGACCACCCAGGCCCCAGCGACCAACACCATCACATTGACCCCGATCCAGGGGAACGACCCCCAAGCGGCGTTCGAGCAGTCGATCAACGGCACGCGCCAGAACCGCATCGCGCAATTGCCGAACTACCTCTTCCTGGTGAACACGCAACGCAAGCTCAACCCCAAGACAGTGAAGGCCCTTCAGGCCGACCTGGAGCTGATCTCCAATCGCTTGCACGCGCCGCCGCAAGGGCAGGTTTGGCAGTTCATGTCGAGCCTGCGCGACACCCTCACGCTCCAGACGATCAGTCCCAACAACGCGTCCGTGTTGAGCGCCGAATTCGCCACGCTGCTGCGCAGTTCGGGGGCCTCCCCCGCCGTCACGGCGAAGTTCCAGAAAGACATGGACACCCTGATTCAGGAAGACGTGAACGCGCCCAACCCCGCGCAAACGGCGGCGAACGACTACGCGATCATGGTCCAATACGTGCTCTCGGTGGGGCGTCGGATCGTCCCCAACGCGACGGTGGCGGCGGCGAAGCCCAAGACAACCATCAACTCCCTCTTCGGGAGCGCTTTCCGATAAGGCGTTCGGGATGGCCAGGTTGCGGTCATTCCGGTAAGATCGCGGCCTCTGGGAAGGGACGAGGCCGCGGGAAGAAGGGGGTTCGCGCGTGCGAGTGGGGATCGGTCACGACACGCATCGGCTCGTCGTCGGCCGCCCGCTCGTGCTCGGGGGCGTGACGATTGAGCACGACCGCGGGCTC
>CALLYK010000402.1 GCA_937858365.1 uncultured Isosphaeraceae bacterium | reverse complement strand
CACAGGGCACCGGTCCACAGCGCGATGAAGGTGAACAACGCGCCGGTCGGCGCCAGCGCACGCGCCATGAAGGCCGACAGGCGGGTGTTGAAAACCAGTCCGAGGCCGGCGTAGAACGCCATCACCAGATAGATGAACATCGACATCCAGGCGGCGGGCACGTGGATGAAGATGATGCGATAGGCCTCGCCCTGCTTGTAGTCCGTCGGCGCGACGAAAAACCCGAGGTAGAGCCCGGCCACGGTCAGCGCGGCGGCAGCGGCGGCGAACCAGGGGATCAGGCGTCCCGCCAGCGGATAGAAGCTGACCGGGGAGGAATATTTGAACCAGTTGGGAGCCATGCTCTTAAGGTATCCGCTTACTCGTCACGCCACCGTCAAACTGCCGCCACGCCTCATTCCAGCGAAATCCGCAGCGCCGCCGCGGTTACCCACGGACCGAAGCACAGGGCCAGCACCAGGCTGACGGCGCGGCCGGAGAGAATTCTTGCAAAGCGCTCGACGTCGGCCTTGTTGCCGTCGCGCAGGTAGTAATGCTGGCCGATCTGCGTCCTGTCACCGAGTTGCGTGTCAGAGAGGCCCAACCCATCCTCCTTGCGCAGCAGCAGGAGTTCCGGGTGCTGGCGACGCAAGCGTCCGCGCGTCTCGGGACTGTGGAACTGGTGCGCGACGGGCTCGCCTGCCCTCGCGACGAGAATGATGCGGTCGGCCTGGCGGATGCACAATTGCGTCCACGCGCTGTCCGGCGAGTCGCCGATGTAGAACATCACATCGTGCTTGGTCTCGATGTTTGCGAACCACTCGCTCTCGCGCCCGATGGCTTCGCGGTCCACCGTGCCTGCGGTCAATGCGATCGACTTGAAGGCGTTCGCCAGGCTGTCGCCGAGTGCCCGGCAGTCGACGCCCGGATGCAGCGGGACGAAGGCCACGGTCTTCGCGGTCTGGACGGAAATCGACTTGCGCGTCGAACTCCGGACCATGCAGCGCTGCCGCTCCCAGTTCGAGGCGGACCCCGAGGCCCACGTCCCGCGGGTCTATCCCGAGCTTTCGAGCATGCGCGTCCTGGCGATGGAGTTCGTGGACGGCCTCGCCGTGGACAACCTCGAAGACATGCGTCGACAGGGCATTGACCCGGCCGCCGTCGCGACGATTGGCGCGCGTGTGCTCTTGACCCAGATCTTCCAGCACGGGTTCTTCCATGCCGATCCCCATCCTGGAAACTTGCGTGTGCTTCCGGGGCCCGTCATCGTGCCCCTCGACTACGGCATGTTTGGCCGGATCGACGGACCCACTCGCGAACGCATCGCCGACCTGCTTGTCGGCTTGCTTGGCCAGGACACCGACCGCGTCCTTCGCGACCTCGACGCCCTCGAAGTTCGCGGCGACGAAGTCGACCATCGGGCCCTGCGCCGCGACGTGGGCGAGCTGGTCGCTTCCTATTCGGAACTCACCCTCGACACGATCGACCTGGGGATGCTCCTCCAAGACCTGATGGACCTGATCCGGACGCACCACCTCCGCATCCCGCCCGACTTGATCCTCCTCATTCGCTCACTCGTGACCATCGAAGGGGTCGGCCGTCGACTCGACCCGCACTTCGACATCGCCGGACAGTTGGAGCCGTTCCTGCGCAAGTTGGTCCTGCGTCGGATGAGCCCGATCCGCATCCTGGCCGAGACCGCCCGCACCATGGCCGACTTCCAGCGCGTGACGACGATCCTGCCCGAGGTGCTTGGGCAATCGCTCGAATCGATCCGGCGCGGTGAGTTGACCGTAAAGTTCGACCTTCAACACTTCGAGCGTCTTGTGAGGCAACTCACGAGGGCGAGCAATAGCCTTTCGGCCGGGATCGTGATCGCGGGCCTCATTGTGGGGTCTTCGCTGATCGTCCACAACGGGGGCCAATCGTGGATGGGCTACCTCGGCTTTTCCCTAGCATCGGTCCTGGGTTTCTGGCTGCTTTGGAACATGTTTCGGAAGGGCTAGGACGGTTTCCGATCGGCTTGGGTACGCCCGACGCGACCCTGGGGTTAGGCGGCGATGAGATGTCTCCGCATCCCACATCATATCAGGAAGATCGACGCGCTCGCCCACTCTGATCAATCGCGATCGTTGTAGCCGCGCGGGTGTTCGCGGTGCCAGCGCCAGGCGCTCTCCACGATCGCTTCGATCGAATCGTACTTGGGGGCCCAATCGAGGGTCCGGCGGGCCAACGAGGCGTCGGCGACGAGTTCCGGCGGGTCGCCCGCCCTGGGCCCGACCACGCGCGCCGGGATCGGGTGTCCGGTCGCTTGTCGGCACGACTCGATCACTTGTCGGACGCTGAAGCCGCGACCGGTCCCCAGGTTGAGCTTCAGGTCGACACCTGGTCCCAGGCGTCGCAAGGCCGCGAGGTGCGCGGTCGCCAGGTCTTCGACGTGGATGTAGTCGCGGACGCAGGTCCCGTCAGGGGTGGGATAATCGTCGCCGAAGATCAGGATGTCGTCGCGCTGACCAAGGGCGACGGCCAAGGTGAGGGGTATCAAGTGGGTTTCGGGATGATGGTCTTCGCCGATCGAGCCGTCGGCGGCCGCGCCCGACGCGTTGAAGTAACGGAGGGCCGCGTAACCCCAGCCGTGGGCCGCTGAGTAGTCGGCGAGCGCTTGCTCGATCATGAGTTTCGTGTGGCCGTAGGGATTGATCGGGGCCTGCGGCGTGGATTCATCCATGGGCATCCGCTGAGGGACGCCATAGGTCGCGCACGTGCTTGAAAAGACGATCCTGTCCACACCCCGCGCCTTCATCGCGTTCATCAGGCTGAGCGTGCCGACCACGTTGTTCCGATAGTACTTCGCCGGGTCTGTGACCGACTCACCCACATAGGCGAAGGCCGCGAAGTGCATCACCGCTTCGACCCGATGGTCGTGAATCGTCTTCTCCAGAAGGCCCTGGTCGTGCAGGTCGCCGACGATCAGGCGGCCTTCCGGCACGGCCGCGCGGTGGCCCATCACGAGGTTGTCGTAAACCCAGACCGCGTGTCCTTCCTCGAGCAAGTGCCGTACCGCGAAGGAGCCGACATAGCCGGCGCCGCCGGTCACCAGGATGTTCATGGGCCATGCGTCCGTTCGTTCATTCCCACTCGATCGTCCCGGGGGGCTTGCTCGTCACGTCGTAAACGACCCGATTGACCCCCTTCACACTGTTGATGATCCGGGTGGACGCCCGCGCCAGAAGTTCGTGCGGCAGGCGCGACCAGTCGGCCGTCATGAAGTCGTCCGTGTCCACCGATCGCAATGCGATCACGTTTTCATAGGTTCTTCCATCACCCATGACGCCCACTGATTGGATCGGCAGCAAGACGGCGAACGCCTGGGCGGTCCGCCGTTCCAGGCCGGCGTCGCGCAATTCTTGGAGGAAGATGGTGTCGGCCTGGCGGAGCACTTCCAGCCGTTCGGGACTGACGGCGCCGAGGCAGCGCACGGCCAGTCCGGGGCCTGGGAAGGGATGTCGCCAAACGAGCGCGTCGGGTAGGCCTAGCTCGTGGCCAAGGCGGCGCACTTCGTCTTTGAAGAGGTCGCGTAGGGGCTCGATCAGCTCGAAGCCGAGTTCCGCGGGTAGACCGCCGACGTTGTGGTGGTGCTTGATCGAGACGGCTGGGGAATCGGCGTCGCCTCCGGATTCGATCACGTCCGGGTACAAGGTCCCCTGGGCCAGGAAGCGGGCGCCGGGGATCGACTTGGCTTCCTCGCGGAAGACGTCGATGAACGTGTGACCGATCCGTACCCGTTTCTCTTGCGGGTCGGTGACGCCTTGAAGGGCCTTCAGGAAGCGGTCGGAGGCATCGACCACGCGCAACTCGGCGTTGCTCTGCCGGCCGAAAGCGTCGCTCACGGCGGCCCGCTCGCCGGCCCGAAGTAGGCCGTTATCGACGAAGATGCAGACGAGGCGGGGCCCCAGGGCCCGAGCCAAGAGAGCGGCGACGACCGAGGAATCGACCCCGCCTGAGACGCCGCAAACGACTCGGTCGTCGGGCCCGACACGCGCTTGAACGTCGGCCACGGCGCGTTCCAGAAAGGCCCCCATTGTCCAGGTGCCCGAGCTGTGGCAAACGCGGTCGAGGAAGTTTCCCAGGATGAGGGCGCCATAGTCGGTGTGGGCGACTTCCGGATGGAATTGCAGACCGAGAAATGGGCGCTCGCGGTGTCGGACGGCCGCGATGGGGCAGGAGGGGGTGGCGGCGAGCGGGAGGAAGTCGGGGCCCGCGTCGAGCACCTGGTCACCGTGGCTCATCCAGACGGTCGAGAGTTCGGGGACCCCGTGAAAGAGCGGTTCGTCGCGAGCGATCACGCGGCACTCGGCCCGTCCGAACTCTCGGTTCGGGCAGCCCTCCACTCGGCCGCCGAGCACGTCGCAGGCGAGTTGAAGGCCGTAGCAGAGTCCCAGCGTCGGTACGTTGAGGTCAAAGAGGGACGGGTCGCAGCGCGGGGCGCCGGGTTCGTAAACGCTGTTCGGTCCTCCCGAGAGGATGAGGGCCAGCGGGTCGAGTTCGCGGACCCGGTCGACCGAGATGTCGTGGCGGACGATCCGGGCGAAGGCGTGGTGCTCGCGCACCCGGCGAGCGATGAGTTGGACGTATTGCGAGCCGAAATCGACGACGAGGACGGGTCGAGAGGCCGGGTCGCGGACGTCGCCGCTCATGCGTCCTTCTCCTGGCGGGTCGTCCATCACCAAGGAATGGTGTCCTTGATCATGTGGTAAATGTCCTGGAACGTGATCAGGACCATCAGGACCAGGAGCATGGCGAGGCAAGCCCACGTCACGGGGGCGAGGGCCGCCTCGGGAAGCGGTCGGCCGCGGACCTTCTCGCCGATCAAGAAGACCATCTGACCACCGTCGAGGGGCGGGATCGGCAGGAAGTTGATCACGGCGAGGCTCATGCTGATCTGGGCCAGGAAGCGCAGGAACTCGATCGTGCTCCCTTGGGCGACTTGGCCGCCGAGGCGGACCATGCCGATTGGCCCTGAGACGGCCTCGGTGCTTACCCGACCTTGGAGGAGCCCGCGCAGGAGCATGAAGACCGAAAGGGCGTTGTCGGTCACGTCGTCGAGCCCCATCTTCATCGCGCTAAGGGCCCCTTGAGGCGGTAAGTCCGTGATGAGAAAGCCGACTTGAATGCCTCGCTCGGGGTTGAACCAGTCATCGACGGGTCGAGGCGCGACCTTGACCGGGTCCTTGCCATCGCCCATCAACAATTCCATGGACTGATACGGCTGGATTTGGGCGTGTCGGAAGACGAAACCCCAATGCGACGGGTTCTTCCCGTCGAAGTCGAAGGTCGCGATGTCTTTTCGTCCGGGGGCCTTGCCGTCCTTGGTCTTCGACGTGAAACGGGCCCCCTTCACGACGGCCCCCGCTCGAAGGCCGGCGGCCTCGGCCGGCGAGCCGGGCGCCACGGCGACGATCTTCGGACCGACCCGATAACAGAGGCCGAGCGCCGGTACGTTCAGGGGCGACGTGGAGAGCAAGGGGTCATCCACGTATGTCGGGAAGTCTTCGGGCGTGACCCGAAGGTCCTCGACTTGGCCGGTTGAGCGGAGCACCTTGATCGTGACTTCTTGTCCGGCCTTGTCGTGGAGTTCGAGAGGCAGACGCATCGGGTCGAAGTCGGTCCGGCCGTCCACCTCGACGATCGTATCTCCCTTGCGGAACCCGGCCTTGTCGGCGAGGCCGTCTTGGGCGACCGTGTCCACGGGCCCGATCTCCATGCGTAGACCGAAGTCCAACATCCGGTTGACGGGCAAGACCACGGAGAGGCGCTCGGCCTTTTCCTGCCCACTCCCCGCTTCGGTCTTCTCCGGGCGTTCGACCACGACTTGAATCGGCGTGCGGCGGTACTTGGTCAGGAGTCGCGCGATGTCGAGGGGGACCGCCACCGGTTCGGTCGCTCCGTCCGCGGGCCCGATCGCGACGATTTTGTCGTCCCCTTTCCACTTGAGAGAACTCTCTTCCGGCGGGTCGGTCATGCCGGGCGGGGCCTTGAAGGGCTGTGCATCGAGTGTCAGACCTCCCGAGGGTCCCATCCCGACCTTGGGCATTCCCGCTCCCGGTTCAATGCGCGGCTCGACCATGAGGACCCGTGTCGCGCTCGCGCCTGGGCTGCGGATTTCGAGGCGAAGGGACTCGCCGTGACCGCTCAGGGCCGATCGGAACCGGAGGTCCTTGAAGCTGACGGGGCTCTTGGTGCCTATGGCGACGATCTCGTCACCGGGACGGGCCCCGGCCGCGTAGGCGGGCGAGCCCGGTTGCACCGAGCCGATCACGGGCGGGACGTCCTTGGCGCCATTCCTGTAGATGAAGACGAAGCAGACCATGGCGAAGATCACGTTCATGATCACGCCTGCGGAGATGATCGCCATTCGCGCGCCAACCGACTTGTTGGGATAGGCCCGCGGGTCGGTCGTGCGGGTCACTTCCTCGTCCAGCGACTCGCCCAACATCTTCACGTAGCCGCCCAGCGGGACCATGGCGATCGCGTATTCGGTCTCACCCACGACGGGGGCCGAGGTCGATGGGGCCTCACCTGGGCCAAGCTTGGGGGGCTCGGGTATGGGGATTGAGGAGAGGAACCGGAAGCCGACCCCGCGTCGCCAGGCCACCAGGGGCGTGCCGAAGCCGATCGAGAACTTCTCGACCTTGACCCCGTTCCACTTGGCCAGAAGGAAGTGCCCGAGCTCGTGGACGAAGATGATCACGCCCAGGCCCACGATCATTTGCAGATAACCCAGGAGAAGACTCAAAGGAACGGTTAGGGCCGCCAGCGCCCTACCTCCAATCGGGACCAGGCATCGACCTTCCAAAGCTGGTCGAGTGCGGGACGGGGATCGAACGTGTGTTGGTCGAGGACCGCGCGGCAGACGCGGGGAATGTCCAGGAAGCGAATCGTCCCTTCCAAAAAGCGGGCCACGGCCGCCTCGTTGGCGGCGTTGAGGGCGGCGCCAGCCGTCCCTCCCATTTTCATGGCCTCGCGGCCCAAATCAAGACACGGAAATGTCTCCCGGTCGGGAGGCTCGAAGCGTAAGGCGAACGCGCGGGACAAGTCGAGACGCGGGCTGGGGCTGTCCACACGGTCCGGATACGTCAGCGCGTATTGAATCGGCAGGCGCATGTCGGGCGGCGAAAGCTGGGCCACGACACTCCCATCGACGAACTCGACCATCGAATGGACCACGCTCTCGGGATGCACGACCACTTCGATCTGCTCCGGCTCCAGGCCGAAGAGCCATTTCGCCTCGATGGCTTCCAGGGCCTTGTTCATCAACGTGGCCGAGTCGATCGTGATCTTGGGGCCCATGCTCCAGGTCGGGTGCTTGAGGGCCTCGGTGGCGGTCACGTCGGCGAGTTCGCGTTTGGCGCGGCCTCGGAAGGGGCCCCCGGAGGAGGTCAGGATGATCCTCTTGACCTCTGAGCGTCGGCCCGCCTGAAGGGCCTGGAAGATCGCCGAGTGCTCACTATCGACGGGCAAGATGGATGCGTTGCGTCGTCGGGCCAGGTCCATGACGAGGGGCCCGGCCATCACCAGCGTTTCCTTGTTCGCCAAGGCGATCGTCTTGCCCGCTTCGAGGGCGGCCCAGGTCCCCTGAAGACCGGCCGCCCCGACGATCGCGGTCAACACGCGGCCCGTCTCGGGATGCTGAACGACCCGAACCAGGCCGTCCAAACCGGCGACGACCTCATCCACTTGACCATTTAAGGCGGAGCGGACTTCGGCGAGTGCATCTGTCTCGGTGAGGACCACGAATCGCGGACGGAACGCGCGGGCCTGCTCGATGAGTCGATTGAGGTTGGAATGGCCGCTCAGCGCGAAGGCACGTAGGCGGTTTCCGCCGTCGTGGGCCAGGACGTCGAGGGCACTTCGACCGATCGAGCCGGTCGAGCCCAGGACGACGATGTTTTCCGTTGGGGGAGCTGGGAGCATGTCCGGCCCGGCGATCGCGGTGATCGTCCGATCCTCCAAAGGCCGGATCGGCGCGAAGTGATGATTGTAGGGACCGGACCGGCGGGAGACAAGCCTGGCAAGGGAGTTGCACAAGGCTGACCGCCCTTGGTCCGGGTTGGTCCGAGTGGGCTGAAATCCGGGTTTGCGATGAACGAGGCGAGTCGCTATTGTCTTCTGTTCAACATTCCGCCAACGATGGACCATCCCGACCGAACTCGACACCGGAGCACCGCCGATGCTGACTCTCCGAGGCCGGGCCTCTCGTCCCTTCTGCGACGGCGTTTCGCGACGCGACTTCCTCAAGATTGGCGGGTTGGCCTTGGGGGGCCTCGCCTTACCGCAATTGCTAGCCGCGGAGGCCCGCGCGGGGGTCCGTCGTTCCCACAAGTCCATCATCATGGTCTTCCTGCCCGGAGGGGCGCCCCACCAGGACATGGTGGACCTCAAGCCGGACGCCCCGGCCGAAATCCGCGGCGAGTTCCGGCCGATCGACACGAGCGTCCCCGGGGTCCGGATTTGCGAGCACCTGCCACGCCTGGCCCGCAACATGGACAAGTTGGCGATCATTCGATCGCTGGTCGGCGCTCGGGGGGAGCATGCGGCCGTCCAGTGTCTCACCGGCTATCCCGAACAGATCAGCCGAGTCCAAGGCGGCCGGCCCGCTCTTGGTTCCATCTTGTCTTACCTGCACGGACCTGTGGACCCGGCCGTGCCGCCCTTCGTGGGCCTCTCGCCGTCGATGGGGCATCGTCCATGGGCCGACAACGGCCATCCCGGCTATCTCGGCCTGGCGCACGCCCCCTTCACGCCCCACGGCGCCGGCGACACCCAGTCGCTCCGTCCGGAGGGGCTCACGCTCGATCGCCTTCAAGGCCGCAAGGGACTTCGCCAACAACTCGACGAGGTCCGCCGCGAGCTCGATCGAAGCGCCTCGCGGGACGGACACGATGCCTACACGCGGCAAGCCTTCGACATTCTCTCGTCGAGCAAGCTGGCGAAGGCGCTCGACGTTTCTCAGGAAGACCCGAGGCTCCGCGAAAAGTACGGGATCGGCGACCTCAAGCCGGTGGACGACGGCGGCCCTTGCTGCATGGACCACTTCCTGATGGCGAGGCGTCTGGTCGAGGCCGGTGCCCGATGCGTCACGCTCGGTTTTGGCCGGTGGGACTATCACAACAACAATTTTGGGCAGTGTCGCGAGCGGTTACCCAAGTTGGACATGGCCCTCTCGGCCTTGATCGAAGACCTGCATGATCGCGGGCTGGCCAAGGACGTCACGGTGATCTGCTGGGGCGAGTTCGGGCGCACGCCGACGATCAACAAGGACGGTGGTCGCGACCACTGGCCGCAAGTGAACTCGGCGATCCTGGCCTGCGGCGGCCTGCGAACCGGGCAAGTGATCGGCTCGACCACGAAGGGGGCCGAGGTCCCCAAAGACAGGCCGGTCACCTTCCAGGAGGTCTTCGCGACGCTCTACCAAACCCTGGGAATCGACCCGGGCGGCTTCGTGCCCGATCGGAACGACCGGCCGATGCGCCTGCTCGACGAACTGACGCCGATCCGAGAACTCGTCGGGTAGAAGGTCGAAGGGCGAGCGGATGTCCGACGACAGCCAAGTCACACAGGTGACAGAGTGGGTCGAGAGGCTCAACGCGGGCGACCCGGTCGCGCGCGAGCGGCTCCTGGAGGTCGCCCACGGTCGGCTCGAACGTCTGGCGAGCAAGATGCTGGGGCAATTCCCGGTGGTCGCGCGTTGGGAAGGGACCGAGGACGTCCTTCAGAACGCCCTGATTCGGCTGCATCGGGCCCTGGCGGAAGTGACCCCGCCGACTTCGCGCGACTTCTTTCGGTTCGCGGCCGAGCAGGTCCGACGTGAATTGCTTCAGATGAAACGGAAGCACACGGGGCGTCAAGGTCTCGGGGCGAACCACGCGAGCGGCTTCGAGGCGCCCCACGATGCGGACGTAGGGGCGGGTGTCCAACCGATGCGCGACCCGTCGGACACGACCCACGACCCGGCGCGGCTCGCCGACTGGACCGCCTTTCATGACGCGGCCGGCCGCTTGCCCGAGCCCGAACGCGAGGTCTTTGATTTGCTCTTCTATCAGGGGCTCTCGCAGGTCGAGGCCGCGGTGGTGATGGACGTCGCGGAGAAGACCGTCCAGCGGCGGTGGCTCAAGGCGCGACTGGCGATCTCCGAAGCGCTCGGCGATTCGATGCCGGGTTTCTGAGGGAAGCGACGGGTCACGGTTTGGCCCGCCATTCTTCGGCCTTGTCGGGCATGTCCCGAGCCAGGTAATGGGTGATGATCCGTTCGACCGCCGCTCGAGTTTGGCCCCCGGCGCGATCGACCGGGGACGCCGCGAGCACCTTGTGGGCGTCCAAGAGGAGCGGCTCGGCCTCATCGTACCGACCGAGCGCGGTGAGGCAGGCCCCGAGTAGGCTCTCGGCGTTGGCGATGAGTCGATCGCCGGGCGGCAACTGCTCGCGTCGGGCCATGAGCGCCGGCCGCAGGTGACCTTCCGCCTCGGCCACGCGACCCGCGTCGAGAAGGGCCCAACCCAGCAGGGCCTCGATGCCGACCCGTTCGGGACTTCCCCGTGGAAGGCCCGCGGGTCCCTCAACCAGCGAACGCGCGGTACTCACGGCCTCCTCCGCCTTCCCCTGCCGGATGCGGAGGAAGACGAGTTCCGAGAGGAGCGGTCGCGCCTTGGGGTGATCGGGGCCGAAGGCCTCGCGCGTCTCCGCGAGCGCCCGATCGAGCACCCGGTCGGCTTCCTCGTGGAGCTGAACGCTTGAGAGGACCGAGAGGAAGTGACAAGTCGAGGAGATGGTGTTGGAGTGCGTCGGCCCGAAGACCCGGCGGCAACGCTCCAGGTTGCCTCTGAAGACGTCCGCCGCCTCGATCAACGCGCCGGCCTTGCGCAAGGCCATCGCCAGGTTGTTCGCGATGGTCAACGTCATCGGGTGTTCGGGACCGTACAGTCGCTCACTCTCGGCGAGGGCGGGTCGCAACTCGAGTTGGGCTTCCTCCAACTCGCCCGCGGAACTTAAGCCGTTGGCCAGGTTGTTCCGGGCTTGAAGGACCGTGAACGGGTCCTTTCCCAACCGCAGCAGACCCTCGAGCGCTTCACGATACATGGGAACGGCCTCAAGGGGTCTTCCCGCCTGTTCGAGGGCGGTGGCCAAGCGTCCGAGGGTGAGGAGCGTTTCAGGGTCCCGCTCGCCCTTGGTCCGTCGTTGGACATCGAGGGTCTGTTGGAGCATCGACAAACCGTCGGCCACGCGCCCCATGCGCACCAGCGTGTCGCCCAGGTCGCGTCGGCTGATGATCGTGTCGGGGTGGTCCGGCCCGAGGGTCCGCTCGCGGCCCTCCATCACGGAGCGGAAAAGCGCCTCGGCACGCTCGAATCGATCCGCCGCGACCATCAAGCCCGCCAGGAGGCCCGTGACACCGAGCGTCCCAGCGTGGTCCGTGCCCAGAACTCGCCGGTGTGATTCCACCAGCCTTTCGAGCATCGGGACGGCGCGGTCGAACTCGCCCCTTTCGGCGATCAGATTGGCGTAGTTGGCGGCGCCCACGAGGACGCTTGGGTGTTCGTTTCCGCCTTCGTAGGCTTTCCAGGATTCGAGCAGGAGCGGTTCGGCCTGATCGGCGCGACCTCTTTCCTCGAGGAGCAAAGCGAGGTTCGACGCCGCGCCCAGCCGCGTCTCGGTCGCGTCTCCCGCGAAACGACCGGCCAGGTCGAGGGCCTCACGCAGGAGCGATTCCGCCTCGTCGAGTCTACCCGCTCGGCGAAGAATGGCCCCAAGACTGGAACGAGTCGCAGCCCGGAGCGTGTCGTCCGGCGCGAGGACGCGGTCGCACCGGGGAATCAGGTCCCGGTACACCTGGATCGCCTCGGCGTCGCTACCCAGGCCCGACAGAGCGTTCGCCAGTTCGTTGCGGAGTTCGAGTGTGTCGGGGTGGTCTTCGCCTCGGTTCGCCAGGTAGAGGGGCAAGGCTGTTCGAATCATCGCTTCGGCCTTCTGGAATTGACCGAGTCGGTTGTAGGTCTGGCCCAGGACGGCCCGACCGCCGGCCTCCAGGTCGGGTTGACCCGCGAAGCGTGCGCCGATCTTCTCCGCCGCCTTGTCCAGAAGGTCCTCGACCGTGATCTTCGAAGCCCGCTCGTTCTCCTCCGGACTGGCTTGCCCCAGCAGGTCGAGCATCAAGAAGCGATTGACCAACTGCGTACGGGCGACCTCGGCCCGTAAGGAGCGATTGGCCCGGTCCTGGAAGACGCCCAAGGCGGCAAGGCCGACCAGGGCGATGAGGGTCGCCGCTCCGGCGGCCGTCACGATACTCCGATGCCTCTTCATCCAGCGACGCGCGCGAACGGGTAAGGTCTCGCGATAGGCGTCGATCGACTCGTCGGCGAGCCATTTCTCAATGTCGGCGGAAAGGGCCTCGGCGGTGGGGTAGCGGTCCTCCGGCGCGGTGGCCATGGCCTTGAGGCAGACCGCTTCCAGAGCGGCCGGTACGGAAGGCTCGATCGCGCGCGGGCGGGGGACGTCTCCGGCCGCCGCTCGCCGGGCCCGCTCGCCGGGCGGCACTCCCGAGAGGGGAGCGCGCCCGGTGAGGATCGCGTAGAGGGTCGCGCCCAGGCTGTAGACGTCGCTTCGGCCGTCGATTCGGTCGCGGGTGCCGGCGCATTGCTCGGGTGCCATGTAGCCGGGCGTGCCGACGCCCGGTCCCGTCCCGGTCTCGTCCGGCGCGTCGGCGGACGGGTCGTCGAGGTCGGCGTCGCGGGTCGGGCCGAACGTGAGGGCCAGGCCCCAATCCACCACCATCGTCGCGTCGAAGTCGCCGAGCATGATGTTCGCGGGCTTCACGTCGCGATGGACGACGCCGCGGCTGTGCGCGTAGGCGAGGGTCGCGCACGCCGATCGAAAGCGCCCCAGCAAGGCCCGGAACTCGGCCGCGCGTTTCGCGGGGTCGCGCCCGGTTGGCCCCTTCTCGTGAAATCGCTCGATCGCCTTGGCGAGGTCTTCGCCTTCGATGAATCGCATGGCGTAGCAAGGGTTGCCTTCGGCGTCGCGTCCCTGCGAGTAGATCGGCACGATGCCGGGATGTTCCAGCATCGCCGTGATGAGGACCTCGCGGCGAAATCGCCGGAGGTTGTTGGGGTCGGAAGCCCGAGCGGGATGCACGAACTTCAGGGCGACACCGCGTCCCAAGCCGGCCTCGCGCGCCTTGAACACCGAGCCCAGGCCGCCCGCGGCGAGGAACCGCAGGTCTTCATACGAGACGACGGACCCGACGCCCGAGGGCGCGAACGCGGGCCCCGCGCCCGCCGCCCCGCTTTCGACCATCTCATCGAGCCGTCGAAGTCCGGCGACGTGTCGCTTGAACAATTCGAGGCACTCGGGACTGTCGGCGCAGAGTTCCTCGGGTGTCGGCTCGCGACCCTGTTCCCGGAGCGCTTCCCAGCGTTCGAGCAAGTCCAGCAGGCGGTCTTCGGCCGGTTCGGTTTTCATCGCGACGGCGCCCCCTTCCTTCATAACGAGGTCCCGGCCCCGAAAGACGGATGATATCTCCGGGCGCGGGCCCCTTTCGAGAGGGGCGGCCCCGTTATGAGCGACCACGATCGCGGCCCGGAAGCGCGTCGCGTCCGGGCCGGATCGGCGTGGTCTCATGAGGCTTGCTTGCGCAATTTCATATAATGACTCATCGCGCGGTCGCGGCAGCGGATGAAGACCTCGTGACGGTCGCACCCTTCCCACGTGCAGTTGTTGAGGACGTACTCGATCGTGACTTCGCCGAGGATGACCGTCCGTCGGTAGCGGAAGACCCCCAGGCCCACCATGCTTCCGAGCATGCCGATCAACGCCCCCACCGGACCCAAGACAATCGCGCCGCTCAGGATCGACTCGACCACGACCGCCGCCGTGAATTCGGCCCCCAGTTCGAGCCCACACGTCTTGAGCAGGTCGACTGCGACCGACTTGGCGGTCTTCCTGTCGATCTTTCGACCCATGACGTGGAAGATCGTCAGGACCATCCCCGCCAACAGGCCGGGCGTGACGATGAGCTGATTGAAGGGGATGAAACCGCCCGCCACCGACGCCGCGCCGAAGGCGCTGACGACCTTCCGCGCCACCCGCAAGCGGACGTCCGTGATTCGCTTCCTCACCTTCTCACCCAACTCGACCGCCCGGTTCGCCGGGTCGAGCACGTTCATGATCATGCCCAGCGTGCCGGCCTCCTCGTACATGCGCTCGACCAGGACCGGAAGCGTCTGCCTAACGAAGGCGTCCTTCGCGCGGTCGTAGAGCATCGCGCTGCCGTAGACGATGTCGTCCTTCGACATCACGTACTTGCTCATCTTCTCCTCGATGCGGGCGCGGACCTTCTGCTGGTCGCTCTTGGGCATCGTGCTCGTGACGACGTCCCACTTGTTCACGAAGACGATCTTGGGGGTCTCGGGGAGTTCCCGGTGGACCAGGTCGAACAGCTCCAGCTCGTCGGCGTAAGGCTCGCCGTCGATGACAAAAAGATGGCCGTGGGCCTTCCTCGCCTCCTCGACGGCCACTCTCTCGTTGACTTGCTTGCCCATGAAACCGGGGACGTCCACGAGCATCCATGGGGGTTTCTTGTAAGGGGCGGGCTTGGTCGTCAGGTCGTGGTCGATGCCCACCTCGGCAATGTCGTCTTCCATCAGCGCGTTGGCGATCGCCGACTTGCCCACACTGGTCTTGCCGAAGAGGGCGATCCAGACGAGGCCCGTCTTGAGCCGTTCCAGCACAATGTCGAGTTGACGGAATTCCGCCTCGATCTCGGCCCGCTCCGACGGCTTGAGCTTCTGTCCGACCTCGGCCTTGAGTTCCCTCAAGGCATCCTGGAGTTCCTTCTGCACTTGGGACATCTCGTCGCGAATGGTCGCGTTCTCGGTCATCTTCTGCTCCTCTCGGCAAGGGACGTTCGGTCGTTCGGGTTCAGGCGGGGACTCGGGACATTTCGTCGCGGACCAGGACCGAGAGCCGGCCGATGTCGATCGGTCGGGACGCCGAAGCCGGCGGGACCGAACCGAAGACGACTCGCTCCGAAGGCACCCAGGACGCGACTTGCGCACGCACCGCGTCGGACTCGCGCCGACGTTCGCGGGAAGGCATCGTCAGGCCCTTCACGTCGCCGAAGGTGACGAAGACGGCCAGATGTCGCGCGCCCGGCGTGCCGGAACTCGCGTCCCAGGCCCGCTGTTGATCGTGGATCGCCTCCAGCGCCTCCAACTCCGCGCGATAGAGTTGGCCGGGCGTGGTGTAAACCACCAGGGAAACGTCTTCGAGGGCCTCGCTAACTTCCTCGAGATAGTCCACGTCGTCGAGCGAGCCGGGGGTGTCGCGCACGACGTACCCGTCGGCGTGTCGGGCCTCGGCGACGCTCCTCGTCGTGCCGTGTTCGGCGCCGACGGCGAAGACCTCGCGACCTACCAGGGCGTTGCCCGTGCTCGATTTCCCCGCCCCGGTCCGACCGACCAGGCCGACGACCCGACCGGGTCGGGGAGCGGGAGCGGGGAGGACGCAGGTCCCCGAGCCGCCGCATTGCGGCTTGAAGATCGCCCAAGCGAGCTTCGCGGCGGCGACGATCAGCCTCACTTCCAAACCGGT
>CALLYK010000401.1 GCA_937858365.1 uncultured Isosphaeraceae bacterium | reverse complement strand
GATCGTTGCGCGGGCGATCCGCCCGAAGACGGACTGTATACTTCCGCATGCGTTGCGAACCATTCGTCGGCGATCGTGTGATCTCGATCGGACTGGTCTCCGCTCCTTCCGGCTCAACCAGCAGTTCCACGGAAGGTCCATCCAGAAGTACGAAGAACGTGGCCTGAGCTTCGGAGGCCTCGTCCCGGCCCTTTTCGCAGATGGTCAACGTCGAAGGCATGAGACGAATCGGTCGCTTCGCGTCCCCCCTTCACGTTCAAGGAGATCGGGCGAGATTGGTCCCACGGGTCGACCACCTTGATCGTCCCAAGGAAGGGGACCTCGGCCGGAGCGCTGACGATGCGGAGCCGGTAGACATAGGTCCGGCAAATCGTGCCGGGCTCGGTGTAGGGTCCTTCCGAGGCGATCCGGGGTCCATCAAAGGCGAGGAACGAAAGGTCGGACTCAAGTCGAGGGCTGGGGCCGGCCGGTCCTTCCTCGACGGTGAGCACACGTACCTCTCGCGACTCGTCCGGGTCGTCCGCTCGAAGGCCCGCCAAGTCTCCTTTCGCCGAGAGGACGAACGGCGGCCGACGACTCCCGATCAGCCGCAACGTGAGCGGCACCGCAGGGGTCGAGGGGGAGTCCGTGTTGAGCGTGATCACGACGATTCGCTCTCCAACCGGCACCGGAGTCGCTTGAAACGTGATCTTTCCCGTGGCGCCCGGCGCGATCACGGACGGGTCAATCGATGGTGTCGTGCATGCGCAACCGCTTGCAATGGAGAGCACGCGAACGCTCCGCCCACCCTGGTTCACGACCTCAAAATGAGCGTCCGCCATGGCGGGACCAGGCGTATCCGGCTGACGCCAGGTCAGTTCGGGCTCGACCGGGACCAGCCTACCGGGCCCCCCTCGCGCTCGCTCGAAATACGAATGAAGAGATGCCCAGAAAAGCAGACTAGAAACAATCATGATGGCGATCAGAAGCCATGAGCCATGAGCCGACTGGCGATTCTGCCATTCGATGTGAACATCGACCTTGTCTTATCGAAAGAAGCAGGGTTATTTCTCTCTCTTACAAGTCCGGTCGTAACTGTCAATCGGAAAAAAACAGAAAAATAGAAGCACATCCGGGAACGCTCGACGCGATTTGCATCGCTCGACCCGCCAACACCGGGCGTTGCCCGGGGACGACTTCGGGGCGCCTTGAAAAAGGAGTTCTTCCGGCGCTTTCGACACCTCTGGGCGTTGCCTGGGGCGAAGTCCCGTCGCCGATTCGACCGCGTCGCGTGGTCAACTCAATCGTGAACCGCTCTGAGGTCACGGGGCCGAGAAGAGGGCCTGACCGTTCACTCCGATGACTAGCAGTTTCCCCGTGTTCGTGATCGTCGCGTAGGCCCCCGGGTTGTTCGTCGTCCGCGAGGCCCAGATCGACACGCACGTCGCGCTGTAGAGGACGAGGTTGCCGTCGTTTTGCATGATGAGTTGATTGCCCACGCCCTGATTCTGGCGATGGTCGTAGGCCGCCCAGAGATAATTCCCCGACGGCTGGTTCGTGACGGAATTCCACGGGTAGAGGACCACGTTGCCGTCGCTGTTCTGAAGCACCAGCGCGAACAGTCCGTTGTTCGAGACCAGCAAGTTTGACCCGCCCGGCACGTTCGAGAAGTTCAAACTCTGGTTCATCAAGAGCGTGTCTGAAGGGGTACTCACCCCCTGCGCGACGACCGCGATCGTGGCCGAGCCCACCCAACGATGAAAAGCCGGCCGTGCCTCGTGGCGGGTCAAGCCCCGGATCGTCAGGCGTGTCGTGTTCAGGTTGAGTCCCAGCGCCGAGCGCGGCGAGATCGTGATGACCGCGTCGCGGACGCCGTCGCCGTTGCGGTCGATCGAGGCGGCCCGCACCACCGCGTTGGGATAGCGAACACCATTCAAGACCACCGAGCGCGGGTCGATCTCCACCACCGGGCGGAAGACGTGACCGTTTTGACGAGTGCTGAAGACATAGATGTCCAAAGTGGAAGGCGTCGCCGCGTCCACTAAGAAGGGGGCGTTGGGTCGTCCCACGCCGATGCGCGTGGTCACGACGCTGTCCGTCTGGGGCCGGACATGGACGGTCGCGACGGCGAGGCCCCCCAACGGCACCACTTCCATCGTCATTAACGCGCGCCCCTCCAATCGCTCCACGATCGGCCGTCTCGATTGCGCGTTCTTTCGGTCCCGTGCCATGATCGCCCCCGTCTGGATGAAGCCTTGCAAGCATCCATTGCAGCGTCCCCAGGCGCGATTTGCAACGCGATTCCCCAAAAGAGCGTGAACCGAACCGAGACCTCGAGCGTAGAGAATGCGTGGCTGCAAGCACGCATGATACGGTTGACTCATCGCCAAGGTGAGAGGGAACCAGGAGAAGAGGTCCGATGGCACGATCGCATGGCGGAGGGTGGTGTTCGACGGCTTCGGCGCTCGCGCATGGGCTGGCCTTGGTGGCCTTCGCGTATGTGGCCCTGGGCCTGATGTCGAACCGGTTCGCGCCTACGGACGACCCGGTCAATCACGCTCGGGTCGTGGGGGTGGAACCGGACCATCTGGACTATCCCCCTTGGATGGAGACAGACCTGTCGTTGGTCCAACCCGAAACATGAACGCCGCGGTCCGATATCAACCCCATCGTGGGCCGCGCTAAATGTCGATGTCGCGCGCGGTGTAGGCTTGCTCCATGATGAACTTGAAGCGGGCCTCGGGGTCTTTGCCCATCAGGTCGCAAACGGTGCTTTCGGTGTAGGGGCGGTCCTCGTCGGGGACGGTCACGCGGAGGAGGCGTCGGCGAGCGGGGTCCAGGGTCGTCTCGAAGAGAAGGTTCGCGGGCATCTCGCCCAGACCTTTGAAGCGGGTGATGTTGGGCTTGGCGTTCTTGGGGAGTTTCTCCAAGATCCGATGCCGCGCGGCGTCGTCGGCCGCCCAGTGTGTCTCTTGCCCGTGGACGATCTTGTAGAGCGGCGGACAGGCCAGGTAGACGCGTCCCGCGTCGATCAACGGGGTCAAATGGCGATAGAAGAAGGTGAGTAAGAGCGTGGCGATGTGATGGCCGTCGCTATCGGCGTCGGTGAGGAGGATGACCTTGCCGTATCGCAAGCGCGCTGGGTCGTGCTGCTCGTCCATGCCGCAGCCGAGGGCGCTGACGATGTCGGTCAGTTCCTTGTTGTCGAGGACCTTGGCCTTGCCGGCCTGCTCCGCGTTCAGGACCTTGCCCTTCAGGGGCAAGATCGCCTGGATGTCGCGGTCGCGTCCTTGCTTGGCTGAGCCGCCGGCCGAGTCCCCTTCGACGATGAACAACTCGGAGCGTTCCGGGTCGCTGGAGTCGCAATCGTGGAGCTTGCCGGGCAGGTTGAGCCGGCCGCCGACGGGGGTCTTGCGGCGGACCTGTGAGGCCGCCGCGCGGCTCGCCTCGCGGGCCCTCGCGGCCTGGATCACGCGGTTGGCGATCGCGTCGGCCACGCTGCCGTTCTTGACGAGGAAGTCCTCCAGGCGCGGCCGAATCAACGATTCCACTTGCGAGCGGACCTCGGGGTTGTTGAGGCGCCCCTTCGTTTGCCCCTGGAATTGAGGTTCATGAACACAGATCGAAAGGATGGCTGTGAGTCCTTCGCGGACGTCTTCACCTTTGACTTCCAGCCCTTTCTTGAGGAGATCATGCTCCTTCATGTACTTCTGAAGGGCCTGGGTGACGGCCGCGCGCAGGCCCTGTTCGTGTGTGCCGCCGTCGCGGGTCGGGATCGTGTTGACGAACGAGCGAACGTCCTCGTCGGTCGCCTCGGTCCAGCAAAGGGCGAGGGCCAGGCGCACGTCTTCGTCGTCCCGTTCCAAGACGAACGGCTGGCCGCCCACGCGCACGTCGGTCCGGGCCTCGTTCACGTGGTTCAGGAAGTCGGCGACGCCCCCTTCGTGGCGGAACTCGTGGGTCTTCTCGGCCTTCTGGTCCACGAACTGGATCGTGAGTCCCTTATTCAAATAGGTCTTCACGTCGAGGCGTTCCGCGATCAGGTCGGCGTCGAAGACCTGGGGGCCGAAGATGTCGGGGTCGGGGACGAACCGGATCGTCGTGCCCGACCCGCGGGCCGGTTCCCCCTTCTCGACCGGCCCAAGCGACTTGCCGCGCCGATATTCTTGGGTCCAGAGAAATCCGTCGCGGCGGACCTCGGCCTGCAGGGTCTTGCTCAGCGCGTTAACGACGCTGGCGCCGACGCCGTGCAGGCCGCCGGCGACCTTGTAGGCGTCGTTGTCGAACTTGCCGCCCGCGTGGAGGGTCGTGAGGATCGTTTCGAGGGCGCTCTGGCCGGTCTTCTTGTGTTTGTCCACGGGAATGCCGCGGCCGTTGTCGGTGATAGAGACGGTCCGCCCGTCCTTCTCCAACGTCACCACGATTCGGGTGGCGTGGCCGTTCATCACCTCATCAACCGAGTTGTCGACGATCTCCCAAAGGAGGTGATGGAAGCCTGACTTGTCCACACCGCCGATGTACATGCCGGGCCGGCGACGGACCGCCTCCAGCCCTTCCAGGACCGTGATCGATTCGGCGTTGTAGGTGGACGATGCCATGTTTCAATCCCACGAGGGACCATTGGGTTGGGGTCCTTCCCCGACACGACCGACGAACCGGCCATTCCAGGAAGCGCCGCTCACTCGTGGATTTCCTCCACGGGCGGCACCGGCACCACCTCATCGGGCACGACCGCTTCAAGGGTCCCGCGTTGGAGGACCGCGTAGCCCTTGCCTCCCCGTCCCGTGACCGGGTACTTGGAAGCGGCGACGGTTTGGGTCGCCCCGCGGCTGGTGCGGACCGTGAGGCCCTCGCGCTTCTTGTCGGCGAGTGTGAAACCGAGCACGCGGTCGCGCACGTCCAGGCGAATCGCCAGGACCCCCTTGGCGGCGCCGCCCACGACGTTGATCTCATCCACGGGGAAG
>CALLYK010000400.1 GCA_937858365.1 uncultured Isosphaeraceae bacterium | reverse complement strand
CTGTAGGGAATCCTGCGCGCGCGGACGATCGACCCTTCGTCTACGCCATCGACGCGGTCGGCGGCGAGTCGCAGGACGTCGACGCGACGTACTCGCTCAACGTCGGTACGAGCTCGACGGGCGCGGTGCGCTTCGTCGACCCGAGCATCTCGCAGCGCGGCGTCGTGCAGCAGATCGGCGCGCAGTACGCGGCGACCGACTGGCTCTCGGTCGGAGCTTTCGGACTCGTGTCCACGAACCAAGCGCCGTACACGCAAGGGACCGGCGGCGGGTACGTGCACTTCACCGCGCTGCGCCCCGACGCGCGGACGGGACGCGGGGCCACGCTCGGGTTCACGCTGCTCGGCGTGCGCGAGTTCGGAGGCGTCTTCGCCATGAGCGCGTTCGTGAACGCGGGCTATCGCGTCGGAGGCTTCGAAGTGGTGGGGAACGCCCAGTTCGAGCGTCGGTTCTCGAGCGCGGCCGACCCCATCGATCTCCTGATGCGCTTCGGCGCGAACTACGACGTCGTACATGGCACCGGCAGCTCGCTGAGGCTCGGCGTGGAATACGTGGGTCAGGATCTCGAGGACGCTTTCGAGGACGAAGAGGCCGAGGGCGGCGCGGTCCACCTGCTCGCGTTCTCGTCGACGGCGACCTTGCTGACCCACCGCCTGCACCTCGGGCTCGCGCACCTTGAGGTTGGCCTTCATGTCGAACCGCGTGACGGGCAGGTTCAACGTCTCTTTGTACGGTTTCGCGGGCTGGGACATGGGCGTATCCGAAGGGGCGGCCGACGGCTCAGTAGAAGGCGTGCGGGTCAATCGACACTTTGCCGTTGATGTGGATCGGGCCCGACGTGGACGTGCGCGGCACGCTTGGCGGCGCACTCGCGTTGACTTCCCAGAGCGCCTGCTCGTAGAGACCGCCCCAATCGATCCGGGTGATATCGCGCAGGCGGAAGCGTTCCATTTCGATCCACTGCGCCATCGCGCTGATCTTGCGAAGAAAGAGCGAGTGCTCCGTCACCGAGGCGATCTTGCCGATCCAGCAACGATGCGAGTCCACCTTCTCGGTGTGGATCGCCACCAGGGGCGCCCGGACCTTGACCGCGTTGAGGACCTGGCCCAGGTCCTCGAGAGGGAACTTGTCGAGCGGCTGCATCTCCTCGCGACGGCCGCCCAGGGCTTGTTGGACGAAATCGCGAAACG
This sequence comes from uncultured Isosphaeraceae bacterium, assembly GCA_937858365.1. GTDB lineage: Bacteria > Planctomycetota > Planctomycetia > Isosphaerales > Isosphaeraceae > CALLYK01. Next base: position 3,657 of record CALLYK010000400.1, on the reverse strand, counting down.
GGTGGTGCTGCCACGACGAGATGTCCTCAAGGCGAACCACCATGTAGCCGTTGAGCTGGACTGTCTGCTCGACGTGTTGCACGAGGAGGTATCGATCGCTGAGCCCCAGGGCGAAACCGTCCAAGGGGACCGTGTCGATTGGCGCCCGCTCGATCCGGACCAACTGCCTTCGTTGGACCGCTCGGGCGAGTTCCTTGAGGGACCGAGGCATCATCGACTCTCCCTGAATGACATGGCGACCAACGTCATCTGGGGCGGCCTGCCGTGGCGGCCCCTATTTACCCTTCGAGCTTTTCCAGGACCCGCGTGACGATTGTTCGCAGCTTTCCTTGCGCTTCGCGGGCCACGGCCAGCACTTGCTCAATCTTGAGGGGCTCCAGGGCGTCGGGCAGGCAGCGGTCAGTGATGATCGAGAACCCGAGCACGCGCAGGCCGGCGTGGACCGCGACCAGCACCTCGGGCACCGTGGACATCCCCACCACGTCAGCCCCCAGGGCCCGAAGAAGGCGGTATTCGGCGCGAGTCTCCAGGTTGGGTCCGATCACTCCCACATAGACACCCCGATGGGCCACGATGTTCGCTTCCAAAGCCACGCGCAGCGCCAGGTCTTGCAGCGACCGATCGTAGGGTTCGATCAGGTCGGGGAAGCGCGGACCCAAGCGTTCATCGTTGGGACCGATCAAAGGGTTGACGCCCATCAGGTTGACGTGATCGTCGATGACGACGAGGTCCCCCTTCTGATGGAGTGGGTTCATCCCGCCCGATGCGTTCGAGACGATCAGGATGCGGCAGCCGAGTTCCTTGAGCACACGAATCGGGAAAGTGACTTGAGCGGGTGTGTAACCTTCGTACAAATGGAAGCGGCCTTCCATGGCCACAACGGTCTTGTCAGCGAGGCGTCCGCAAACGAGTTGGCCGCGGTGACTCTCGACGGTCGAGGCCGGGAAGTGCGGGACTTCGGGATAGGGGATCGCCGCTTCGGTCGCTATCTCCGCGGCCAGGCCGCCCAGTCCGGTACCCAGGATGATGCCCACGGAAGGGACGCCCGACCAACACGCACGCACGGCAAAGGTCGCTTCCTGGACGTCTTCCCAGCGATGGCTCAGCATGAACGTTCCTTGATTGCGGTCGGGCGGGTGGAGGTCGAGGTTAGAAGCGTCGGACCAGGCGCGCGAAGCGCGGGTCGCGCCGGACGGCGGCCAGGTCGGGGTCGCGTAGGAGGTGTCGATAATGGCGATAGCCTAGTTCCAGGGCCCGCTGCAAGGCGGCCAGTGCGGGGTCGATCATGCCGAGCACGGCGTAGGAACAGGCGAGGTTGTACCAAGGGATGGGGCGCTCAGGCAGCAGCCGCACCAGGCGCCTGTCGGCCTGAAGCGCCCTGGTGTACTGCCCGGTCGCGGCAAGGTTCCCCGCGTGGGCCCGCAGGGCCCCAACGTGGGTTGGGTCTCGCTCCAGCACCCGCCCCAGAAAATCGAGCTCGAAGTCGCGCTGGCTCTGCTCCCGCAGGGCCCGCGTGGTGACCTCGGGGACCTGGCCTTCCTGGCGGGACTCGCCGGACATGTTCTCAAAGGGGGCCATCGTCCAGAAGCTCCTGCTGAAGGGGGGCTTGATCGACACGCGGGCCCCGTCGTGATGACTTCAGACGCCGGGGCCCAAGGGGCCGATCGATCAGTGGGCGCGGATTAGATGTCGTCGTCCAGGTCTTCTTCCTCGTCGTCGTCCAGGCTGTCTATGTCGTCATCGTCGTCGAGGTCGTCGTCTTCCTCGTCGATGTCAATGTCGTCGATCTCTTCGAGGTCGTCGTCGTCGTCGAGGTCCTCGTCATCGTCGTCGAGGTCCTCGTCGTAATCGTCATCCAGGTCGTCGTCGAGGTCCTCGTCGTCGTCGAGGTCGTCATCGTCGTCGTCGTCGAATTCCTCGTCGTCGTCCAGGCCGCCCTCCTCGGGATGTCGCGCCATGGGCGAGGTCCACGGATCGTCCTCGTCCGGGCCGAACGGGGCCCACGAGGGCCGCACGGGGTCCAGGATCGCGAGCGTTGACAGGTGTTCCCACATCGAGTCGGTCCTCAAGGCGAAAAAGGTCGGTGGCTCGCGCCGCCGCTTTGTCCAGGCCCCCGGGCCAGGGCCGCCCATCGTGGCGGCGCGGCCGTGAGAGTCATACTGGTAGTCCAGGGCCCTCGGATTGTCAAGCAACGTCCAGTTGGGAAATGGCTTAGATCACCCATCGACGGCCTCACGCCACGGGAGCGAACTGGTTCGACGAGGCCGAACGACCAATCGCCTCCAGCAATCGCACCGTGTCCAACGCTTCTTCAGCCGAGCAGCAGAGAGGCCCTTCGTCCCGCACCGCTGCCACGAAATTGCCGTCGATGGTCTCCGCGGCCACGGGCAGGTCGATGACCTTAGTCTCTCCATCCGCCGAGGTCTCACTCAACGTCACGTCGCTCACGCGCAGGGTGGCCCTTTCTGCATGATAGACGATCTCGAACAGGGAACCGGCCGCCAGGGCCGACAATCCCAGAAGAACAAGTGTACCGTCGGCCAGACGGATCGTCGCGGCCGTCACTAGGTCGAGACCCGAAGGCAACCGATGCTGAAAAGCCGCCACGCCCTGGGCGACCTGGCCGGTCGTCCAAAGGAGCGCATCGAGGAGGTGGTCCCCCACATCATAAAGAATGCCACCGCCACGCCGAGGTTCGTAGCGCCAGGCGTCGGCGTCGGTCGCGTGGGCCGCCAACCAAGGGGCCGCCAGCGTGGCCGTCACCAGCCTCAGGGGTCCGATCGCCCCCGAGCGTATGCGCGCACGCGCTTCAATCAAGCTGGACCGCAAGCGATACTGATGACCCACTCCCAGCTTTCGGCCGCGACTTCGCGCCAGGCGCACCAGGTCGTGGGCCTCCTGGACATTGGTTGACAAAGGCTTCTCAATGAACACATGACAACCTGCTTGAAGGGCGTCGGCCGCCGGTCGAAAGTGCGCGGGGTGGGGCGTGAAGATGGCGACCGCGTCGGGTTGGACAGAAGCGAGGAGGGCCCGATGGTCGGTGAACGTGGCAACGCCTCGGCCGGGTTGGGCCCCACCCAATAAGCCGGCGAGGGAATGGGCGGCGTTGGCGTCCAGATCCATGCACGCGACGACCTCCACGTCCGGGAGGGCGAGGATGCGTTCGATATGTGTGCGGGCCACTCGGCCGCAACCCACGATCCCCAGGCGCAACAACGTGGCGACCCCCCTCGTTCAACCGGCACCGGTCAGGCCGACCCCCCCCGGTCCATGTCAAGTCATTATCGTGTGCTGTCAACCCCCGATTCCAGTCTTCACCAGAGTACCCGATGAGGGGCGTTCCCGCACGCCTTTCGTCGGGCGCTTTTCCAGTCCCATTCGCCCGTCGGAGCGCTTGACGCCGAACGATCCCGCCCGTAATGTGTCTTTGAAGGATGGTGGCTGTGGCGTAGCGGTTAACGCACCAGATTGTGGATCTGGGGATCGCGGGTTCAAATCCCGTCAGCCACCCTGGTCGTGAAACCCTTCGTGCCTGGGGCCGCCGTACGACCTTTCTGGGTCGGCATGGGTGACGGATTCACCACAAAGAACACAAAGAAGTCATAGGACCGAAACATCTCCTCCCTCTTCTTCGCCGTGTTCTCTGTGTCTTGG
>CALLYK010000399.1 GCA_937858365.1 uncultured Isosphaeraceae bacterium | reverse complement strand
GGCAGCTCGGGGCGTTCTCGCTGACCATGCTCGGCATCGGCGCGATCATCGGTACCGGCATCTTCGTGCTGACCGCCGTCGCTGCGCAGAAGGCCGGGCCGGGCATGATGTACAGCTTCATCATTGCCGGCGCCGTCTGCGCGCTGACAGCGCTGGTCTTCGGGCGGATCGCCCGCGCAACGATCGAGTTCATCGCGTGAATGTCCGGCTCGGCCCTTCCGGCCCGTCGGCCACGCTCACGATCATCCTGTCGCGAGGGGGCGACTGATGACCATCCGGACGCCAACGCGCAGGGCGATTACCCTGATCGAGCTCTTGGTCGTCATGGGGACGATCGGGCTCCTGATCGGGCTGCTGCTGCCGGCGGTCCAACAGGCCCGCGAGGCCGCGCGGCGCCTTTCCTGCCGGGACAATTTGAGGCAAGTCGGCCTGGCGTGTCAGGCCTATTCGATGGTGTGGGGCGGCTTCCCTCCGAGCATTCTTTTTCAGGGCGGACCGACCGGATTGACCGGTTACCAAAGAAACGCAGTATCCTCCCAGACCGCCCTCTTGCCCTTCCTGGGACGCGAGGCCTTCGATTCCTCCATCAATTTTGAGGTCCATTTCGTTGACCCGGGAACCATGCACCCGGCGAATGCTACGGCGGTCACGAGCGATGTCAGTACGTTCCTTTGCCCGTCCGACCCGGCGAGCGGTCGGCGCGGCGGCAACAACAGTTATCGGGCCAATTACGGCACATGCGTTGGATGGCCCTCCGTCTCCGATGACGGTTCGTTCACGTATCGAGGCACGCCGCTGGCGGGCTTCCTCGACGGCCTATCGAACACAATCGCCTTCTCCGAGAAGCCCATCGGGTCGGGCACAGGCCGACCCTTCTCTCCGTATCGGGGTTGGTTCCAAGTCCCCGACATGCCCACGGACCCGACCGAAATCAAGGCACACTGCGCCGCCCTCGACCCTTCGAGAAGCCATCCGCAGTTCGACGCGGGGTCGAGCTGGATGACGATCGGCGCGATCTACACCAGGTTCTACGTCCTCACGCCGCCGAACTCACCGGTCCCCGATTGCGGTGATCGTTTGGATTTCGGTAACGGAGTATTCGGCGCCCGCAGTTATCACCTGGGGGGCGTCAACGCGGGAATGGCCGACGGCTCGGTGCGCTGGGCAAGCTCCGGGACCTCGGCGAAGGTCTGGAACGCGCTTGGGACCCGGGCCGGGGGCGAACTCGTCACGGCGGACGAGCTTTGAACCCGAAGGCGGGACGCCTCCCGGAAGAGGTAGAACTCTCAAGCAGCCAGCGCCAATCCCTGAAGGCCATGATTGACCTACAAGTGAAGCGATCCGTGAGGCACGAGGGTCCCATCAGCAACCCATTCGACCAAGACCCGGCGATCATCGCCAAACTTGTCCAAGAGACGATGGGCTGGAAGTCTTACGATGTGACGACCCTTGCCCACACCAGGAACTTCAAGAACGGCGCGGAGTTCGACGAGACCTGCCGCTATACCGAGACGGACGACGGGCGGCGGGCCCAAGAACACGTCCAGGTGCAAGGTAACGGACCGTCGATCCGGCTCGACGATTTCTGCGACGGCAAGCGGTCCGCGAGGGTCCGGTTCCATGAGGTCAACGGGGCCTCTCATCAGGAATTGGTCACCATCAAGCGCACCTTCGCGACCGAAGCGGACGTGGGCATCGTCGAACGCCCGGTGCCGTTTTTCTACAACGACTTCGGTTTGGTCCCTCTCGCCGAGGCACTACCCAAGGCCACGTCGTTCGGGACCCGGCACGTGCTGGACCGCCCTTGCCTGGGCCTCCTCTTTCCGGAAGGCAAGTCCTACAAGGGACAACAACAGATCTACTTCCTCGACGAGGAATTCGGTGTCGTCCTCCGCGTCGAGTCGCACTGGGTCGGTCATGTCGAGAAAGGCCGCCCGGTCTGGGTCTGGGAGGCGAAGACCTTGGACGAGGTCCAAGGTCGTCACCTACCTCTTCAATCAACATTCACCCACTTCCAAGGCAAGCGGGGCGAGCCCGCGACGACCAACGTCGAAATGACGATCGCCTACACGGCGAAAGACGTCTCTTTCGACCGCAACCACTTCGCGTCGGACTTCTGGTTCAAGATGGACCCAGGGGTCCCGGTCAACGACCTGGTCGCCAAGAAGTCCTACGACGCGCCCGGCGTCCGAAGGGAGGTCGAGGTCAAGGCCGACACGGCGACCCCAATCCAGGTGCCAACGGCCCCCCCGGCCAGCGACTGGTCCGCCTCGATGATCGCTTTGGGGTTGGGCGCGGCCCTTCTCGTGACGGGCCTGATCGTCTGGATGAGACAGCGCGCTTGAATACTCGCGGGTCGCTCTGGTATGTCGCCGAGTTTGGCCTCAAGGCCGAAGGGCCCCGCGCGAGAGTTCCGACGGGTTGTTGGCGATCTTGCTGGTGAAGTCCTTGAGGTTGTGGACGACCGGCCTTGCCGACGTGATCACGTCTTGGGCCGAGACCGCGAAACCGTTGAGGTTGTCGTGGAGGTCGGAGGACGTGACGAGGCGTTGCAGGCTCCCTTTCATGCTGAGGCCGCCGCGGCGGTCGGGCCCTCCTTGGGGGTCGTAGAGCTTGTCGGTGAGGAGGGAAACGTCGTAGGCGATCCGGTTCATGCGCGCCACGAGTTGTCCCGTGCCGGTCGTCGGCGGCGAGGTACGCGGGTCGGTGCCCAGGTCCTTGGCGAGCGGTTGCAAACTCGCCGCGATCAGGTCCAGTCGGGCCGTGGCCGAACTCAGGTTGCGGAGCGTGTCGTGGAAGTCCGAGGCCGCTTGTTCGTCGAGGGCCATGTTCAGCTTCTCGACGACCTGACGAAGGTTGACGACGGCCGGGCGGATCTCTCCCTCATTGGCCTCGATCACGCGGTGGACGTCGTTGGCGACGAGGGTGAAGGTCTTGCCCGCCTCGCCCATCGTGACGAGGAAGCCTTCGAGTTGATCGGCCTTCTTCGCCAGGACACTGATTTGGTCGGCCGCTTGCTTGATGGAGGAGAGGGTCTCGCCCGCCTGGTTCATCGCCTCGACGGCCGTCTCGAGGGCGGCCGACGGGTCGACGGGCGGGTCCCCTTCGCCGATCGGGTTTTCGAGGGCCTCTTGAGGTGACGTGCTGACGACGAGCGGCATGGCGTCGCGATCAGGCACCATCTCGATGGAGACGTCGCCGATGAGCGAGCGCGCGATCCGCGGCCGGGCCGCTTCGAGGACGCGCGGGTCCTTGTCCAGGGCGATCGTCACGACGACGCCGTCGCGACCTTCGCGGGCGTCGAAGTCGATCGCGGCGACCTCGCCGATCCGTAGGCCGCTGCGTCGCACCGGCACGCCGATCGTCACGCCGGGCGCCTGAGGGAAGTGGACCGCCACGAACGTCTGTTTGCGAAGAAGGCCCGGTCGTTCGCCGAACCAGACGATCAGCATGGTCAGCACGAGGCCCGCCACGATGGTGAAGATGCCGATCTGAAACTGCATCGCCCGTTCGTTCATGGTGCCTCCTTGACGCGCTTACTTGAGGGCGTGCTTCGGTTCGCGGTCCTAGTCGCGACCCTGGTTCAACTCGCGCAGGCGTTCGCCGGCCTCGCCGCGGACGAACTGACGAACGCGCGGGTCGGGGTGGTCTTCCAGGCCGTCCGGCGGTCCGTCGTAGAGCACCTGGGCCTCATCCGGACGCAGGCGAGACAGGGGATAAAGCATGACCACCCGGTCGGCCACCTTACGGACCGTGGTCATGTCGTGGGTCACCACCACGCCCGTCGCTTTCTTGGCGCGTTGCGTTTGGAGGATCAATTGATTGATCACGTCGCTCATGATCGGGTCGAGGCCCGTGGTCGGCTCGTCGTAGAGCATCACCTCGGGGTCGAGGGCCAAGGCGCGGGCCAGACCGACGCGTTTGCGCTGGCCCCCCGAGAGTTCGGCCGGCTTCTTGTGCTCGATTCCCGCCGGCAAGCCGACCTCGTTGAGCCGCTCCAAGACGATCCGGGCGAGGGTCGCCTCGTCATAAAGCCTGTGTTCCCGAGGCCCGAAGGCGACGTTGTCGAAGATGGAGAGGCTGTCGAACAAGGCGGCCATCTGGAAGAGGAAACCAAAGCGAAGGCGCACCCGGTTGAGCTCGGCCTCGCGCAGACGCGAGACGTCCTTCCCTTCAAATAGGACCCGACCGAAGGTCGGTCTTAACAGCCCGATCAACAGCTTCAAGAGGACCGTCTTGCCGCAGCCGCTCTCACCGATCACGCAGACGGTCTGCCCACGTTCGATCCGCAGGTCGATCCGCCGCAGGACGGTCTGATGACGGAAACGCATCGTCAAGCTCTCCAGCGCCAGCGCGGCCGGCGGGAGCGATGGTGCGTCGGGGACCGTCGGGACGACGTTGCGCGCGAGCCTCATAGCAAGTTGGGGCCGTCGGGCCAAAGGGTGCGATAAGTCGCGTTCCAAACGATGCCGAGGAGGAAGTCGAGGAATAGGATCATCACGAACGACCAGACGAACGCCTCGGTCGCCGCGCGGCCGACCCCTTCAGCGCCCCCCTTGGAGTTGAAGCCGCGATGGCAGGACACCAAGGCGATCGCGGCGCCGAAGAAGTAGCTCTTGAAGACCCCCGCGAAAACGTCGAGCGAGCTGACGAAGACGCGGGAGTGGAGCCAGTAATGATACGGGTCGATGCCGAGCAACTGGGTGCTGATGACGGCCCCGCCGATCACGCCCATGAAGTCGGCCATCAGGGTCAGAAGAGGGATCAGGAGCAGGCAACCGAGGAACCTTGGGACGACGAGGTAGTGGATCGGGTTGGTGCCGAGCGCGGAGAGGGCGTCGATTTGTTCGGTGACGCGCATGGTGCCGAGTTCGGCGGCCATGGCCGAGCCGATCCGACCGGCGAGCATGGTGGCGGCCAGGACGGGCCCCAGTTCCTTGACGAGCGAGATGTTGATGACCGAGCCAAGGCGAGTGGCCATGCCGATGGCGTCGAACTGATGAAAGGTCTGGACGGCCAAGACCATGCCGATGAACAAGCCGGTGACGGCGATGACGGGCACGCTGGCGACGCCGATCGCATGGAAGCAGGGGACCAGCACCGACCAGCGGGAGCGACGGCGCAGCAACCAAAAAAGGGTACGAAAGCTAAACACGACAACGTCGCCGACCTGGGCGACGCTATCGATGACCTGGGCCCCCAGGCGATGGACGCCGGACGGGGGCCGCGTGACGAAGGACCCGGAAGGGGACCGTGTCGCGGTGGGGGAACGATCGCGAGGCGCTTGCCAGGTTGCGGCGTCGGTGGTGATCTGCCGATGGGCCGTAAGCCCCCTCCGTGGGCGGGACGTGTGTGGTCCGTCAGCCACCTCGAACAACGCATTCTCCCCATCCGGTCGAAAAAGGCAAGACGGGAATCCCACCCGGCCGTTGAGACCAATCGCCAAGAGTCAGCCGGCGACTTCGCATTCCGCGGCGGGGAATTGCACCCGGTCGTAAATCTCGCGCAGCGGAATTCGGACGGGGACCCCCGCGAATTCCAGCGCGAGCTCGGCGTCGAGCCCTTCAAAACCGGTGAGGACCCACTCGTCGCCCCGGCGGGTGTAGCGATCGACTTGCGGTCGGTCTTGGGCCACCAGCACGTAGGCGACCAGTGAGGGAATGCGCCGATAGTGGGCGAACTTCTTACCCCGGTCGTACGCCTCCGTCGACGGCGAAAGCACCTCCACGAGCGCGACCGGGTTCAATAGCGTGTCCAGCTCCGCGTCGAGGAAGCGCGGCTCGCCGCAGGCAATCACAATGTCGGGATAAGTGAAAAGCCCCGTCGCATCGACGAAGACCCGCATGTCGCTCACGTAGGCCTCACAAGGGCCGCCCTTCAGCTGGATGCCGATCTCCCTTGTGAGATTACTCGTGACCCGGTTGTGCTGCCGACTCGCGCCGGCCATGGCGACAATGAGTCCCCGATCGTATTCGTGCTTGGTCTCGGAAAGCCGCTCGGCCGCGAGGTACTCCGCGGGAGAGGCGGAAGTGGGAGCTCGTCGCATGGTCGACCCTGGAGGGCTTCGGGGAAAATCGGGCGTGGCCGTTGTCTTCGAGGAGCTCGCCGCGCTCTCCACGACCTCGCGCCATGGGCCCCTCGTGGCGTGTTCGAATCGAGCGCGAACCGCTCGATTCAGGTCGCCGGCGCACACTCCCGACCGCATCATCTTCTGGGAGCGAAGAGAGAAAGTCGCCAGACAAACCAATCCGGGCCGCTGGGAGGGACCCAGGCGAAGTCGTCCTTCAGGGCAAGACGGGCAAGGACTGATCGGGGATTTCCAGTGGCGGGGTGGCCTTCACGCCCATGTGCGCGGCGCCGGCCGGGACGAACGTGGACGTCGAGCACCTGCTGGTCACTTCCGTGGCACGATCGATTGCGATCGTGGTCGCGTCGAAGGTTTGTTTAAGCTGGTCCTTGAAAGACTCCCAGGCTTCCGGCGACGCCTTCCTGGCGAGCGCGGCCCCGATGAAGCCGATGGCCACGGTGATTTCGGCTTGCTCCGAGGCGTTCTCTTGCATTTGCCGCGCGTCGATCGTGCCGGAGGGAGGGGCGGTCCTGATCTTGGAATGAATGTTGGCGAGTGCGCTCTCCAGGTAGAGCAGAGCGAGGTTCGCCTCGTCCGTGGTGATCGGTTGGCTGCTTTGGGCCTGGACCCGGCCCTGGCTCCCGCTCTGGATAGGGCCCTGGGTCTCGTTTCGGATCGTGGCGGACTGAACTGGGGACACCAGAGTGAACTTCGTGTAGCCGGCCCAGCCGAACCAGGCGACCTGCCGGTTGATGACAAGGGCCTTCTGATGGACCGTCCGCTCGATCGAGGCCGCGTTGGCGACCCCGCTCGTTTTGGGGGCCGTGCGGTTGAAGGTCTCGAACTTCTTGTACCGGAGGCCCTCCTGTTTCAGGAACGTCTTCACGAGGCTTGTGGCCTGGCGGACGATCGGCTGACGAGCCGCGCCGACCTGGAGATTGTTCATTTTCCCGGCAAGGGTGACGAGTTGCGCCTGCAAGCTCGCGTACTGCTTCAAGGTCGTGGCGGCCGTACCCAGGATTTGCTTCTGCGCCGCGACGGGCGTGACGGTCGCCTTGGCGGCCGCGGCGAGCGGGGCGGCGTTCAAGACGATTCGCGACTCCATGAACTCGACACTGGGTCGAAACGACGACAGGCGAGGGCGGGCGGACTTCCTCACCGACGGCTGAGACATGGCGAGTTGCTCCAAGTGAGGCGGGGCGAAGTGCTGCCGGCGAAAGCGACGTGAGGGAAGCGGTTGGACGCCCAGGATCGAAAAGCGAGCCTGAGGCGATATGCCGGAAATCGCGCTGCGATGCGAAGGGGCCTCGACGCATCAGTTCGATTCATGCTTTGACAATACCAACGCGCGTAGCGAATCGCCAAGACCATGTGACGGGCCGAATCGTCGATGGGACGGCGCCCCAACGGGGTCCTCACTCGAATTTCAGTCTGTTCGGTGGAGGGCCCTGTGTCGGATCTGGTTTTGGCAAGCCGTCGTCCCTTCGGGACTGCGGGACACCTAGAGGACCCCCCGTATTTCCCAGAATCGCAACCCACTCGATCATTCCGAGAATTTCCCCAAACCCCCGTCTTGACTTACATGGCCTCATCCCGTAATATCACCCTAGTGTGCAAAATTCCTCACCTGGAACTCCCATCATGGCATCCACAGAAAAATCGGTCAAAGCCAATCAAAACAACGCCAAAAAGTCCACTGGGCC
>CALLYK010000398.1 GCA_937858365.1 uncultured Isosphaeraceae bacterium | reverse complement strand
TGCCGTTGGCGGTGGTGGAGGTGATGTTGGTCACGACCGGGGCCACGGCGTCGATGACGATGTTCTTATTGGCGCCCAGCGAGCCCGCGGTCGGGGAAACGGGCACGCCGCCCGCGAGCGCGTTGGGGTTGTTGGCGAGGGTGTCGGTGATGGTCCCGCTCAGTGCGCCCGTCGATGCCGCGTCGAGGTCGGCGCTGCTCTGTCCGGCGGAAACGGTGTAGGAGAAGTCCCACGTATTGGAGCCTGAGCCGCTGGAATAGGTGGCGATCCCCGCTGGCCCTCCGGTCGTGTTGAGGGCGAGCGTGGGGTTGCCACCGGTGAAGGTCACGGCCTTGGAGAAGGTGAACCGCACGTTGACGACCGCGCCTGTGCCGTAGGTGCCGTTGGCGGTGGTGGAGGTGATGTTGGTCACGACCGGGGCCACGGCGTCGATCACGATGTTCTTGTTGTTGCCGAGAGAGCCGGCCCCGCCCGGCGCGGGAAGCGTGAGATTGGCGGTGGCCGCGGTCACGCTCTTGTTCGTGATCGTGCCGCCGTTGAGAGTGAGGGCCGATGCGGACGTGTAGTCCAGGTCCGCGCTGGATTGTCCCGCGCCGACCGTGTACTGGAAGGTCAGTTGGTTCGTGCCGGTGCCGCCGGTGTAACTGGCCGTCCCGCCCGAATTGAGGGCGAGTTGGGGCGTGCCGGTGACGGCCACGGGAAGGTCGAAATTGACCGTCACGTTGATGACCGAGCCCGAGCCGTAGGTGCCGTTGGCCGTGGTCGAATTGACGCTGGTCACCACCGGCGCAATGCCGATCTGGGAGATCCGGGTGCTCCAGACGTTGGCGGCGGAAGCGTATTCCTGGATGGTCCAGAAGGTCCCGGGGTCCGAGGGGTCGATGCTGGTCTGGCTGTAGTCGCCCCAGCGGTTTCTCGGTCCACCGAACGTGAGGTTGTACGAGGCGGCGCCGGCAGCCAGCAACTGGGGCGCCGCGAAGGAGGTGGAGGTCCCGTTGAACTTGCCCACCGAGACGTAGCTCCCGGCGAACTCGGCGGTGCCCGAGCGGGTGTAGCCAATCACAACGTCGCCGTTGGTGTTGACGTCGATCGACGGGTAGATGTAGTCTCTGGTCGTCTCCGTGTCGCCGATGATGCCCGATTCAGCCAGAACGCCTGTGCTATTGTTGATGCGATACCACTTGATGATCTCGTGGTTGGTGCCGGAGGTGTTCTGAGTGACGGTGTTGGCCGCCCAGAGGAAACCCCCTTGAAGGATGACCGCCGCGCTGAAGCGGCCGTCGCTGCTGTCGATCGTGTTGGGCCCGCCGGTCTGACGCGCGTTAACCGAGTTGGTGTTCCCCGTGACGGCGATGAAACCCCCCGCCGTGTTGAGCACCGGCGCCGTGGCCGAGCCCGTAAGGGTGGACCGTTTCAAGTTTGTGGAGTTGAACGACGAGAGGATCGGGTGTGGGAACGAGCCTGCGTCGTGGCTCACTACGGGTTGGGGTGTGAAACCGGTGTTGTTGGGGTTGACGTTCTCGATGAGGCTCGCATTGGCCAGGGTCGGCACCGGCAGGAGCAAGTCCGCCTTGGGGATGACGTAGAACGCAGTGGTGTTGCTTCCGCCGAAGTTGTTCGACGAAACGATAAGGGCCGTCTGGTTGATCCCGATCATCTCGAAGTCGGAAAACGACGTGCTAGTGTTGGCGGTGACCGAGAGCCCCTTCCATCCTGCGGTCGGGTCGGAGCTGTTGGAGACCGCGATAAGATAGCGGTTGGGGTCGGTGGCCGGAGTGTCGATCCCCAAGGCGAACCAGCGCCCGCTGTCCGGGTCGTAGATCACGCGCGGGTCGGTTGTGCCCGTGCCGGTGACGGGATTGAGGCTCAGCCCCGTGATGCCCAGGTTGGTCCAGAAGGTGGTGAAGGCGATTCGGGAGCCGATGAGGGCGCCGGTGGTCTTATTGTAGACCGCGTACGACCCGTTGGTGAACTCGACGAAGTGGTTGGGTCCGATCGCCCCGGTCGTGTCGGGCGGGATAAACGAGAACCCGCCGTTGATGGCGCCGAGTTGGCTGATGTTCGTGCCGTTGACATTCACGCCTACCGCGTAAGCCATGAGGGTCCGGTCCTCGACCCGCTCGACCTCTAGGACGCGACCGTGGCGCCGAATCGTGTTCCGCCTGAATAGACCCCGGGCGCGACGATCGGACCGGATGGGTGCTGAGTACCGGTTTCCCTGCATGGTGCGTGACTCCCTGGAATGAGGTCCGAGTCGATGGCTCACGGCGCGAGGCGGAATAGCGACCGGCCATCTCTGGAGACCGTGTCCGACGAGGCGCGCACCCTCTCTCCGCGGCGTTCAAACACGCCACTATGCGCGCCATCGATGGCCCGAACCTCCTATCGGATTTGGGCCGCGTCGCTTTCCCTGAATGGTGGCCGAACTTAGCAGACCCGTCGGGCGATTCAAAGGGGACACTTCCGGAAAATCGTCTTGTCGTTTCGCATTTCCAACCTCAGAATGACCGCGGTAGCCGGTCGTGAGAAAAAGCCCGGCTTTGTTCGGCGTTTCGTGTCATCAGGAGGGGGCGCATGCGACACCGCGCGGGTTTCACACTGGTCGAACTCCTGGTGGTAATCTCGCTCATCGGCGTGCTGTTGGCCCTGCTCTTGCCCGGGGTGCAAGCGGCACGCGAGGCGGCACGACGGGCCCAATGCGTCAACAACCTCAAGCAAATCGGCACGGCCATCCTGGCCTACGAGGGGGCCCGCTCGGTCCTGCCCCCGGGGTACGTCGCGCGCTGGGACCCCCGGGTCGGGGAGGAGACCGGACCGGGTTGGGGCTGGCCCGCAATGGTCCTTCCCCAGTTGGAACAGCAACCTCTGTTCGACCACATCGACTTCTCGCGGGGGATCGACCACGACGTTCACGCCACGGTGCGCTCGACGATCCTGGGCGGCTTTCTTTGCCCGTCTGACGAGATGCCCAAGTCCTGGATGGCCACCTCGGGGAGCGTCGCGGTCTTGCACGACGTGATCGCGTCCAACGTCCAACCCATTTGCGAGGTCCCCGGCTCGAACTACGTGGGCGTCTTCGGCGTGGGCGAGCCAGGCGTCGATGGCGAAGGGGTCTTCTTCCGCAACAGTTCGGTGCGGATCTCGGCGATCACCGACGGCGCCGGCCACACGCTGATGGTCGGCGAGCGGTCCACCCTCTGCAACCTGGGCCGCGGCCGCGCGACCTGGCTGGGCAAGGTGCCCGGCTCGCAGTTCTGGTCGTGCAACTTCGCCGGCACGAACCTCGACCCCGACGCGGGCGGGGCCTGCGTCACCGAGGACGGGTCGGGCATGGTGCTCGGTCACAGCGGGGAAGGGCGCGGACCCAGCGATGTCTACGGGGACACGACTCAATTCCACGGCCGGCACAATCGAGGGGCCAACTTCGTGTACTGCGACGGTCACGTGGCCTGGTTGAGCGGCACCATGAGTCCCAGGATCTTCAAGGCCATCAGCACCCGCGCGGGACACGAGGTCGTCGGTGAAGGCCTTTGACGCACGGCGGAGCAAGTGGCCCCTGGCGGTCCTCCTGGTTGTGATCGCGGCAGGTTGCGGCGAGGCGGATCGACCTCCCGACCTGCGCAAGAAGACCACGACCATCGAGGCCCTGCCCGAACCGGTGAAGGCTGCGGCCTCGAAGGCCCTCAAGGGGGTCAAGCTGAGCGACGCTTGGGAGAACCGCGATCGATCGGGGAAGCTCGACTCTTACGAGGTCCGCGGGACGATCCCCAGCACCGGAAAGGTGCGCGAGGCCCGAGTCTCCCCCGATGGCCGTGTGCTGGAGATCGAGTGACGCGAAGGAGGGCGTGCGGCCAGGCGCGCCGTCCGTTTCTTCGCGCCCGGGGTGCCTCGTTCACGACCTCTTCAGGTCAAGGGTGACGTGCGACAGGGGCCGGGTGTTGAACACGTCTTCCTTGCGCAAGCTGGCCCGACGCGCCACGCCGATCCCGTAATCGAGGTCGGCGAAGCCGCCGGTCGCGTGGGCGTCGGGGTTGACGACGAGCATAAGGCCTAACTTCGGGGCCCTTCGGGCGTGTTCCCAATCAAGGTCAAGGCGGTGTGGGTTCGCGTTGATCTCGACCATCGTCTTGGCCCGGGCCGCCGCTTCCAGGACGGCGTCCAGGTCCACCGCGTAGGCGTCGCGTGCCAGGAGAAGTCGGCCGCTGGGATGTCCCAGCATCGTCACGCGCGGGTGCTCGACCGCGCGGACCATGCGTTTGGTCATGGCCTCGCGACTCAGACCGAACTGAGAATGCACGCTCGCCACGACGTAATCAAAGCCGGCGAGCACGTCGTCGGGATAGTCGAGCGAGCCGTCGGTCAGGATGTCGCATTCGACCCCTTTGAAGACGCGGAACCCGGCGGGCATCTTCTGGTTCAAGGCGTCGATGGCGGCCCATTGCTGGTGGACGCGCTCAATGCTCAGACCTCCCGCGTAGCCGGCCGAACGGGAGTGGTCGGCGATCCCCAAGTAACTCAGGCCCGCCTTACGCGCCGCCTCCGCCATCTCTTCGAGTGTGTTGCCGCCATCACTCCAATCGGTATGGCAGTGGAAGGTCCCGGTCAGGTCGCCTCGTTCGATCAGGACCGGGAGCCGACCGGCCTCGGCCAGCTCGATCTCGTCGAGCCCTTCCCGGAGCTCGGGCGGAATGTACGGCAAGTCGAGCGCCCGGTAGATCGCGGCCTCATCGTGACAGACGACGTTGCCTTTGGGGCCTTCCAGGCCGTATTCGCTCAGCTTCAAACCGCGCTGGATCGCGCGCCGACGGAGGGCGATGTTGTGGGCCTTCGAGCCCGTGAAATAGTTGAGGGCGAACGGGAACTGAACGTCGCTGACCCCGCGAAGGTCGCACTGCACGCCCCCGCCCAGGCGCACACTCGCCTTGGTCTCACCCAGACCGAGCACTTCCTCGATCTCGGGCCGTCGGGCGAAGTCGGCCAGGACCGGTCCTGGCTCCGCCGACGCGAAGACGATGTCGAGGTCCCCCACGGTGTCGGCGCGTCGACGGAGTGATCCGCATGCCTCCGCGCGTAAGACCCCAGGATGCGAGCGAACCGCCTCCAGGATGGGCATCGCCAAGCGACGCGCCGTGCTTTGCAAGATGCGGTCCCCCACGCGTTCGACGAACGCGATCCCCTCCTTGATCTTGGCTTCGGTCTTCACGCCGAACCCCTTCAGCGGCGCGATCTTGCCGCCTTCGGCCGCGGCGCGTAGGTCCGCGAGTGAGTTGACGCTCAACGCCTCATGAAGTTGTTTGATTTTCTTGGGACCGAGCCCCGGCACGCGAAGGAGGGCCAGAAGGCTGGGTGGTGTGGCGGCTTTGAGTTCCTCATAAGCGGGCAACGAGCCCGTAGTGACGAGTTGGACGATCTTCTGATGGATCGCCTCGCCGATCCCTGGGACCTTGGCGAGCGTCCCTGAAGCGATGGACTCGTGAAGGTCGTCGGGCAGGCCCCGAAGGGCCTGAGCGGCATTGACGTACGCCCGACAACGAAACGGGTTCTCGCCGCGAAGCTCAAGAAGGGTGCCCATCTCTTCGAGCACCTGGGCGACGCGCGCGGTGTCCATAGGTCTTCGTCCTCGCGGGCGGCTGGTCCCTCGAAAAGACGACCAAAACCGCCAGTAGGATCATAACAGAGACTGAGTCCCGCGATCAGCCGGGTCGCGGCTTCGGCCAACGCAAGGTACTGGTCGCTGGACGGGCAAGTAGCGGGCCCGTGCGCGTTCCACGCTGGAGGACCTGGCGGCGATGAACTCGATGTCGTACGGTGCGTTGATGCATGAGTTCCCAGGACACCAACTCGCTAGGAAATCTGCGAATGTTCAAGTTGCCGATCCTCGTCGTCTTGGGTCTCGTCACTTGCCAGGTGCCCGAGGCGTCGCGACTGGTCGAAGGGCTAGGAGCGGCGAAGTTCGCCGCGCGTGAAGAGGCCGCGAAGGCCCTTGAAGACCTTGGCAGGTCCGCACTCGCGGAGTTGGACAAGGCCATCCGCGAATCCAAAGACGAGGAAGTCCGCCAACGCGCCGTCCTGGTGCGCGATCGGATCGAAGTCGCGTCTCTCACGCGAGCCACGATGGTGCGCTTCGACAAGACCGACATGGCGTTACTCGACGCGATCGCGACCATCAATGCGCAATTGCGCTGTCGACCCGCCCTATGGCCCGATCTCGGTAGAGGTCAGCGATGGGACGGTCGCCGGGTCCGCCTTGAGGGGCCGACCACCATGCCCTTCTGGAAGGCCGTTGACCTCGTCTGTGGACAAGGCGCACTTCACGCGGCGCCTGGTCCCCCGGGAGGCGGCCTACTCAGTCGCAACGGGATGGACCCCGTCTTCGGCCTTTTCTTGCGGGACAACGCCCCCTATCCCAAGTCGGCTGGGCTTCCGTATGATGCCGGCCCATTCCGCGTGACGCTGCTCTCGTTGACGACGAGGCGAGTGAACGGTGAGGGACCCGTGCCGGACCCGCCCGCGACGGTCCGACCGAACTCGAGAGGAAATCCACACGACGAGGCGATCGTGGCGGAGCAACGGAAGCAGACGCGTCGAGGAGGGACCCAGGCCCACTTCTCGCTGGCGGCCGAGCCGCACTTGATGATCGCATTGACGGGGAATCCCAAGTTCATCGAAGCCACCGATGAGCAGGGCCGGTCCCTCCTTCCCCAGCCCCTTGGGATCGAGGGTGAACCGAACGCCCCTCATTTCGGGGCCCATGCGCAAAATTCCTACGGCTTCGCGTGCGAACTCAATCTACCTGAGGAACCAGGGCCTCGCGTCAAGGTCTTGCGAGGCATCGCCCGAATCGGTGTGGCGGCCTGCAAGCCGTATCCAGTGCGGGTGCCCTTGGGCGACGGGGTCGGCAAGAGCTTTCCTGGAGACGGCGGTCGGATCGAAGTGCTCGCCCGCAAAGGCCGTCTCGGCGAGGAACTCAGTTACGAAGTCGCGATCCACCTGGACGTCCCCAGCAAGATTGGTCTCGTCCCGAACGGACCAGCCGACCGGTTCGACCGGCTCCACGCGTTCATGCTGCAAGAACGCGAACTCACGCAGTCACCTGACTTTCCCGAGATGCGCCTGGAAGTGGTGGATGCCGATGATAGGTGTTTTCGACTCTACATCACAAGCACGCGCCGCGAGGGGGACGCGATCCGAATGACGATCGGCTTGCGAAACGATCACGTGCCCGACCCCGTGCACGGGGGACTAAGCTCCTTTGGCGAACCCGTCGAATTGCGGTTCTATGGCCTGGCTCGGACGTTGATCGAACTGCCGTTCGAGTTCCACGACGTGCCCTTACCTTGAGCTTCTGAGGCCTGGCGCTGGCGGCCTTCTTCTGCCTGGTGATTTGTCCCTTCGCCCTGATGCAGCCGATCGACTCGTCGAGGGACGCTCCAAGAATCGAGCCCGCGAGGGTCCAACTGAAGGGGTCCGAGCGCTCGTTCGCCGAGGTCGCCGCCGAACAGGTTGAACTGCTCGACACGGAAGGGACCTCGATGCGCTGGCACTCGAACGGATCCATTGGGGGCGGCTGTCGCGAAGTCCGCCTCAACCTGGTCGCCACGCGCCGGGGGCGTCGCGGCGAGCCGACCCACCTAGGCGCTTGCGACTCGACCCTGATCGAAACGGACCTGCGATTCGTCTCCTAGGACTTGGCGGTGTCGTGAGGAACACGAATCCAGAAGGAGCCAAGTGACACGTTAGCGGGGGCCTCGGCCGGCTCGCCCCTTGG
>CALLYK010000397.1 GCA_937858365.1 uncultured Isosphaeraceae bacterium | reverse complement strand
GCTACCACCGTCGCAGCCGACGAGCATGATCGGGGACAGCAATCCGAGGGCCAACAGGCCGGCGAAAACGCGACGCATGATGTCTTCCTTCTTCGTTCGTTCGAGTACTTTGGTCTGGGCGATTCGCGGAGGCAGGCCGGGCCCCCGTAGGACCCATCCCGTTGCCGGAATCGGTTATAACGCCGGCTCAGTCGAAATTCCAGACTTTGGCGAATGAATACATTCGGTAAGGGGACGTCGTCCCAGAGCGAGTGAGGCTGACCGCGTTGTCCGGTGACGAGGTCGGACCCGTTTGTAAAGAAGGACCCCGAGATGATGAAAAACTGGCGGGCAGCCTTACTTTTGGTCCTTCTTGTCGCCCCAATGCTCGCCTACATGGGTCTAGGCGCCCTTTGGCTCCGCGAGCGAGGCTGGCTCCTTTACGCCTCCTTGATCTGGATTGGCCTGGGGGTCATCTTCGGCCTTCTGGCGGATCGCTGGACAAGGCGCAAGACGCCAGTGCTCCCCCCTATCGATTGGGACATGCCCCTCACCTTCACACCCCATGACAAGCAAGCCTGGGAGATCGTCCAGGAAGAAGCCGGTCGCGTGGATTCCTTGCCAAGCGAGGCCCTTTCGCGCTCCGACGCCTATCTCGAAACGGGCAAGCGACTGAATCTGGCCCTTGCCCGACACTACCATCCCGACTCGACCGAACCACTCGATGAGGTCCCTGTGGTCGAGTTCCTCAGCGCCCTGGAACTGGCCGCTGAAGACCTCGGGGGCCTTTGTCGGCAGGTCCCCGGCGGCGACTTGATCACACCTTCCCACTGGAAACGCGCCGTTCAGGTCTCGGGCTTGGTTTCACGCGCCAATGAAATCTACACTTATGTCATGCCTTTAGTGCAGCCGATCTCGGGTCTGGTACGTCTTGGCACGCAGCAGTTGATGGTGAAGCCCGCTTGGCGGAACATGCAACAGAACCTCATGCGTTGGTTCTGGCAAGCGTATGTCAACCGCTTGGGCACGCACCTCATTGAGCTGCACAGCGGCCGCTTGGCGATTGGGGCGGACCAGTACAGACGCCTGACCAGGCGGGGCACGAACCCGCGAGCGGCGGCCGATGCGGCCTCAGGCCCGTCGATCGCGGCGATGGTTGGTTCCCAGGAAGCGCCTCTGGAACGCTTGCGCGAGGTCCTCGACGACGCCCGATCGGGGGACCTTACGCGCGTCCGTGCGCGACTGGTTGCGGCCGGTTTGGAGGGGGCCCTCGCCGAGCGCCTGCGCAATTTGGTTTGGGCCGACATTCCTGATTACACCGCGACCGCGACCCCCAGCGCCGAGACGTCGCGCGATCGGTCCGCTCGCGACGCGACCCTGACGGCCGCCGTGGAGGCCGATCTTCTCGTGTTCGTTTTGAACGGTTCGCTCGAGCACCACGCGGCGGACGTCGCGTTTGCCCGCGACTGGGAACGATGGTTCGACGCCAACCCGACGCGCGAGCGTCCACCTGTGCTGGTGGTGATGACCGGCGCCGACACGCCCGAATGGGGCGGACCTTGGACGCCCCCTTACGACTGGTCGCACCCGCGCCGCCCGCGCGAGCTGGCCGTTCGCGCCGCTACGGACGCCTTGCGCAAGACGCTCCCCGATTCCTTTCCCGAACCGATCGCGGTGGGATTGGACTCTCTGCCGACCTTCGGCGTCTCGGAGTTGTTGTTGCCCGCACTGGCGGCCCCCCTGCACCGAGCTGAACGCGTTGGCCTGATTCGACGGCTGCGTGAAGTCCACGATCGCTCAACGGCCCGACGCTTCCTCGACCAAGGCCGGCGGCTATGGGACTCTTGGCGCGGGGACCGCCCTGTTCGGTCCTCATGATCATTCGGGATCAAGTTGGTCCCCACCGCGAGCCGATAGAAGAAAAGGGGCCGGAACGCCTGGCGAGACACCCGGGCGCATGGCCTTCCACGTCGCGTCAGCCGCCGCCAAGGCCTCGCGACGTGCCGCTCGAACCGGGACACTCACCATGAGCCTCTCCACCGCCACCAGGGACCTGGACCGCGTCAGGCAGGTCCGCGACGCTTCCTCGCTGAGGGACTGCGCCGTCCTGATTCGCGTCCCAGCGTTAACGGTCGTGGAGCGGCCGCGCCGGATCGTGCCTCGAAGGCGACGCTTGAAACGCGAAGTCCGATGGATGGCTTGGGCCCTGGTCATGATTGGATTAGTGTCGATCGGTTTGAGGGCTGGCTTGGCTGTTTCCGACCCGAACGCGGTGGACGTCCTTGTTTCCCCGCCGCGCGTTTCGCTCTCGTTCGAGCCCGCTGGACCCGTGGCTTTGGCCCTGCCCAGGACGGACGGACCGGTCCTTCTGAAAGGCTATGTCTTGCCCGCCGAAGGGGTGGAGGGGACCCGAGATGCCGGACCTTGATCGAGCCCTGGCCAGGGCCTATGCCCACCGACGGACCGGCGAGAACGACGCGACCCCGCCCGCGCCCCACTTCACGGTCTCGACGCCTTCGTTCGACGCGCCGACCTCGAGCGGGCCCGAGGTGTCATGGCCCGAAACGGTCCTCGCGTTGGAACGAGAGCACAGTCAGCGCTTCGAGCGTCTGGCCGACGTCCTCGTGGACATCCGGACCAAGCGCAAGATCAAGGTGCTCCTTTTCACGAGTTGCCACCGCGCGGAGGGCCGGACGACTCTTGTCTTGACCCTCGCGCGGGCCCTGGCGCGGCGACCGGGGCGCACGCTCGTGGTGGACGCGGACTTGACCGGACCGATGCTCGCCGGGCTCATGGGCCTGCGTCCTGAAGCGGGCCTGGACGACGTGGTGCAAGACGGGGTCGCCTTGACAGAGGCCCTGGTCACCCTGGGAGACGATGCACCGAACTTCCTTCCCCTGCGGGCCCCGGTCCCTCGACCACGCGAGTTCATGGCGGACCCGGCGTGGTCGGTCTTGATGGCCCGGCTCCGCCGCGACTTCGACTTGATCTTGCTTGATGGCAGTCCCATGTTCACTGGCCTGAGCGCGGCGGTGCTCCATCGCGCGGTCGACGCGGCCATTCTGGTCTATCACTGCGGTCTCACGGGGGAGAGGGCCCTGGCCAGGGCTCGCGAGGTCTTGAACGCGGGCGGTATCCCCTTGCTCGGCCTCGCCGAGACCTTTTCCTGAACATGAACTTGAACCGGGTCGCCCAGGAGGGGCTTCTTGTACGAGGAGCATTTCGGGCTGAAGGCCCGTCCTTTCGGGTCGCCCTTGGCCTACCTACCCCTGCCTTCACGTGAGGCGGTCGGGCGCCGGCTCCGTTACGCCCTGGAAGAGGCCCAAGGACCGGCCATGCTCCACGGCGAACCGGGCGTTGGCAAGACGAGCCTGGTCCGCGAGCTGGCCGCGCGGACGGGCCGACAAGCCGTCCACCTCACCTTCCCGGCACTCGGGCCGACGGACTTGCTCGCCTTCCTGGCCGAAGAGTGGAACTGCCCGCCCGACACGGCCCCTGGGGCCGCAGGCGACGTCCGACGTATCCGAGCGCACTTGAGGGCCCAGGGCGCCCCACTGTTGCTCATCGTGGATGAGGCCCATCTTCTCACGGACCCGTCATCCTTCGAATCGCTTCGATTACTGCTGAATTTTGAATCGTCGGGAGGACCGTGTCTGGCTTTGCTCCTTGTGGGCGGGCCCGAACTCCCTTTGCTGCTGCCGGATAGTTTGTGCGACCGCATGGCGGCGCGTTGTGTCTTGCGTCCTTTGGAGGAAGCGGAATCGGCCGCCTACATCATCGGTCGGATGGCATCCGCCGGCGGGAGCGTGACCACGTTCGCGCCAGGGGCCCTTCGCCGCCTATTCGTCGAAAGCGACGGCTTTCCCAGGCGGCTCAACCGCCTGGCCGACCTCGGACTTCTCCTCGCCTACGCCGACGGACGAAACGGCGTGACCGAGGAGGACATCGTCGGCGCGGCACGAGAGTTTGGACCAAGGAAGGTCGCGTAGCGTCGCTCGCCGGACCTAAGTCGGGTTCGGAAGTCGCCCTCGACGCGAATCAACGAGAAGGTCCGAGCGACAAGCGGACCTCAGCGCGCGTCCTTGAGCACACGGACGCATCGATCGCACAGCGTTGGGAATTGTTCATGGCGGCCGACCGTCACTCGAAGGTTCCAGCAGCGTTCGCATTTCGGGTGCGACGATTTGCGGGCCGAGACCGTGAGCTCTTGGTCCGCCTCGCCCGCACCGATGCGGACCTCGGAGACAATCAGCAAGGTCGTCAGCAAATCGAGGTCGCGCTGAAGGGCCCGCGCGAGCGTCGGCTCGGCCACGATCTCCACGAGGGCCTCTTGATTGCCGCCGATGAGCTTGTCTCGTCGAGCTGGTTCGATCGCGTTGGCGAAGACGCGTTCGCGGACCTCCATTAAGCGGGCGAATTGCTCGTCGCGGGTCGGGTTGTCCCAGCGCGGGTCGGCCTCGGGCCAGTCGGCGAGGTGGACGCTCTCCTTGCGTTCGGGGGCGAAGTCCCAGAGTTCCTCGGTCGTGTGGGGCATGATCGGGGCGAGGAGCCTGGTCAAGGCCGAGTGCGATCGAGCCATCACGAACTGCGCCGCTCGACGATCGGGGCCGTCGGGCCGTTCGGCGTAAAGCCTGTCCTTGAGCACGTCCAGGTAGAAGCTGGAAAGGTCCACCGAGCAAAATTGATAGATGCGTTGGGTGGCCCGGTAGAAGTCGAAGCGGTCGAACGCGGCGGTCACGTCGCGGATGACCGCGTTGAGTTGCCCCAGGGCCCAACGGTCGATCTCGTGCAGGTCCCCAGCGTCGAACGTGTTCGGGTCGAATCGGGCGTAGTCTTCCAGGTTGCCCAGCATGTATCGGAATGTGTTGCGAATCTTGCGATAAACGTCCGAGGTTTCTTTGATGAGTCGTTCGCTGACCCGAACGTCATCGGCGTAGTCGATCCCGGAGACGAAGAGGCGGAGCACGTCCGCGCCGTAGCGGTCGGTCATTTCGACGGCGGCCACGTAGTTGCCCAGGGCCTTGGAGATCTTGCGACCCTGCTCGTCGACGACGAACCCGTGCGTGAGCACCGTCTCAAAGGGCGCGACGCCTGTCGAACCCACGGCAGTCAGTATCGACGATTGGAACCAGCCGCGGTGTTGGTCCGAGCCCTCGAGGTACATGAAGGCCGGATAACCCAGGTTGAAATCACGCTTCAAGACGGCCCGATGGCTCGAACCCGACTCAAACCAGACGTCAAGGATGTCGGTGCCGCGCGCCAGGTGCTCGAGCGGGAAGCGGTTAAGGTCGAGGTCGGGCGGGACGAGTTCGCCGATGGGTTTGGTGTACCAGGCGTCGGCCCCTTCACGCTGGAAGAGGTCGCGAAAAAAGCGAACGGAGGCGGCGGTGAGGTGGGTCTCGCCGGTCCGTTCGTTGTGGAGCGCTGGGATGGGCACGCCCCAAGAACGTTGACGACTTACGCACCAATCGGGCCGAAGCGCCACCATCGACTCGATCCGGTTCTGGCCCCAGGCCGGCAGCCAACGCACCGACTCGATCTGCTTGAGGGTCCGGCCACGCAGGTCGTTATGGTCGACCGCGATGAACCATTGCTCGGTGGCCCGAAAGATCACCGGCTTCTTGCACCGCCAGCAGTGCGGATAACTGTGCGCGAGGGACGCGGCGTTATAAAGATGTCCTGATGTCTTCAAGTGATCGACGATCTTGGGATTGGCCTGAAGGACCCCTTTGCCTTGGAGCCAATCCGGGGCCTCGGTGGTGAAGCGGCCCGCGCCGTCCACCGGGCTGAGGACCGAGAGTTCGTAGCGTCGGCCGGTCAGGTAGTCCTCGGCCCCGTGACCTGGCGCCGTGTGGACGAGCCCCGTTCCGTCTTCGACGCTCACGTAGTCGGCCAGGACGACCGGGCTGACTCGCTCAAGAAAGGGGTGGCGATATTCGGCGTGTTCCAGGTCCCGACCGCGGCAGCGGCCCAGTTCCACGGCCTCTTCCACGCCCTTGAGAGACATCACCTTGGCCGCCAACTCGGCGGCGACGATCGTGTGCGCGGTCTCTCCCGTGGTTGGGTCGCTAAAGCGCAGGCCGACGTATTCGAGGTTGGGATGGGCCGCGACGGCCACGTTGGCCGGAAGGGTCCAGGGGGTGGTCGTCCAGATCATGAGGCGCCAAGGACCGGGGCCCCAAGGAGCCGGCACCCCGGCGACCATGTCGAAATGAACATAGATGCTGATAGTCGTTTCTTCGACATATTCGAGTTCTGCTTCGGCCAAGGCGGTCTGATCGGTGAAACACCAATGGATCGGCTTGAGTTGGCGGAAGACGAGACCACTTTCCACGAGGTCGGCCAGAACGTCGAGGACGCCGGCCTCGTAGCGGGGGTCGAGGGTGAGGTACGGATTGTCCCAGTCCCCTTCGACCCCCAATCGCTGGAAGTCTTTGCGTTGGACGTCCACCCAGTGAAGGGCCTCGTCGCGGCAGCGGGCGCGCACTTCGGAGGCGCTCAGGGCAGCGGCCTGGGGTCCCAGGTCCTTGAGGACCTTGTGCTCGATCGGCAGGCCATGGCAGTCCCAGCCGGGGATGTACTGCGCGTCCAGCCCCTTGAGCTGGCGCGCCTTGACGATCATGTCC
>CALLYK010000396.1 GCA_937858365.1 uncultured Isosphaeraceae bacterium | reverse complement strand
AAAGAGGAAATATCACGCGAATGGGGGTCATGTACGGGAATCGGGAGGAATTCGGCGTGAAGATGTAAGGATAAGGCGAAGGATGCGGAACATGCGGGACGGGATGCTAGAGACGGGGGTGGTTGGGAGATGGCGTTCAGGTTCGACCGTCGTCGGGCAAGGGTGAAGCGAGAGGAACGAAAGTCGGTCGCTGTATGAACCGGCAGCCCCGTCGGGGCGACCATCCATAGCCAGGGGAGAGCGCGGCGAACCCCTGGATTCGAGCGATCGGATTTCGTTCTTGGGTGTCCCGCATGTTCCGGGGTCGTCGGCCCTCCTGGGCCTGACGACCCCGGAACATGCCGCCCCCCCCGCTCAGGCTGGGCGTGAGACCGAGGGCCCCGTCACCCCAGGGAACGTCTCGGCCGAGGGGCATGATCGGTGCGTTTGGGTCATCCAGGAGTTCGCTGCGCTCCACCTCTAGCTACAGATGGTCGCCCCTCCGGGGCTGCGGGAACACATAAGCGAGCGACCATGAAAACAGACCACACCCATCACGGCGCAGGTTTCCAAGTGCATCAAAGGTCGGGCCCCTCCTAAGGCTTGCCCCTCAGCGCCCTGACTCGACCCGGTTGGGTGTTGCGATTGGCCTGTGCAACTTGCGCGCCTTGGGCTAACATGCCACCGCCTTGGGCCCGATTGAGCGAGTTCCTCCTTGCGCCGCACCTCGTTTGATTGATGCTCGCGTGGGTCCGTTTCCGATCACGAGAGGGGACCATCGTCTTCGCGATGATGGTCGGGTGTTTCACCCGCAAGGAGGCCCCGCAGTGCATCTTTTGGCTGCCGCCATACAGGTCCCATCCACGCCCGGGGCCCTCGCCGAAAACCTCGATCGGGCCGACGCCTGGCTGAAACATGCCCGCACTGAAGGCGTCGAACTCGCCGTTTTGCCAGAGATGTTCAACACGGGCTACACCTTGCTTCCCGACTACGCCCCCCTGGCCGAGACCCGCGACGGTCCCACGCTTCGTCATCTTTTGGAACGAAGCCGACAGTGGAAAATGGCGATTGCCGCAGGTTTCGTGGAGCGCGACGGCCGCCATTTGTATGACTCGTTGGCGCTCTGTTTGCCGGAAGGTCGCGTGGCCGTCTATCGGAAGCGGCACCTCGTCTTTTGGGAGCGATATCGGTTTCGCCCCGGCCGCGAACCGATCATTGTGACCACTCGCTGGGGACGCATCGGCCTGGCGATTTGCGCCGACATGATCTACCGACGTGTATGGGACGATTATCGCGATAAGGTTGACTTGGCGATCGTCTCGGCCGCATGGCCCGAGTTCGCCTGCCAGCGCAAGGGCGGCAAACACTGGCTCCTGGGGCACGTCGGCCCGCTTTCGGGCGAGTTGCCCCGGCGCGTCGCTCGCGACCTGGAGATCGGGTTCATCTTCGCCAATCAATGCGGCGCCACGAGCACCGCGATCCCGCTGCTCGGCTCACGGTTGAGCGATCGCTTCGCCGGATTGAGCTGCGTTTGCGACGCCCGCCGCTCCGCCCCCGTGCAGACGGGCCTGTTGGAAGGGGTTGTCATTTCGACCTTGAACGTTCATGCTTTTGCGAAAGGAACGGCGCCGTGCCGTATTACGTCCCCCTCGGCGTCCGCGGCCTGATCCTCCACGCGGGGAGCTGGCTGACGGTCTTGCTTGGTTCCTCGGTTTACTGGCTGGCCACCTGGCGGCGTGGCCGCGCCATGGGTCCGGCGGCGGCGGCCCCGACCCCGACGCCTTCCCTAATCGCTTGACCCCGCGGCACGGTACGGCGCGGCCCGGGTCGCGTCCAACCAGCCAGCGGAGAAAGCGGAATGTGTGGGATTGCCGGCGCCCTTGATATGAACGGCCGTCGTGACTACGGCGCCGACCGCCTTCAGGCGATGACCTCGGCCATCGCCCACCGCGGCCCCGATGACGAGCATCTCCATCTCGAACCGGGTCTCGCCCTGGGAGCGCGCCGCCTCGCGATTGTGGACCTCGAAGGGGGCCGCCAGCCCCTGAGCAATGAGGACGGCTCCGTTTGGGTGGCCTTCAACGGCGAACTCTTCGACTACCCCGACATTCGCGTACAGCTCCTCCATCGCGGCCATGTGCTGACGACGCGCTGCGACACCGAGGCATGGGTCCACCTTTGGGAAGACCACGGCGAGGCCCTCTTTGATCGGACGACCGGCCAGTTCGCCGTTTCCCTCTGGGACAGGCCCTCGCGCACCTTGTTGCTCGGGCGCGATCGCGTCGGCATCTGTCCCCTCTATTACACCGAGGCCGACGGCTGGCTACTTTTCGCGTCGGAGATTAAGGCCCTGCTGGCTTCGGGCCTCTATAAGGCGCGTCCCGACCCGCGCGGGATTGATCATCTCTTCACGTTCTTTTGTGCCGGGACAACACGGACCTATTTCGAAGGAGTGAAGTCGATCCCGCCCGGTCACTTCCTGCGGGTCCGCGACGGTCGGTTGGACCTCAAGAAATACTGGGACCTGGACTTCCCCGATCAGGGCGAGGAACGACGCCTGGACGACCCCAGTCCCTTGATCGACGAACTGGAGGCCCGCCTGACCAAGGCGGTCGAGCGACGCCTGCGGGCCGACGTGCCCGTTGTCAGTTACTTGAGCGGCGGGCTCGATTCCACGATCGTCTTGGGGCTCTGCTCGCGGCAGCGTGGTCGCGCCGTGCCTTCCTTCACGATCGGGCTGAGCAATGCGGGTCCCGACGAACGCGCCGAGGCCGCGGAGAGCGCCGCGGCGTTGGGCTCGCACCTCACGACCGTCGTCATGGACAAGGCGCGAATCGCCGACGCTTTCCCCGAGTTGGTCGTGGCGGCCGAAGGGCCCGTGATGGACACGTCGTGCGCGGCCTTGCTCCGCCTGGCTCAGACGGTCCACGGGCAAGGCTACAAGGTCGTGCTCACGGGAGAAGGGGCCGACGAGGCCCTGGCCGGTTATGTCTGGTACAAGGTCCAGAAGGTCCGAGACGCCATCTTCGGTCGCGTTGGCGCGGGCCCGATGAGACTAGCGCGGGAGATCGCCCACCGGGCCGTCGGTGGCTCGACCAGAGGCTCGGTCGTGGACGCCATCCACGGTGTGCGCGTCGCCCAGCAAGACCTGTATGAAATGATCAGCCAGTGCAAGCCGGCCCTCTACAGCGGGGCCCTCCGGGAGACGCTTCGCGACCACGACCCCTATTCCGACCTGGACATCACAACCGACCGGATGCAGCGATGGCATCCCTTGAACCAGTCGCTTTATGTCGGCTACAAGGTGATGTTGGCCGGTCTGCTGATGATCTCCAAGGGAGACCGCATCGCCATGCACTCGTCGGTGGAGGCGCGCTATCCGTTTTTGGATGAAGACGTGATCGCTTTTTGCTCAACGCTCGACCCGTCCTACAAACTGCGGGGCTTGACCGAGAAGTGGCTCCTGCGGCAGGTCGCCGCGCGCACACTGCCGCGCCGGATCGCCAACCGTCCCAAGACGATGTTCCGCTCCAGCTTCTCGGCGACCTTTCTGGGGCCGCATCGCCCGCACTGGGTCGATCAGTTGCTGAGTCCGGAATCGCTCCGCAAAGCGGGCCACTTCGACGGCGAGCGCGTGGCCCTTCAGCGCCGGATGCAGGTGAATCTGCCGCGCCACTTGCCGCGCCGGGCCGTGATGGACCTGGGCCTGACCGACGTGGTTTCGACCCAGCTTTGGCATCACCTCTTCTGCGGCGGCGGTTTGTGCGACCTGCCCACCTGGACGGCCCCCGAACTCGCCGGCAATCGCGTGCCCACACGTTACAAGACGAAAGAGGAAGACGAAGCCGTCGAAACGGCGGTCGTCGCTCGTTGACTGACCCAAGCTCTATTGGGCCCCACCTATGTCGAACCCATACGAATTCTACGAGGCCCCCAAGTCCAACGTTCATCCGGCCCTGGATGAGTTCGGCCAGCCGCGTCGGCCGGGCGTGCTCACCTGGTTCAAGGTGTACGCGGGATTCATGGGCTTAATTTATATGTTCGTGTTTTTGTTCATGGGTTTGGGGCTCATTGGCCTTCAGGTCGCACCCCCACCCAACATGGACCAAGACGACCGATTGCTGATGTGGATCATGCTGCCGGTCATGATGATCGTCGGCGTCGCCTTGGCCGGGGTCTTCCTCGCGGCCCTCTTCTTGCCGCGCAAGCCCTGGGTGTGGGTCTACGACGTCGTGCTCATCGGCCTGGGACTGAGCAGTTGCTGCTTGTGGCCGGCGACGATACCCTTGGTCATCTTTTGGATCAAGGATGAAACACGTCTTTACTTCGGGATGACGAAGGGTCGGCGATGAAGGCGGTGCTGCAACGGGTCTCACGGGCGAGCGTTCGGGTCGACGGCCGGATCGTTGGGGCGATTCAGAGCGGTTGGCTCGTCCTTCTGGGAGTGGAGCGCGGTGACGGCGAACCCGACGTGACCTGGGTTGCGGAGAAGGTCGTCCATTTGCGTGCCTTCCCCGACGCCGAAGGCAAGATGAACCGAGACGTGACTGAGGCCGGAGGCTCCGTTCTGGTGGTGAGCCAGTTCACACTCCTGGGCGATTGCCGCAAAGGCCGCCGACCCGGCTTCAGCGACGCCGCCGACCCGGCCGACGCCGAACGCTTGTACCTGCAAGTCGCCGACGCGATCCGACGGATGGGCGTCGAGACCGCGACCGGGACCTTTCGCGCCCACATGGATGTGGAGTTGGTCAATGACGGACCCGTGACCTTCCTGTTGGACAGCCGCAAGACCTGAAGGGAGCGCGCGACCATGAACGATACGCCGATCCTGCTCGGTCTGGACGTAGGCACCCAAAGCCTTCGCGCCGCGCTCGTGGACCTGAACGGGACGGTGCTCGCGTTTGGCACGTCTCCCATCGACACGACCTACCCCCGACCGACCTGGGCCGAACAAAGGCCCGAGCAATGGTGGTCGGCGGCGGCACAGGCGATCGCCGAGGCCCTACGCACGGCGGACGTCGGTCCCGAGCGGATCGCGGGGATCGGCCTGGATTGCACGGCCTGCACGGTCATCGCCTGCGATCGCGATGGCAAGGCCCTGCGACCGGCCCTGCTTTGGATGGACCAGAGGGCCCATGTCGAGGCCGACGAGATCAGCGCGACGGGCGACCCCATTCTGCGCTATGTCTCCGGAAGGGTCTCACCCGAGTGGATGCTGCCCAAGGCCCTTTGGCTTAAGCGTCACGAACGCGCGAACTACGACCGCGCTGATCGCATCGTGGAATGCACCAATTGGCTGATGTTCCAACTAACCGGCGAATGGACGCTCTCGCTCAATCACTGCGCCGTGAAGTGGGACTACGCGCGTCCGGACGGCGGCTGGCCCTTGGCGATGATGGGGGCTGTCGGCCTGGACGACCTTCCGGCGAAGTGGCCGGCTCGGATCGAGGCGCTGGGTCAGGGCGGTGCGACCCTCAGCCAAGTGGCCGCGCTGGCGCTCGGGCTGAAAGCGGGTACACCCGTGGCGCAAGGCGGGATCGACGCCTATCTCGGCATGTTGGGCATGGGGGCCACCGGCGACGGCGACGTGGCTGTGATCGTGGGTTCGAGCACGTGCCACCTGGCGCAATCGAAGGAAGGGGTCTTCGGGTCGGGGGCCGCCGGCTGCTATCCCGATGCGACGGTCGAGGGACTCTACACGATCGAGGCGGGGCAAACGGCGACGGGGTCGGTGCTCGACTGGTATCGCCGGCACTTCGCGGGTCGCGAGGAGGCGGAGGCGGCCAAGCGCGGTTGCTCGGTATGGACCGTCTTAGACGAACAGGCGGCGGCGGTGCCGCCCGGGGCCGAGGGCCTGGTTGTGCGCGAGGACTGGCAAGGGAATCGTTCGCCCTACAAGGACCCCGCCGCGCGGGGGGTGATTCGCGGGTTGTCGCTGTCGCACGGGGCGGGACACATCGTGCGCGCGATCTACGAGGCGACGGCGCTGGGTACTCGGCACATTCTTGAAGACACGGCCGAGCACGGCCTGAAGGTGAGACGTGTGGTGCTGGGAGGAGGAGGCGCGAAGTCAGCCCTCTGGCTGCGAATTCACGCCGACGCGCTGGGCATGCCCATTCACCTGACGCGTGAGACGGAATCATGTGCCCTGGGTTCGGCGATGGCGGCGGCGGTGGGGGCCGGCTTGGTCGCCGGCTTCGACGAGGCGGCCGAAGCGATGGTGCGCACGGAAAGAACGGTCGAGCCGAACTCGTCGAACCGAGGGGTCTATGATGATCTCTTCGGCGATTACGTTCGCACCTATCAGGCGCTGAAAGCCGAGCGGTAGGTCTCCGTCGATCTGATCGGCGGCCCTTGGCCGACGACCGCATTGACCGACATGGACGCGGGCCGCAACGGCTACTCTTCGGAGTCATGCGCCCGCCGATTCCGGCCGAAACTCCCGCAGCGCCTCCCAGAAACAACGGAAACTAAGTGACGTGTTGCGGGAAGGTTCCATGTGCCGGCCGATCGCCCGAGCGGCTTCGATTTTCCGGAGTCCTCCTCCAAAGTAGCCATGTTTCTTCAGGACCCGCTCGAACCGCTCCCATGTGCCTCCTCGGATGGCGTCGGGGTCCTTGAAGGCTTGTTTATGGATCGCCCGGGCCGAGACCTTGGGATAAGTAGTGCGAACCGCGTCCCAGTCTCCGAAATACCAAGACTCCAACTCCTCCACGACGATCCGTACGAGGACGTCGTAGTCGGCGCCGGTCGTGGTGGAACGCGTGGTGAGCCGCGCCTCATGCACATGGTCCTCGAGGACCTGTTTCAACTTCAGACAATCCTGTGAATCTCGGTCCACCAGGACGACGATGCGAAGTCCGGGAGGTCTCGACCGCGCATACCCGCGCAAGCGCTTGCTCAGCTTCTTCAGCAAGTCTTGTTTCGATTGAAACGGAACCGTGCGGATGTGAACCTCGGGAAGGACCTTGGGGGCGATGGCTTGAATAAGCTCCGCCATCGACGGCTCTTCGACGAGGAAGTGCACCATCGTGGTGTTCATCGGGAACTTTCCTAACAAGTGACGGCGCCTTATGGCTTCGCCGAATCGAAACAGTCCTCCATCCAGAGTTCACCAAGCGATGCCCCTTCGTCGAGGAACTCCTTCACTCCTTCGAATTCGTCAGCCCGTTTCACCGTGGTGAACCCTTGAATGTCGCGTGAGAGCACGCGGACCTCGCTCGGTAGCAGCCCGTTCAGGAAAAACGGGGAGTGGGTCGTGATCAGAAGTTGCGATTTCTCGGAGGCCTCCCGGCACTCCTCGGCAAGCTCGCGCAGCAAGCGCGGAAAGAGGTAGTTCTCCGGTTCTTCGATCCCGATGAACCGCGGTGGTCTGGGGTCATGAAGGACCAAGAGATAGGCCAGCATTTTCAGGGTGCCGTCCGAGGTGAAACGGGAGAGGATCGGTCGCTCGAAGGGGGCGTCCTTGATCTGAAGCAGGAGTCGACCGTCGGGCATGGTCTCCGCGACGACCATGTCCAGTCTCGGGACACGTCGGCGAAGTCGGTCCAGGATCCCAGCTAGGACGTGCGGATGCTGCTCGGACAAGTACTGAACGACGTTCGCGAGGTTGTCGCCCGTCTTGCTCAGTCGCTCCTGAGGGCCGGCTTCCGGTTGGCCCCGCGCATTGTCCACGGACAGATAAGAAACATACCAATCCGTGATGAAGTCTCGTAGCGCGGCGACTCGCGGATGCTCGGCGAACTGCCCGAGAGCGTTCACGGCGATCAAGTCGGGCGACTTCAGGGGAAACGGCGTCCTCGCAGCGCTAACGTCGGGGTCCTCGCCCCCGACGGCCTCTCCCTTGCCTCGCGTGTAGTCGAGGAACTTGAAGGGACGTCCCTGGCCCTTCCGACTCCATTGCAGCCATTCCTCGGCCACGAAGGGGCCGCGTGCCTCCTCGTCGATCGCCAGATGATAGGTGATCAAGGGGCTGCCGGGTCTCTCCCGATACTTCAATTCGAAAACGATTGGTCCCTTTTGGCCTCGGCTGATGATCTCCTTACCTCTTCCGCGGCGGTCCCAGGCTTGGCGAAGTCCGTATTGAAAGCACTCCGACAGGAAGCTGAACACATCGAAGATGGTGGACTTCCCGCTCCCGTTCGGTCCCAGAAGGACCGTGAGCGGCGTCAAGTCCCGCAGTTCGACCGACTTCAGGGCGCGGTACTTCTCCACCTTCAAAGACCCAATCCTTGGAGGTCCACTCTTGGCTGCTTTCGGGAGAGGGTCCCGCTTCTTGCTCATAACAATATCAGTATGTTTTTAGAAATCATCGGCGTTGCTAGCGGACAAGCGATCGCTTGGGCTTGGATGACGTCCCCGGCCCGAGTCCTTGCGGGCCCGAACCGGGGTTCGGCAGGTCGCGCCGCTTAGTATTCCCGTCGCCCCTTCATGCCGGGCATGGGGCTTGGGTACTTGCCGTTGGCTGCCACTTGCACCGGCGCCGGTGAATCGGGACAGCACAGGTCGGGAAGGTCGGGCGCGAACTCGTGGTCGTCGTTGAGCATCTCCTCGAACGTGATCACTTGACCCGTGTGGGCCGCTTTCCGACCCATCGACGTGACCAGGCTCGCCTCGGCGCCCCGCTTCACCTCGTTCCACGGCTTGTCGTTGCGGATCGCTTCGACAAGGTGGTCCCACTCCAGTTGATACGGGTTCGGCTCGGGTTGCGGGAAGGCCCACACCAGGTCCTTCTTGTCGATGTTCTGCCCCTTGTAGATGCGGCACTTGGCCGGGCTGTGGCCCGACGTCGAGATGACCGCCGCCCCCTTCGTCCCGTGGAGATAGCTGGCGAACTCCGACTTCACGCCATCGATGTTGCGGCCTTCGAGCTGGAGCTTGGTGCCGTCGCCAAACGTGTATTCGACGGAGTAGGTGTCGAAGTTCTGGTCGACGTACTTGTCGCGGTAGGTCCGGCCGCCGGTCCCTTCGGCCTTCACGGGCCAGGCGTCCTTCATCCAGCAGCATTCGTCGATGTTGTGAATCAGGAAGTCGCTGTAGCAACCGCCCGACGCCCACAAGAAACTGTGGAAACGACGGATCTGATACATCAGCTCGGTCATGTCGTCCGGCTTGGCCTCAGAGAAGGCCGAGCCCACCGGGCCCGTTTGCCGGTAGGCACGCAGGAGCAAGATCTCGCCGAGTTGGCCGTCGCGAATGCGGTCGACCAGTTCATGGCGGGCCTCGCAGTGCCGGCACATCAGGCCGACGCCCACCTTCAGCCCTTTGGCGATCGAGCGTTCGCCGAGCGCGAGCATCTTGCGCGTCGAAGGGCCATCGACCGTGACCGGCTTTTCCATGAACACGTTCAGGTCGCGGTTGATCGCCTCCTCGAACATGACCCAGCGGAAGGCGGGAGGGGTGGCCAAGATCACCACGTCCCCTTTGTTCAGGGAGGCCATCGCGCGTTTGTAGGCGTCGAAACCGATGTACTTGCGGTCGTCGGAGACATCGACGGTATCGGGGAACTCCTTCTTGAGGTTGTCGAAACTACTGTTGAGCTTGTCCTCGAAGACGTCGGCCATCGCGACGAGCTGGACCGGCCCTTTCTTGACGGACAGAGCATTGGCCGCGGCGCCCGTGCCGCGTCCGCCGCAGCCGACGAGCGCGACCTGGATCGTGTTGTTCTCGCCCGCGTGGACGTTGGGGATGGCGACCCCCGCCAGGGCCGAGGCCGCGGCCACTTGGCCGGTGGTCTTGAGGAAGTCGCGGCGTGAAGTGGGGCCTTTCGGTTCGGTCATCGGCTGGCTCCTTAGGGTTGGATCGTTCGACGAAGGAGGTTGAAGGCGAGCCCCGTTGGGCTTGAAGAGGCACTTGACGACACCCTAGCCTACCAGACGCGGCGCGGGCCGCAAACGCGTCGGGCAGGGTCTTCCGAAGGGTTGACAAGGTCGTGTCGTATGAGGTCTGCGCGGCTGTTTCTGACGGCGGTATTCGCACCATGCGGCTGCGGTGAAACGTCCATGCCACCCGTCCCGACCGCCAGGGTTTCCGGGGCCATCACCCTCGACGACAAGCCCTTGGAAAGCGGCACGATCCGAATAGCCCCGGTGGAGGTCTCTGCCAGCCATGAGATCGAGGCGCCAGGCACGAACGGGAAGTACGAGGCCGAAAGGGTCGCCAAAGGCCCGGCCGTCGCGATCATCAGGTCCAGGCAGGAGACTGATTGGATCGACCCTGCCTACGGCGGCACGGTCCGCGAGATCGTCAACGAGGTCCCGGCCAAGTATCGAGGCGGCATCCCGGTCGACATCCAGGGCGACAACACCGGCCAAGACTTCGACCCGGATTGCAAACCCGTCGACAACGCCAAGGGGCGAGC
>CALLYK010000395.1 GCA_937858365.1 uncultured Isosphaeraceae bacterium | reverse complement strand
CGTAAGCCCCTGGACCACGCGAACCGCCTCATTCTCCCCGACCCCCGAAGGGGCGCAAGCCAATACCAATAACCAGGGGCGTAAGCCTGGAACACCCAAACGCGGTCGCCCCTCCGTGGCTGAAAATAACACTCGGAACTCATCGTTCCTCAAACCCCGTGAATCATGCCCGACCGAGTCGGAAACCGCTAGAGATTACTCCGCCCCGTTGGGGCGTAAGCCTCGGGCCCCACAAGGGCTCGGAAACGCTTCGTTCTCGGCCAGGTCTTTGACGTGCCCGAGGACCTGCGTCTCCACCAGACAACGAGCGATCTCGTCGGCCATGTTCACGGCAAGTCTTTCCAATTCCAGGAACTTCGTGCCTGAGGGAAGGCCCTTGTGTGAAACCTCACGACCGATTTCACGGCCGACCAAACCCAAAAGGGTCGGCAACTCTCTCGGGAATCTGTCGAGCGATGCAAATCGTGTCGCGAGCCCTGATTATGGTTGCCTTGCTGACGGCCCCTTGACGACTCGGATGGCGATACCGATAGTGGCCCGATCTTTCATCCTCGCTTGCACCAAGGACTTTTGCCGTGGCTTCAAACGCGTCTGGCCCTTTCCAGCCGCCGGCCGAGACGGGCACGGCCTTGTCCCTACTCACGTGGGTATTCTTGAGTGTGGGGGCCCTGGTTGCGGGGTTCGCCTCTTGGGGCGTCGGTGAATATCCTCAGTTCGGGTTCACACCCACACTTACTCCCGTTCAGACCCAGGCCGGGACCGTGATGTCCGTGAGCTTCGAAGAGGAAACACGCGTTCATCGCCTCAACGCCACGCTGGGCGCTGGGGTGCTAGGCAGCCTTGTGGGAATCACGATCGGCCTGAGCGCGGGTCTTTCCCGAGGTCGGTCCTTCCCCGCGATCGCCAGTGGTGTCCTTGGGGCCATTTTGGGGACCGCCTTGGCAGTCGCCGCGGCGACCCTTCTCTTGCCCATCTTCTTCCGAAAGTTCAGCGCCGACCAAGAAGCCAGTTTGAACGACCTTTTGACGCCCTTGCTCGTTCGTTCGGGTATATGGGGGGCGATCGGAGCGGCGGGCGGCTTGGCCCTGGCGGCGGGCCTGGAACGCTGGGGACGACTGGGCATGTGTGTCGTCGCCGGGATCGCGGGAGGCGCTGTGGGCGCGGTCGTTTACGAAGTGGTCGGGGCCCTCGCCTTCGCGTCGGCCCGCACAAGTCAGCCGATTGCCAACGTCTGGGCCGCTCGGTTGCTCGCCGGTTTGTGCGCGACGATTGGCATCACGGTCTTCGCCGGTCTAGGCGCGGCCTCTTCGGGACACCATCGCAAAGGGCCGAAGACGACGGGACCGTCAACGCTCAAAGCCGGCTAAGGGAAGGGCCTTTCCCTCACCCTCGCGCAAGAGATGGCCCGTGTCCACCGTCACTCCTGGGAAACGCTCCAAGCGGCCCGACGGCCAGAGCACGGCCACTTCGTCCAGGTTTGAGACGTCCCCCAGGCCAAAGTGCAAACGCGGGTCATGGGCCGACTGATAACTACCGCCACCGAATCGCCAACACGTCCACGTCCGACCACGAGCCTTCACACTCACGCGGGCGCCGATCGCGTCGCGATTCGAGTCGGTCCCTTCCAGACAAAGGATGAGCCAGCGGCCCCCTTCCGTGCCGTTGCGCAGGCAGGCTACGGGACCTTGCTGTCCCAGGAGGATGATGTCGAGACGGCCGTCGTTGTCGACATCTCCCACCGCCAAGCCCCTTCCTAATCGCGGTACAGCGAAGGCGGCACCGACGCGGTCCGAAACGTCGCCCCAACGTACTCCCGGCGAGCCCAAGAGCAACTGCGCGGGCATCTGAAACGGTGCTTGGGGCCGTAAATCATCGATATGCCCATTTGTGCTCACAAGATCCAGAAAGCCATCATTGTTGGCGTCGAGGAAGGCGACGCCGAAGCCGAGGAGAAAGCGCGTGCGCGCCAGGAGACCCGTGTCGGCTGAGTGGTCGCTGAAGAAGGCGCTTCCGAGGTTGCGATAGAAGGTGGTGCCCTGGTTGTAGAAGTTGGTCACGGCAAGGTCGGGCAGACCGTCGTGGTCGGGGTCCCCCAGGGCGATGCCCATCCCCGCTCGGAACTGACCATCGGCCGCGCCGGCGACCCCAGCGGTCGTGGCGAGGTCTTCGAAGCGAAGGCCGCCGAGATTGCGCCAGAGGAAATTGGCCGATTGATCGTTGGCCACGAAAAGATCAACATGGCCATCACCATCGAAGTCGCACGCGACGACGCCCATACCTCGTCCATCGCGATCGACGATGCCGGCTTCGGCCGACACGTCCATGAAGCGGCCGTTGTCATTGCGGAAGAGATGATCAGGCCGCGCGGCGAAGCGAAGTGGGCCGCAGTAAACGTATCGTTTGCGGGTCTCGTCCCAACAGGGGCTTGGTCGTTCGTCGTCCCAGGCGAGGTAGTGGCAGACGTACAAATCGAGGGCGCCGTCACCGTCGAGGTCGGCGAAAGCGGCGGAGGTGGGCCAATCACGGTCACCGGAAAGACCAAGCGCTTCGGTCGCATCTTCGAACGTGCCATCGCCCCGGTTGTGAAAAAGGGCATAGGAACGCCAACGGGTGATGAAGAGGTCGGGCCGGCCGTCGTTGTCGTAATCACCGACGGTCACGCCATGACCGTATCCGCCCGGGAGTTGAGCGATGCCGCTCGCGATGGTCACGTCCTCAAACGTGCCGTCTCCCTGATTGCGGAAGAGGCGATCGCCTTGCGCGATGGGTCCGGCCTGGGGGGGGAACATGCCTCCTTGAACACAATAGATGTCCATCCATCCGTCACCGTCATAGTCGAGCAAGGCCACGCCGCCGCTCATGGTTTCGGGGAGTTGCCTCAGGTCGGTTGCCCCGTTCTGGAAGGTGAAGCGAAGACCCAGAACGGTCGCTTCGTCCTCGTATCGTGGTGTCGCGCCCACTTGGTCTGATGAGGCGGTCGGCACGCGCCTCGCGATCACGTCGAACGATTGGACCATCTCGCGCAGGCTCATTGGGGACGGCGGCGGGCCGACCAGACCGACGAGGGCCGCTGTGTTCACGGGGGCCAGCGCGCGGACCTCGTCGGGCCGTTTCAGCTCACGGGCCAATTCGACCAATTCGGCGATGCGCTTGGGCGCGTCCGCTTCGAAGAGAAGGAGTTCATATTTGGCCCGTGCGCGATCGAAAACGGCCCGGCGCTTGCGCAGGTCAGCGGCTTCTTTGGGCCGGTCGCTCTGGACCTCGATTTCGGCCAAACGTTCCAGGGCCTCCGAGTTTGCCGGTTCGATGACGAGGAGGGCCTCCAGGACTCGTCGTTCCGCGACGGGGTCGCCCATTTGATGGGCGAACCAGGCGACGAGCTTCAAGACCTCATTGGGCGCCAGGGCCTTGCCCGGCAATTGACGGATCGCCGTTCGGGCCGCGACCGGGTCCCCCAAGGCGACGGCCAATTGGAGACGAGCACGCACAATCGCCTCATCGCCGGGGCGCTCTCGACCGCAGCGGTCGAGCCATTGAGCGGCCTCGTCGAACTGACCGAAGCGGGTCGCCAGATTGGCCCAGCCGAGCCAAACGCGGTCGTCATCAGGCGCGGCGCGGTATGCGGTGTCGAGCGCGGTCCTCGCCTTCTCTACGGGGAACGGATTGGGAGAGCCCAACACAACAATCTCGCGAGCCAGTCCAAGGCGATCAGGATGCCGGTCCAAAGCGCTCAGGACGAGACGCCTGGCCTCGGCGAACCGGCCTTCGATCTTGTAGAGATGCACCAGGGTGTCGATCGCCTCAATCGCGTGGGCGCCCGTCTCGCCCGTGGCGCGAAGCAGGAGACGTTCGCCGTCGGCCAGGCGGTGGCGGCGCAGGGCGAGGCGCGCCAGGCGGACGCCGGCCTCGCCAAAATGGGCCGATCGCGGGCTGATGGCGTCCCAAGCGGTGCGGGCCTCGTCGTCACGACCGAGCTCGACCGCGCAGTCGCCCAGAAGCAGGTGCGTTTCGCCGTCCCAGGGTCGATTGGCCGCGAGTGCCTTCAGTTGTTGTCGGGCCTCGGTCAAGCGGCGAGCGCTTAAGGCCCGGCGCGCCGTCGATTTGGCCAGGCGGTGGCGTACTTCAACCACGACGCCCACAACGAGCACGGCCCCAACGACGAGGACCAGGCCCTTTCCAAGCAACTTCCGCGACATGACGGCACCGCGACACGGCCAAGTAACCCCGGGCGATATGCCCGTATTGTTCCGACAAGCCCACCATCTCTAGCAGCGTGAGGTCAAGGGGGGATGGCGCTTGGCGGGACTACGCATGAAGAACCACCTTAATGGACCTAATCGATGGCCTTTGAGGATTGGCCGTCTCGAAGAAAGAAGGAGGTGTACTGCATCATCACCGCTTCGGGCCGATTGGGTTAGACTGGGGGCCAAGGGTCGTCGGTCCTTCTCCGCGACCTTGTTTTTTCTCGGACAGCCCAAACGAGGGGCCAGTGGTGAACTCGAAAGATGCGACGCCCGCCAACCTTCCCGGTCGAGTTTGGGCATTTGTCTTGGTGGGTGCGGCGTTGGCCGCTTTGTTGTCTTTCTTCGCGGGAGGGCCGCTCAAGAAAACGTTTCGCCCACCCTTGCATCCGGTCACGGTGATGGGGACGACCAGTATGGTGCCGACCCACGAAGACCAGGTGGCGGCCGACTGCAAGAACGCGGCCTTGGTATGGGCCGTGATGGGTGCCTTGTTGGGGGCCTTCCTGGGTCTGGCGGGTGGGACCGCGCGCGGACCCTTTCCCGCCTTGCCCCTCAAGACGTTTCTAGGCGCGACCGTCGGCACCTTGGCGGCGGTGGCCGGCGCCGCCGCATTCTTGCCTGTGTATGCTTATGTCAGCAACACGGCGACCGAAGACCTTTCGCATGACCTGATCACACCACTTGTCGTCCACGCAGGGGCCTGGGCGATCTTGGGGGCAGGCGCAGGGACCGCTCTTGGGCTGGGGTTGGGGCGATTCGACCGGTCCTTCGCGGCGGCCTTGGGAGGTCTGTTGGGCGGGGCGATCGGGGGCCTTGTTTACGAGGTCGTGGGCGCATTGGCCTTTCCGT
Organism: uncultured Isosphaeraceae bacterium; assembly: GCA_937858365.1. Classification (GTDB taxonomy): domain Bacteria; phylum Planctomycetota; class Planctomycetia; order Isosphaerales; family Isosphaeraceae; genus CALLYK01. The sequence continues at coordinate 10,625 of CALLYK010000395.1, read as the reverse complement.
CGGGAGGGACCTCGGAACCACTGGCGACCTACTGGGGGGCGCGTCTGCTCGCCTCAAGCACGGTCTGTCTGGCCGTGGCCCTGCTGGCGACCGCGAGCATCACTTCGACCGGCCGACCACGCAGGGAACCCACGAAAGACATGATGGGATAAGTTATCCCATCACTCGTCGAGTTGTTGGTGTGTGTCCCCCACTTTGGGGGGCGGCAACTTGGCCTGATCACGCGGAAAGTGCCGATCACCGCGAGACTGGCTTCTTGCGAACGGCCGGCCCACGGATTATTCTCTCGTCCTCATCGTCGAAGGTCGTTGGGTCATTCTCGACCCGCAGGTCTCCCAATCCACTCTCTTCTCATTCCTTTCTCGAAGGTCCAGAAACCATGCCTGGGTCGCCACGAGCGTCCTGGGTTGGGTCCGTGAATCGTCACGGCATTCGCCGGCCGCTATTCGGAGGTCATTCATGAGTCGAAACAGGCACATCGTGCGCGCATCGTGCGCGCTCGTGATGGTCCTCAGCGGCGCCCTCGTGGTCGCCGGTTGCGGGGGCGGCGGCGACGGCCGGATGGCCGAACCCGTCCCGCCGGAGGTCCAGCAAAAACAAATGGATACGATTAACAAAGAATATAAGAATTTCTACAAAGACCAAGCCAAGCAGCACAAGAAGGGGCGATCTTGATCGTTCGAGCCCTCGGCCTCATCCCCGTGTTTCTTCCTTTCCCATCCTCTTGCCCGGAGATACCGGATGTCACGCGACGAACGACGCGGCTTCACCCTGATCGAGTTACTGGTGGTCATCGCCATCATCGGCGTCTTGATCGCGCTGCTGTTACCCGCCGTGCAGCAGGCCCGCGAGGCGGCCCGGCGCATTTCTTGCACCAACAACATGAAACAGATCGCGCTGGCCGTCCACAATTACGAGAGCGCCAACACGTCATTCCCGATGGGGGCGTCGTTCCAGCAGCAGAACTTTCCCGGTGGCGGTGATTACGCGATGTGGAACTCGTTCAGCGCGCAGGCGCTGCTCCTGCCGTTCGTGGAGCAGACGGCGCTGTTCAACGCCATCAATTTCGCGTGGAGCCCCTCGACGAACGCGAACAGTCCGACGGTTTGGCAGCGAGTCCTGGACACATATCTCTGCCCTTCGGACACCTATGCCGGAGGCAAGAACATCAACAGTTATGCGGCCTCGTTCGGTGCCTGCACCACGGGCATGTTCGACTGGACCGACCAGGTGCCGGCCTGGGCGAACTTTCAGCGTCCGGCCGACTCCTCCGGGCTCTTCACGTTCGGACGGGCCTACCGCATGCGCGACGTGATCGACGGCACGTCGAACACGATCGCGTTCAGCGAATGGGTGGTCGGAAACGGCGGCCGCTTCTACGACGGCCTAGCCCAGCCCAAACGTTACCGTGGGAACCTGCTGATGGCCTCGGCCGCGTCCGGCCCGAACCTGATCAACGCGGGACAAAACCCCCAGCCGGTCATGGATGCCGTCAACGCCTGTCGCATCGAGTTCCGGCAATCCGGCAGTGACGGTAAGATCTCCGACTTCAAGGGCTGGCGCTGGTCACAGGGGACCTCGGGGTTCTCCATGTTCAACACGATCCAGGTACCCAACGACACTTTCGGTGGCTGTCGCTTGGGAGGAAACCCCGACTACTGGCCCGACAGTAGCTACAGCATCGGCGCCGCCAGCTATCATCCTGGCGGGGTGAACGTGGCGATGGCTGACGGCAGCGTCAAGTTCGTCAAAAGCACGGTTAACCAAAGAACGTGGTGGGCACTGGGCACCCGCGACGGCAGCGAGGTCGTTACCTCCGACGCCTACTGACCGAGCGGCGGAAGTCCATGACATCGACCCGACGCGAGGACGGCGCCTCGTGTCGGGCAGGGCCCGTCCATCACTTCGCAGAACGCTTGCGGCGCTCGCCCACGGAGAGCGAAGCACAAAGCCCGACCAAGACCGCCACCGACACGTGTGCCAACATGCGCGCCGTCCATGCGACCGCGACCGGCTGAATGGTCTTGGCGAACGGCAGAAGGCCCGCCCCAACGACTTCGTACACTCCGGCGCCGGCCAGACCGCCGAGCAGTCCTCCCAACATCGCCTGAAGGGCGCGGTTTCGGCCGCCGAGTCCCAAACCGAAAACCAGGCCGCCCACGGCCCCAATCGCGCCCCAAATGGCGCCATGAGTCAACAAGGGGAGCGTAAGGTCGGGCTCGGCCGGGTCATATCGGTCGAAGTAAATCGGGACGACGGCGAAGCTCATCAAGGCCGCCGCCGCCGCTGCGAGTATGGCTCCCAGGCCAGTCGCGAACAAGGCGCGAGATACGGAGCCGCCGGCCCACCCTCCGATCGCCCCGAGGAACAGACCGAGGCAGGCGCCCAACGCCGCGTAACCAATCGCGGCGTTCTTGGTATCGGCGGCGATTTCGTCTTCCAACTTCGGGAGCATCATCGTCACGCCCATCGCCTGGACCTCTCGGAGCGGCGGGCGGACAACTTTGTAGAGCGACTCGCCCATCAGCCAGGACAGAAGCCCCGCGAGCAGGCAGATACCAACCACGGTGGCGGCGAATCGTGCCGGCAACGAACGTGAGGGCGCGGAGGCTGGACGATCGACAGGGTCGGACGACATCTTCGACCTGGCCTTCTGAACGGTGAGTTGGGAGCGACCGAAGAGAGGGGCCCCACGTTCGCGTCGAAACGCCGGGGGGCCTATCACGCTATCGAGGCGAGACCACGATCGCAACGTGTCAGTCGATTTCGATTTGGTGAGGTGCTCGGCGGTGAAAGCCCGCGAGACGGCGCGCTCCCTCGGCGCTTTCCATCAGGAGATTTCCGGTCCCCGCTCGCAGTGGGCCGAATCGAGACGTTCGGCCCGAGGGCCATACTACTTCAACTTCATCCGCTTGATCGGCATCACCCAGCCCGATCATCAAGCGAGGGTCGTGAGACGATTGATAACTCCCGCCCCCGAATCGCCAGAAGTTCCGCCGTGCGCCGCTGACTGTGACCGTCACTCGCGCGCCGATCGCGTCTCTGTTCGACGGCCCGCCTTCCAGGCGGAGCGTAAGCCGGCGCCCTCCGTCTGTCCGGTTACGCAACAGTGCCAGAGGTGCGTTCTGAGGCAGAATCACCACGTCGGGACGCCCGTCGTTGTCAATGTCGCCGATCGCGAGCCCTCGTCCCAGTCGAGGGACCTTCCATCCCGGGCCAGCCCGCTCCGTACGATCGACCCACTTGCCGGCCGCCGTCCCCAGCAGAAGGAGTGCGGGCATTTCGTAGGGCTCGTCAGGTCGGAAGTCATCAACGTGTCCGTTCGTCGACGCAATGTCGAGCAGACCATCCCCGTTGGCGTCGAGAAAGGCGACACCGAAACCGAGCAGATACCGCGTGGTCGCCAACAGGCCTGTCTCGCGCGTATGGTCGCTGAAGAGGCCCTTTCCCAGGGCTTGATAGAAGGTCGTCCCCTCGTTGTAGAAGTTGGTCACGGCGATGTCGGGCAAACCATCGCCGTTGGGGTCCCCGAGTGCCACGCCCATGCCGGCCTGATATTGACCCTCCGCGCTTCCAGCCACTCCCGAAACCGCGCCGACCTCTTCAAATCGCAAACCGCCCAAGTTGCGGAAGAGATAGTTCGCGGATTGATCATTGGCCACGAAGATGTCGATCAAGCCGTCGCCATCGAAGTCGCAAGTGAGGACCCCCAACCCTTGACCGTGGGGATCGACGATGCCCGCTTCTTGGGTCACGTCCACGAAACGCCCGCCGTCGTTTCGAAAGAGGTGGTCGGGCAACGACCGAAAGCGCGGTGGCCCACAATAGACGTAGCGTTGTTTCCGCTCGTCCCAACAGGGTTGAGGATGTTCCGAGTCCCAATCCAGATAGTGGCAGACATAAAGATCAAGGTCGCCGTCGTTGTCGAAATCGGCGAACGCAGCCGATGTGGGCCAATCGCGCGACCCGCCCAGACCGGCCGCTTCGGTCTTGTCCTCGAACGTGCCGTCGCCTCGATTGCGGTAGAGGGCGTACGATCGCCAGCGCGTGACGAATAAGTCGGGATGACCGTCGTTGTCATAATCGGCGACCGTGACCCCGTGGCCGTATCCGCCCGGCATGGCTGCAATGCCGCTCGCTTCGGTTCGGTCCTCGAACGTCCCATCGCCCCGGTTGCGAAAGAGTCGATCACCACACTTCGCGCCTGGAGGCGGTGGGAATGGGCCCCCTTGGACACCATAGACGTCGACCCAACCGTCACCGTCGTAATCGAGCAGGGCCAGACCGCCGCTCATCGTCTCAGGAAGGTGGTGAATCGATGTGGCGCCGTTGTCGAAGGTGAAGACCAATCCAGCGGCGCTCGCCCCTTCCGCGAAAACGGGGTCCGTACCGGACATGGTGCGATCAGTGGGTCGCGACGACGTGGGCCCTTCCCTCGCGACCAGGCGACGCAAATCGGCCAGACCCAATTTCGCCTGTATTTGTCGACCCCCAATACGAGGCGAAGCCAAAACCTTGGCGGCCTCGGGATCGGCTGGCAGACGCCGTCGGGTCAGGTCCCAAAGCAAGCGGGCCTCGCGATCGCGTGAGAGGACCTCCGCCAACTGTGCCAACCTCTTACTACGGGTGGCGGCGTCCGGCAGAAACAAGAGAATGTCGTATTCCGCCTTGGAGCGTTCGAGTTCGGCCTTTTTCTCGCGATATTGGGCCGCCGATTCGTACCGCCCGCCTCGGTATTCCAACTCGGCGAGCCGCTCCAAAGCGCGAAAATCAGCCGGCTCGATGTCGAGAAGGGCCTTCAGCGCCGTGCTTTCCTCACGGTCATCGCGGGCCCTCGCCGAAAACCAGGCGATCAGGCGAAGGACCTCAACGGGGTCAATGGCCCCGTCGGGGAGTCTTCGCGCCGCAAACCGTGCCGCGGGCTCGTCGTCTCGTGCGATCGCCCATTGCAGGCGAGCGCGGACCACGGCCGCGTCATCGGGCCGCTTGGCCTCGCACTTCGTGAGCCATTGATCGGCCTCGTCGAATCGACCCGTCCTGGTGGCGAGATTGGCCCGACCGAGCCATACGCGATCGTCGTTCGGCGACGTTTTCTCGGCTGTATCCAGGCCTTCCCGAACGCGGTCGAGGGTGTACGGGACGATGGAAGCCAACTGCGCCAGTTCGCGCAGAAGGCCAATCACGTCGGGATAGCTTCCCGCGGCCTCGGACACGAGTCGACGTGCCTCCTCGTAGCGCCCTTCGATCTTCCAAAGCATCACCAGGGTCTCGCGGGCCTCCTTGGCATGCGGACCCTCGTCGCCCAAGGCTCGAGACATGAACGTCTCAGCCTCGGCGAACTGGTGCCGTTGCAAGACCTGACGAGCCAGGGCCACCCCGGCACGACCGTAAGAGGCGGACCCGGGCGCGACGCGCTCCCAAAAGGCCCGCGCCTCGGCATCACGACCAAGCTCCGACTCGCAGACGCCCAGCAGATAGAGGGCCTCGCCATCGCGAGGTCGTTGGGCCGAGAGCGGGACCAAACGATCACGGGCCTTGGCGAATTGCTTGGCTGCGAGATGTCGCGTAACAGCGCGCATGGCAAAACGATATCTCGCCTCATCGGCCGCCCAGATGAGGACGAGAAGCAATGAGAGGGCGAACAGGACTTTGAGCAGGGTCTTCTTCTTCACGTCATTCGCCGATGCCACCGCGTGGCTTCGTGGGTCCCACTTCCTCCGTGACACCGTGATCGCCTCGCCTTTTTCCCAACTTCAGGCTCAGGGCAACTTCCAGGCCGTGGGCTTCTAGAAGGCCCTCGTCCGAGAGAATCGGTAATGTCGGTCCATCGGCGATGATTCGGCCGCCGTCGAGCAGGACAACGCGCTCGCAGAGGGCGACCACCATTTCCAGGTCATGCGTGGCAATCAACTTCGTGGCGGAAAGGCCGCGGACGATTTCGAGGAAATGACGACGTCCGCGCGGATCGAGATTGGCCGTGGGTTCGTCCAGGGCCAGCACCGACGGTTCGCACGCGAGCAGGCCCGCGAGACACACGCGCTTCCGTTCGCCGAAGCTGAGATGATGAGGCACGCGCGCCTCGGCCTCATGAAGGCCGACTTCCGCCAGACACGCTCGAGCGATCCGGCGCGCTTCGTCTCGCGATTTCCCCAGGTTTCTCGGGCCGAAGGCGACATCGTCGAGCACGGTCGTGCTGAAGAGCTGGTCGTCCGGGTCCTGGAAGAGCAAGCCCACGCGACGACGGACCTCTGGTCCATTGCGTTCGTTCACTTCCAGTCCCTCCACCCAAACGGTGGCCCCCGCCTTCTTGCCGTTCGATGGGACAAGGCCGTGCGTGTGCAGTTCTCGACCCCGCTCCTTGCCAGGAAGAAGGCCGTTGAGATGAAGCAGAAAAGTGCTCTTCCCGGCCCCGTTGGGACCAACCAGGGCCACCGTCTCACCAGGCGCGATCGTGAGGTTGACACCACCCAGGGCGCGTCGGCCGTCTGGGTAGTGATAGCTCAGTTCACGCACAAGAATGGCTTGCGTGGGTTGGTAGCTCATGCGAGGTCCGCGCCGTCAGTGTCGAGGTCGAGGGCACCGATCGTACCATCCCAACCACGGGCGAGCATCGCCGCGTGAACGCGCTCGCCGCGCTCCATCGCCCGGACGAACAAGACGCCGAGCAGGCCCCCCAGGATGCCCCAATCCAAACGGCCGGAACGGCGAAAATTCCGCGCGCGTCGCGCCTGCAGCATCCGACCGAGTTCGTCGATAAGCACATGAACATAACGTTCCATGAAATGCAAGGTCGTGACCAAGACGGCAGGTATTCCCAAGCGGGAGAGGGCCCCCAGCAACCTGGGAAAAGGGAGGACGCCGCCAAGGATGAGCATCGCCCCGAAGGCCAAGCCGTTCTTGGCCACGACCCCGGCGAAGACCTCGAAGATGGCCCCTTGCCCTGCGCTTCGCGAACGTCCCAGGGCGACCATCGCGGCGAGGAAGACGACCAGGACCAGGAAGGCCAGCCAGCGGCGCAGGAGGGTCCTTGGAGAGAGTCCGGACAGGCCCATGAAGAAGGACAAAACGAGCCCTTCGATCACGAAGGCCCGCCAGGCGGTCGGCGGTGTGGCCACGACCAGAAGGACGAACGCGACGGTCGCGACGACCAGCCAGCGCGGGTCCAAACGCGTCAATGGGCCCGATGAGTTCAAAGGCGCGTGGAAGTCGAGTTTCAAGGGGCCGCTCGATCGGATGGGCGTTGGAAGGTCCCATCCAGAATAACAAGGAGGTGGGGACCGCGTCTCATTCGGGACCGCTTGGTCCTTTTTCCGTCTTCACCGGAGGGACCAACCGCGAGAATTCGGCCGACTCTCGGACCGTGCTCAGTTCGGGGTCCATCCGGGCTTGGGCCAGGTCCGCGAAGCCGGCCGCGAGGGCCTTCTTCAAGGCCATAAGGGCCAGCGCCACCTGCTCGTTACGTCCGCTCCCCTCCGGCTCGACACTGGCAAGAACACCGTGGACGCAGGCGAGGTTGTAGAGCGTCAGCGAGTCGACACCTTCCAGCGCCGCGACCTCGCCGCACTCGGTCTTCGCCGAGTCTCTCTCCCCCATCAAGGCGAGCGTGCGGGCGCGACCGACGCGAAGGGGCGCCTTGTCGGTCCCATCGGTAATGGCGATGGCCTGCTTCCAGGTCTCAAGTGCCTCCTCGTGACGGCGCAGCCTCGTCAACGATTCAGCTCGCCCGGTCAACAAGCCGCGGCGCAGGGCTTGCTCAATGTCGGGTCTCGCTACGAATCCGGGCATTTCCGCCAGTCGCTTGCCAGCTTGGTCGAACCAAGCGGCGGCGGCCTCGTCGCGGGTTGGGTCGGCGCTCGACCTCTCTCTTTCCAGGTTCGTCTCGTTTTGGATCGTCCTGCTGAATTCGAGCAAACGATTGGCGTTCTCGGGGGCCTCGACCACGAGTTCGCGTTGGACCTTCTCCGCCTCGGCGAAGTCCGCCGCCGCGGCCTCGTACGACGACATCCGATGGCGCAAGAGCCCCAGGTTGTTCAAAACGGCCGCGCGATCGGAACGATGGGAACTCACGGCTGGGTCCTCTTGGGCGAGACCTTTCAGCAGATCGGCGGCTTTTTCGTAATCAGCCAGGGCCTCATCAGCGCGAGCCGGCATGGCCGTGAGGCTTAGAATATTCGCTTTATTGGTCCAACAACGCGCCAGTTCGGCCTTCGCTCGGGACGCGACCACCGGAGTCACGCTTTGTTTCAGGATCGTTTCCAGTGTCTCACCGGCCCGCGTGAGCGCAGCGACAGCTTCCGATGCGGTCGCGGGCGCGAATTGCGCGGTCGCCCTGTTGAGTTCGCAACGAGCCAATTCCAACGCGTACTGGGGGTGATCGGGGTACATTTGGACCAATGGGCCCAAGAGTTCGCAGGCGCGTTCATAGGCACGCACGGCCGCTTGGGCGACGATCGGTTGGTTGGTGACGAGCTGGTTGCGCCTCGATTCCTGAAGTTCGACGTTACCCAAGTGCGTGAACGAGCGAGCCAGGGCCGCCTTATCTTCCGGCGAGCCGCGTTGGGCGACGGCGGCACTCGCCAGGTTCTCGGCCTGTTTCAGAGACGCGCGGGCCCTATCCGCGTTTCCCTTACCGAGCTGGAGGAGGGCCAGTTGACTGAGGCAATTCGCGCCGGCGACTTGCACGTCGGCAAGAGGTTGCCTCACGTTGAGCAGCGGTTGCAGGGTGGCGAGGGCCTCCTCATACTCCTCCATCGCTCGGGCGCTCGTGTCGATTTGCTCGGTGATCCGGGCCAGTGTGTAGCTGGCCTCAGCCAGGCGCGCAATGTCCGCTGGGTCGCTCGCGCCCCGATCCAGAACAAGGCGGCGCAGGTCCCGATAGAAGTTGAGCGGGGCCTGGAGCATGGCCTTCTGAAGGGGCCTCAACTCAGGGCGCGCGCGGACGTCGAGGTTGTCTTCCACGGCCTGACGATAGACGGCGATCGAACGCAAGGCCAGCGCCTCGCGCTCGCGCATCTGCGCCAACGCGCGGACCTCGCGCAGGGCGAAGAGGGCGAGTCCCACGGGCACGAGGGTCAAGGCCACGAAGAGCCCGGCCACGATAGGTCGATGACGCTTCGCCAAACGCGCCAGACGCTTGCTCAAGGGCTCGCGAAAAGCCGAAACAGGGGCATCGGCCAGCCATTTCTGAAGGTCCTCGGCCAGGTCCTTGGCGGACTTGTAACGCACGGCCTTGTCGGCAGCCATCGCCTTCAAGCAGATCGCCTCCAGGGCCCGTGGCACGTCGGCGCGGATTTCCCTGGGTGCTGGGACGTCCGCCATCGGGGCCTGATCACTCGACGAGGCCCGGGGAGGCACACGGCCGGTCAAGATCGTGTAGAGGGTCGCCCCCAGGCTATACACGTCGCTGGTCGCGTCTACATCACGGCTTCGGCCGGACGCCTGTTCTGGGCTCATGTATCCGGGCGAACCCAGCACGGAGCCGGGGACCGTGACCTCATCGGGATCAGTCGGCTTGAGGACCTCCACGGGGCCCTCGTCGATCTCGCTCATGGGGCGCGCCAGGCCCCAATCGACCACATGGGTCTCGCCGTAATCGCCCAGCATGATGTTGGCGGGCTTGATATCGCGGTGGACGATCCCGCGCCCATGCGCATAAGCGATTGCGTTGCAAGCGGCGACGAAGTGATTGAGCAGCTTTCGACGATCCAGGTCGTTGCCTTGAGCATCGGTCGCGTCACGTTGATGGAAGCGCGTGATGGCCTTGTCCAGCGCTTCACCCTGGACGAGCCGCATCACATAGAAGGGCTGACCGTCCGTCCCCCAGCCAAGGTCGTAAACCGGCACGATCCCTGGGTGCTCAAGTTTCGCGGCGACTTCCGCCTCGCGGAGAAATCGACGGCGCGTCCGCGCGTCTCGGTACGAGCTCGGTGTCCATCAAGGATCTGAACCTGACCGAGTTGAGCCGCCAGGCCGAACTCGCCAAGGCCTAGCACTCCCCTCCGACGCCCGACTCGTGGCCGCTCGCTGGGCGAGTGCGCCACGGTCGCGGCCGTCCCTGCCCTCTCACGTCAACCGCTCGCGCGCCGACACTCCTCGTCTCGCATCACCAGGCACAGTCGCAGCCCGCACGACGGCGCCGCCCGCTTCGCCTCCGGCAGCCGGGTCACCACGCCCGGAAAGCAGACGCACTACATGCGGGTGAACCGAATCCCGAAGGCCTAGCCAGCCATTCCAGCCAGTTCGGCCGCCCCCCGGCGCATGTCTTCCTCGCTGACGTTCCTGACGACCTTGGAGACAATCATCACATAGCCCTGGGGGTCGGCCATGCCCCAATCCCGGTGGCCCCAGAACTGGTCCGTGGGCTCATAGAGAATCGTTGCGCCCTTCTCCCGCGCGTGGCGAAAGAGGGCGTCCACGTCCTCATCGTCGGCGATGGTCGTGTACAGCGCCACGCCATTGCCGTAGGGCGGCTGGTCGTGCGCATCGTCCGCATAGGGCAGGGCAAACATGATCGCCACGTCGCCCCGCTTCATGGAGCCATGCACCGTGCGGCCATCTGGCCCGGGCATGGTGAAGGTCGGCTCAAACCCCAGGACATCCGCGTAAAACGTCATGCTGGCGTCGAT